>JAIUOJ010000045.1 GCA_020161335.1 Pseudomonadota bacterium
GGCGGCGAAGTTCGACCAGCTCGACCGCAATGGCGATGGCCGCCTGGACGCCAGCGAACGACCGCAGCGCAAGCACGCCCGCGAGGGCCGTCGCGGCGGCCAGGGCGGCCACGGTCGCCATGGCGGCATCGAGCGCCTGGACAGCGATGGCGACGGTCGCATCAGCCGCGCCGAGCTGCAGGCGGCGAAACCGGGGCGCGAGGGCCGCGCGCATCCGATGCTGGAGCATTTCGATGCGATCGACAGCAACCGCGACGGCCATCTCGTGCGCTCCGAAGTCCGCGCCTGGCACGAGCGCCAGCGCCCGCAGCGCGAGGCCGAGATGCGCAAGCGCTTCGACGACCGGTTCGCTGCCGCCGATCTCAACCGCGATGGCAAGCTGAGCCGGGTCGAGGTCGACGAGAAGATGCCGCAGCTGGCCAAGCGCTTCGCGTGGATGGACGAGGACCGCGACGGCTTCCTGAGCCGCGCGGAGCTGCAGCCGACGCGTCGCTGACGCGCGCGCCGCGGTTCCGGAAGGACGAAAGCCCGCGTCGCAGGACGCGGGCTTTCTGTTGTCGGCCGGGCCGTTCACCCGGCCGTGGCGCCGTGTTCAGGCGAAATGGAAGTGCGCGATGACCAGCGAGCCGATCACGATGATGTTGCTGATCATCACCCCGCTGCGGCCCCAGGTGAGGCGATAGGCAAGCAACCGCTGCTGCGCGCCAACGGGGTCGCGCCGTGCGTCGCGCGCCAGCAGCGGGTTCATCAGCCGCGGCAGCATCACCAGCAGCTGCCAGTTCATGGCCAGCAGCGCCACGGCGATCATCGCGAACGTGGTGCGCTCGTCGTGGAACAGGAAGTGGCAGGCCACGATCGCCGCGATCATCGCCAGCGACAGGCCCATGTAGCGCCATGAGAAGCGCTGCAGGCGATCGAGCTCCTCGCGGTTGTCGGCGTAGTCGAGGATGGCGCGGCGGCTGAACCAGGCCGCCACCAGTCCGCCGAGCAATCCGCCGGAGGCGGCGCCCGCGAAGCCCATCGCGAAGCGCGCGGCGAGGCTGCCGGCCAGCGACTTGGTGGCGATGCCCAGGCCCGCGGCGGCGGCGGGCTTGGTGATGCCGAGCGCGGCCGTGACGCCGACCGCGAACGCGGCCGAGGGCGCGCTGCTGCGCGCGAACTCGCTGAAGCGCGCCAGCAGGTCCTCGCGCACGCTCTGGCGCGCGCGCGAGAGGCGCTTGCGCACGGCGGCATCGGACAGGCCCAGCAGCATCGCCACCTGCTTGGAGCTCTGGCCCTCGCGGTAGTACAGCAGCAGCGCCTCGCGGCTTTCCTCGGGCAGCTCCGAGATCAGGTCGGCGGCGACGGCGTCGCGCTCGGCGTCGAGCGCCTGCTGCATCGGGCAGGAATCGGGATCGGCCGCGTGCAGGATCGCCAGCTCAGCCGCCTCGCCGTCGACCGGCCGGTTGCGGCGCCCGCGCAGGTGGTCGTGGGCGAGGTTGCGCGTGATCTGCCGCAGCCAGGGCAGGAAGCTCGACGGATTCTTGAGCCGCGGCAGGTGGTGCCAGGCCGAGAGGAAGGCTTCCTGCGCGATGTCCTCGCTGGCGGGCACGTCGCGGGTGATCGCCAGCGCCACCGCGGTCACCGCGTTCTGGCTGGCGACCACGATCCGGCCATAGGCATCGCGGTCGCCGCGCACGGCGGCGGGCAGTTCGCGCTTGATCAGCAGGTCGATCGCGTCGTTGGACATGGTCGGTCGGGCAGGGGACAGGTGCAGGCGGGACGTGGCCCGGGGGCCGGATGTGACCGGTCAGAGTGTACGCAGGACCTGCCAGTCATCGCCCTCGCGCTGGACTTCCAGCCGTTCGCGCACCGGTGCCGCGCCGTCGGCCGGGATGCTTTCGACCTCGACGGTGCCGGTGCCGGAACCATCCGTGGTGTAGCGGTCGATCCGTACCTGCGTCGCGCCGGCGGGGCAGTCCGCCGCGGGATCGGCGCCATCGACGCGGATGCAGGCCGGCGTCCCGGCCGCGGCGCGCTGCGCCAGCAGCGTCGCCAGCGCGGGCGGGGTCGGCAGGCGATGGGCGGCGTCGGCGCCGGTGGCGATCGGCAGCAGGGAGGGATCGAGCGCGGTCGGCGCCTGCGCGGCCGGCGCCGGCGCGGGCAGGTCCCAGCCGCCGGGATCGCGCAGCGGATTGAGCGCCACGGCGATCGCGACCGCGACCAGCACCAGCAGGCCGAGCTGCAGGCGCGACCGCTTTTTCGGCGAGGCCGCCCGCGCGGCGTGCCCGCCCGACGGCAGGAAGCTGTTCTGCGCGGATGGCGCGGGATCGAGCAGGCCCGCCTCGCGCAGCAGCTGCCGCGCGCGCGGCTGGTCGTCGGAGCGGATCACCCACACCTCCGCCTTCGGCCCGGCGCTGGCGCCGTCGCGGTAGCTGAAATTGCCGCGGATCGCGCTGCGGAAGCCGCGTCCGTTCTCGATCCGCACCTCGATGCCTTCGTCGCGCAGCAGCTTGGCCACGCCCTCCACGTTCTCGATCCGCGCGCTGCTGAAGACCTGGCGCATGGGTCAGCCCGTTGCCGCGGCTTGCGCGTCGACCACGCGGATCATGCCTTCCTGCGCGGTGCTGGCCACCAGCCTGCCGTCGCGGCTGAACACCTGACCGCGCGCAAGCCCGCGTGCGCCCTGCGCGCTGGGGCTGTCGATCGCGTACAGCAGCCAGTCGTCGGCACGGAACGGGCGGTGGAACCACAGCGCGTGGTCGAGCGAGGCCATCTGCACGTTGGGCTGGTAGTAGCTGATGCCATGCGGGAAGGTGGCGGTGCCGAGCAGGTGGAAATCGGAGGCATAGGCGAGCAGGGCGCGGTGCAGCTCGGGCGCATCGCCGACGCGCTCGCACAGGCGGAACCAGACCTGGTTGAACGGCGGCTGCTTGCTCGGCTTGAGGTCGTCGCGCGGATGCACCTGGCGGAACTCGAACGGCCCGCCGCGGTTGAGCCAGCGCTGCACCTTGGTCGGCAGCCGCGCCAGCACTTCCAAGGGCACCGGGTCGGCGGGGGCGATGTCGTCCGGATCGGGGACCTGCGGCATCGGCGGCTGGTGCTCGGCCCCGGCTTCGGCTTCCTGGAACGAGGCCGCGCAGAAGAAGATCACCTTGCCGTGCTGGATCGCGGTCACCCGGCGCACCGAAAAGCTGCCGCCGTCGCGGGTGCGGTCGACGTCGTAGACGATCGGATGCTCGACGTCGCCCGCGCGCAGGAAGTAGGCGTGCAGCGAATGCGCGGCGCGCGGTTCGGACATCGTCGCCTGCGCCGCCGACAGCGCCTGTCCCAGCACCTGTCCACCGAACACGTACTTGGTGCCGATGTCGCGGCTCTGGCCGCGGAACAGGTTGTCCTCCAGCCGCTCCAGCGAGAGCAGTTCGATCAGTTCGGACACGGGTGACGTCATGGACCGGATTATACGGAGGGCGATCGGGCGCGTGCGCGGGCCCGTCGCTCAGGGAATGCGCTGCAGCCCGCTCGCCGCCAGCACCCGCGCCCAGGGGAAGCGCGGCCCCGGGTCGCGCTTGCGCGGCACGAGGATCGTCGGGTCGTCGCTGGCCGGCACCTGGTCGGTGTCCAGGTCCTCGTGCCCGGCGATGTCGCGCAGCGCCGGCAGCACGGTGCGCAGGTGCGCCAGCAGCGCCAGCAGCGCGGCCAGCTGTGCGTCGGGATAGGGCTCGTCCATCGCCTGGTGGCCAGCGTCAAGCCAGCGTGGCCAGCGGCCGGTGTTGACCAGTTCGATGCCGACCGAATGCGGATTGTGGCCGCGCACGTGGTGGGCGACGCGCGACGCCGGCACGTACTCGACGATGCTGCCGTCGCGGTCGATGTACCAGTGGCCGCTGTTGCCGGTGCCCGATGCCGGATACAGCACGCGTTCGCCATACACGCGCGCGGTGGCCAGGTCGGGCAGTTCGGTGCAGTGGATCACCACCAGGTCGATGGCGTCGAGCGGGCGCGCATCCAGCCGCTCCGCATAGGGCAGGTGGTCGACGCGGAACGTGGTGTCGTCGGGCGGGGGCGGCATCGCCCGATGCTAGCATTGCGCCATGGAACTACCCCCGCCCGGCACCGGACTGCATCGCCTGATGACGCGTTTCCCGCGCGCCGGCGAGGTGCGCTGGATCGGCCTGCGTCCGGCGCGCGATGTCCCGATGCAGGCTGTCGCGCAGGTCGATGCGATCGCCGGTGGCGGGCTCGCCGGCGACCGCTACAAGGGCGGCAGCGGCAAGCGCGGGCTCACCCTGATCCAGGCCGAGCACCTGCCGGTGATCGCGGCGCTGGCCGGGCATGCGTCGATCGCGCCGGCCACGCTGCGCCGCAACCTCGTGGTGTCGGGCATCCCGTTGCTGGCGCTGAAGGGCCAGCGCTTCCGCATCGGCGAGGTGCTGCTGGAAGGCACTGAACCGTGCGATCCCTGCTCGCGCATGGAGGACGCGCTCGGCCCCGGCGGCTACAACGCCATGCGCGGCATGGGCGGGCTGTGCGCGCGCATCCTCGAAGGTGGCACGCTGCGCGTCGGCGATGCGCTGGCGTGGCAGCCGGCGTGAGCAGGCGGGCATGAGCGTGCGCGGGCACTGCATCCTCTCGCACGGTTTCGAGAGCGGGCCGGACGCGACCAAGGTCACCGCGCTCGCCGAAGTCGCCGCGCGCCTGGGCTGGAGCCACGAGCGCCCGGACTACACCGACCTCGACGCCAGGCGCGAGGTGAGCGCGCTGGGCGACGTGTTCGCGCGGGTCGATCGACTGCGGTCGCTGGCGAACGCGGCCGCCGCGCGCGGCCCGCTGGTGCTGGCGGGCTCCAGCCTCGGCGCCTGGATTTCCGGGCAGGTCTCGCTGCAGGTGCCGGTGCGGGGCCTGTTCCTGATGGCGCCGCCGATCGCGATGGGCAAGGCGCCACCGCTGCAGGCGGCCGCGGTGCCGACCAGCATCCTCCATGGCTGGCATGACGAGTTGATCCCGGCCGCGGCCGTGGTCGACTGGGCGGCGGCGCGCAGCGCGACCCTGCTGCTGGTCGATGATGCGCACCGGTTGTCGGCGCACGTCGAAACTTCGGCAAGCGCTTTCGCGCAACTGCTGGCAGGGCTGTGACCGTGTCTCCCCGAGGCCCGGTCATCCCGGCGAATGACCGGATCCAGCGAGTAAATCCGACGCTGCAAGCCACGACATGGGCGCGGGGTTCCGGCTTTCGCCGGGATGACGGTGCGGGTGGCCCGTCGTGCCGATGAAATTCTTCGCGTCCTGTGCCAAGGGCCTCGAATACCTGCTGGCCGACGAACTGCTGGCGCTGGGCTGCGCGCGCGCCACCGCGACCGTCGCCGGTGCCAACGTCGAAGGCAGCCTGCACGACGCGCAACGCGCGGTGCTCTGGTCGCGCCTCGCCAGCCGCGTGCTGTGGCCGCTGGCCGACTACGAATGCGCCGACGAACACGCGCTTTACGCGGGTGCCCGCGCGTTGCCCTGGCACGAACACCTCGACGCCTCGATGACGCTGGCGGTGGATGCGCATGTCTCCGGCAGCGCGATCACCCATGCCCGCTATGCCGCGCAGCGCGTCAAGGACGCCGTGGTCGATGCCCTGCGCGAACACGCCGGCGCGCGACCGGACGTCGACGTGGACGCGCCGGACCTGCGCCTCAACCTGGTGGTGCGCAAGGGCCGCGCGATCCTGTCGGTCGACCTCGGCGGCGGGCCGATGCACCGCCGCGGCTGGCGGCGCGCGCAGGGCGAAGCGCCGCTGAAGGAAAACCTCGCGGCCGCGATGCTGCTGCGCGGCGGCTGGCCGGCGCTCTATCGCGAGGGCGGCGGGTTGCTCGACCCGATGTGCGGCAGTGGCACCTTGCTGATCGAAGGCGCGTTGATGGCCGCCGACGTCGCGCCGGGGCTGATGCGCCATGGCGAGGCCCTGCCCTCGCGCTGGCATGGTTTCGATGCCGCGCATTGGCAAACGCTGGTCGACGAGGCGCTTGCGCGCGAACGCGCGGGGCGTGGGACGTTGCGGCCGTGCTTCGATGGCAGCGACCTCGACCCGCATGCCATCCGCAATGCACGCGAGAACGCGACGGCCGCCGGATTGCGCGATGCGATCCGCTTCGACGTGCGTCCCGTCGAACAGCTCGACGCGAGTGTCCTCGACCGTCATTCCCGCGAAAGCGGGAATGACGGGAAAGGCGTCCGGGCCTCGTCGCGCGGCCTCGTCGTGTGCAACCCGCCCTACGACGCCCGCCTGTCTGCCGATCCCGCGCTGTATCGCGCGCTGGGCAATGCCTTGCGGCGCGTGGTGCCCGACTGGCGCGCCAGCCTGCTGTGCGGCGACAGGGAACTCGCGTTCGCCACCGGCCTGCGCGCGAAGAAGAGTTACCAGCTGTTCAACGGCGCGCTTGAATGCACTTTGCTGGTCTGCGACCCGATCCACGTGCCGCGCCGCGAGCCCGCCGAAGCGCGCACGCTGTCGGACGGCGCGCAGATGGTCGCCAACCGCCTGCGCAAGACCCTGCGCGCGTCGAAGTCATGGCGCGAACGCGAGGCCGTCGACTGTTTCCGCGCCTACGATGCCGACATCCCCGAATACGCCGCGGCGATCGACGCCTACACCACCGCCGATGCACGCGAGCGCTGGCTGCACGTGCAGGAATACGCGGCGCCCGCCGACATCCCGGAAGAGATTGTGCGCGGGCGCTTCGGCGACCTGCTGGCGGGCGCCGCCGAGGCGCTGCAGGTGCCGCGCGAGCGCATCGCGGTGAAGACGCGCGCCAAGGGCAAGGGCGGCAGCAAGTACGGCCGCTTCCAGCAGCGGGGCGAGATGCTGGTGGTGCGCGAAGGCGACGCGCGCCTGCGCGTGAACCTGTTCGACTACCTCGACACCGGCCTGTTCCTCGACCACCGTCCGCTGCGCCTGCGCATCGCGGAAGAAGCCCGCGACACGCGCTTCCTCAACCTGTTCGGCTACACCGGCGCGGCCAGCGTGCATGCCGCGGTCGGCGGCGCGCGCACCACGACCACGGTCGACCTGTCGGCCACCTACCTGCAGTGGTGCGCCGACAACCTGCAGGAAAACGGCATCGGTGGCGCGAAGCACCGCCTGGTGCAGGCCGACGCGCTGCAATGGCTGCAAGCCGAGCGCGGCGAGTACGACCTGGTCTTCTGCGATCCGCCGACGTTCTCCAACTCCGCCCGCGCCGACGATTTCGACGTGCAGCGCACGCACGTCGAACTGCTGCGGCTGGCGATGGCGCGGCTGGCGGCGGGCGGCGTGCTGTACTTCTCCAACAACTTCCGCCGGTTCCGGCTGGACGAGGCGGCGCTGGCCGCCTTCGCCACGGTCCAGGAGATCAGCCGGGAGACGATTCCCGCCGATTTTGCGCGCAACCCGCGTATCCACCGGGCCTGGCGGCTGGCGCGCCGGTCGGACTGAAGGCGGGGCCGGGCCGCGGGGGACCTGCGGTGGATCGCGGCGGCGACCACCAGCAATGGCAACCATCGTTCCATCCGTGCCGGTTCCGCCGGCCCGGAACGGCATCATATTGGCGGACAGACCCACACCGGAGCGTGCCATGAGTGCCATCGATCCCCTCCGCCATGCCCGCATCGCCCGCAAGGTGCGCGGCATGCCCGCGTCGGACGGCGCCGGCGTCAAGCTGACCCGCGTGATCGGCAGCGGCGAACTGCCCGACCTCGATCCGTTCCTGCTGCTCGACGAGTTCGGCACCGACAAGCCCGAGGATTACCTCGCCGGCTTCCCGGAGCATCCGCACCGCGGCTTCGAGACGGTGACCTACATGCTCGACGGGCGCATGCGCCATCGCGACAACCACGGCAACGAAGGCCTGCTGGTGCCCGGCAGCGTGCAGTGGATGACCGCGGGCCGCGGCCTGGTGCATTCGGAGATGCCCGAGCAGGAGGCCGGCCGCATGCGCGGCTTCCAGCTGTGGGTAAACCTGCCGGCGAAGGACAAGATGACCGATCCGCGCTACCAGGAATTCCCGCCGGAGCAACTGCCGGTGGTGCACCCGGCCGAGGGCGTGACGGTGAAGCTCATCGCCGGCGAGGTCGACGGCGTGCGCGGCCCGATCTCGCAGCCGGCGACCGATCCGGTCTACCTCGACATCGCGCTGGCGCCGGGCGCGGCGTGGACCCATGCCCTGCCCGAGGGCCACAACGCGTTCGCGTATGCCTTCGAGGGCGCGCTGTCGCTCGGCGAGGGCGAGGATGCGCGTCCGCTGGCGGCGCAGGAGATGGCGGTGCTCGGCGGCGGTGACGTGCTCGCGCTCAAGGCCGGCGACGCCGGCGCGCGCCTGATCGTGGTCGCCGGGCGGCCGCTGGGCGAGCCGGTGGCGCGGCACGGTCCGTTCGTGATGAACACCCGCCAGGAGATCATGCAGGCCTTCGTGGATTTCCAGGAAGGCCGGTTCTGAGGTCCCGTACGGGGGCGCAGGCGGGAATGACCCGCGCGGTGTCCGCCGCCGCCCGGGGATCGTGACCTGCCACAGAAAAAGCCGGGCGCGTGCCCGGCTTTTTCATGGTCGCGCGGTGCGCCGGAGGTCAGCCGGTGCCGACCACGTTCGCGCGGTTGTCGTGGCCCAGCCACTTGTAGATCACGCCCCCGAGCAGGCCGCCGAGGATCGGCGCCACCCAGAACAGCCACAGCTGCGACAGCGCCGCGGTCTGCGCGAACAGCGCAACGCCGGTGGAGCGGGCCGGGTTCACCGAAGTGTTGGTGACCGGGATGCTGACCAGGTGGATCAGGGTCAGGCCCAGGCCGATCGCGATCGGGGCGAAGCCGACCGGTGCCAGGCGGTGGGTCGCGCCCATGATGATGATGACGAACACCGCGGTCAGCACCACTTCGACCAGGAACGCCGCGGCGACGCTGTAGCCGCCCGGCGACAGCTCGCCGTAGCCGTTGCTGGCGAATCCGCCGGCCTCGAAGCCCGGCTTGCCGCTGGCGATCTGGAACAGGATCCAGCCGGCGAAGATCGCGCCCACCACCTGGGCCGCGATGTAGGGCACGAGGTCCTTGGTCGGGAAGCGCCCGCCGGCCCAGAGGCCGAAGCTCACCGCCGGGTTGAAGTGGCCGCCGGAGATATGGCCGAACGCATAGGCGCCGGTGAGGACGGTCAGGCCGAAGGCCAGCGACACGCCGACGAAGCCGATCCCCAGCGGATTGCCGTCGCCGCCGAACTTGGCGGCGAGCACGGCGCTGCCGCAGCCGCCGAGGACGAGCCAGAACGTGCCGAGGAATTCGGCCGCGAGTTTCTTGATCATGAAGGTCCCCCGATGCGTGGTCCGGCCACAGGGCCGCGGCGAAACGCTAGACCACCGTCACGGTTTTTGTGTTCGCAAATCGTTAACGCGGGAGGGGCGGGGCGACCGGCCGCTTCAGTTGCTGCCGAGGCGGGCATCGGCGAAGCGCAGGCCCTCGGCGATGCGCTGGCTGCTGGCGCGGTCTTCCTCGCTGCGCGCGCGAAGCATGATGTGCGCGGTGCGCTTGTTGGGCAGCTCCAGCAGGGTCTCGCGGATGATCGCGTCGGGCTGCGCGGCCACTTCGCCGCGGTACCAGTACACCGGCAGGCTGTCGATCACGGCTTCCTCGGCGCGCAGCGAGCGCTTGGGCCGGAACGAGGCTTCGGCGCGCAGCATCACCGAGAACGCCGGGTCGCTCTCCCCGGCGCGCATGGCCTTGCAGTAGAGGAAGTCCGGGCCGTCCATCGATTCCCAGGCCAGCTGGCTGTCAGCCGGCAGCTCGGGACAGTGGCTGGCCACCTGCGCGGACGCCTGGAACGGCAGCAACAGGGCCGCCAACGGCAGCCAGCGCAATGGATTCATGGCCTTATCCCCCTGAATTGAACCAAGTACTGCACAAGGTACGGCAAGGAACGCAAGGTCATGTTGGCGTGATGCGGCGCACAAAAACCGTGACCGGGTTCATCTTTCCGGCAACGGGATGAACTCGGTCTCGCCCGGCACGGTGCCGAACCGCCCGGCCAGCCAGTCGGCCTTGGCCTGCTCGATGCGCTCCTTCGACGAGGACACGAAGTTCCACCACAGGTGGCGCGGGGCATCCAGCGGCTCGCCGCCGAACAGGATCGCCTTCACCGGCGTCTTCGCGCGCAGCACGGCCGGGGAACCCGCATCCGGCAGGATCAGGTGCCGCATCGGCACGTCGGCGCCGTCGAGCTGCGCCTCGCCGTCGAGGATGTAGATCGCGCGTTCGGGGTGGGTGGCGTCGATGGCGATCTCGGCATCGGGCTCGAGGTCGAGCGCGACGTTGAGCGTGTCGGTGTAGACCCGCACCGGCGAGGCTTCGCCATACGCGGTGCCGGCGATGATGCGCGCGGACACGCCCTTGCGGTCGAACTGCGGCAGCGTGGACGCTGCGTGGTGATGGAATTCGGGCTCGGCTTCCTCGTGCGGCTTCGGCAATGCCACCCAGGTCTGCATGCCGTGCACCGGCTGGCCGCCGCCGCGCTGGTCGCCGGGCGTGCGCTCGGAGTGGGCGATGCCGCGCCCGGCGGTCATCCAGTTGACGTCGCCGGGGTTGATGTCCTGCAGCGAGCCCAGCGTGTCGCGGTGGCGGATGGTGCCGGCCCAGAGGTAGGTCACCGTCGCCAGGCCGATGTGCGGGTGCGGGCGCACGTCGATGCCGACGCCCGGTTCGAACACCGCCGGCCCCATGTGGTCGACGAACACGAACGGGCCGATGCTGCGTGCCTGGATCGTCGGTACGGCGCGGCGGACGACGAGGTTGCCGATGTCGTGTTCGCGCGGGGCGATGATCGTGGTCATGGCGGGCTCCCGTTGGCTGTGTCGCGCAGGATCGCACGATGCCCGGGCCCGGGGTCCGGCCACGGGGGAACGGAGCGTTGCGCCTGCGCGTGCCGCGTTGGCCGGGCCGGCGGGGTCAATCCGCGTCGTCGTCCACGTCATCGTCCGCCGCGACCGCCGGATCGGCGCCGGCGACGCGCTCGCCCCGCCGTGAGGCGAGGCGGTCGGCGAGCCGCGTGGGTTCGGGCAGGCGGTAGCGGGTGGTGAAGCGCATCACCAGCTCCGGCGCCGAGGCCATCGACACGCGATGCCCGGGCGAGACCACCAGCGCATTGCAGCGCACCTTGCTGCGCAGCAGCCAGCCGATCTGCTCGCGCCCGTCGCGCAGCGGCGTGAACGCGCCGCGCATGTCGTGCAGCGCCATCCGGCTGGCGCCGACGAGGATCCTCTTGGCCACGCCCACGCTCGGCAGCCCGGTGGCCACGCCGAAGTGCGCGGCGATGCCGAGCCTGCGCGGATGCGCGATGCCGTGGCCGTCGACGAAGGCGAGGTCGGGCGCGCGCGGAAGCCGCTCCAGCGCCTGCAGCAGCGCCGGCAGTTCGCGGAAGCTGAGCAGGCCGGGCACGTAGGGCATGCTCGTCGGCATGCGCACGATCTCGCTGGCGACCACCTCGAGGGTGGCGGCGTCGAGCAGCACCGCGGCGGCGCGCGTGGTGGCGCCCTCGTCCTCGAAACCGACGTCGAAGCCGCCGATCCAGCGCAGCGGCGCAACAAACCCGTCGCGCAGCACGACGCGGGCGGACAAGGCGTCCTGCACGCGGCGGGCATCGGCGATGCTGCCGTCCCAGTCGGCGAAGGCGCTCATCGCGCGGGTGAGGGTGCGCCGTAGCGCTGCACGTCGAGTCGTGCGCGGCCGTCCGCGGCGACGCGGACGAGGCTCAGGCGGTCGTATTCGCGGTCGGGCATGTCGTCCACCGCACAAGCGCACAGCGCGGCGACAATCCCGGGCACGGTGTTGCTGTGGCCGGCGACCAGCACCGTGCCGCGCGGATGGGCGGCCCTGAGCGACGCTGCGAAGGCATCCGCCGCCTGCTGTGCGTCGTAGACCGTCGCGCCGACGCCCTGCGCCTGGGCGGTGGGTTGCACGGTCTGCCGCGTGCGGCGGTAGTCGGTGGTGTAGATCGCGACGACGCGCTCGCCGGCGAGCCGTTGCGCGAGCTGCTGCGCGCGGGCGAGGCCGGCGGCGCTGAGGTCGGGGTCGCGCGCACTGTCGCTGGCCTTCTCGGCATGGCGCACGACGATGAAGGTGGCACCGGGCGTGACGTCCGCCTTCGGCGTGCTCGCGCAGGCAGCGAGCAGCAGGGACAGCAGGAAGGTCGATGGCAGGCGCTTGTCCATGCGGGCATTGTGCGGGATCGGCATGGGCGTCGTCAGGTGCCCTTGCCGCCCGGCGCCAGCGCGATCAGCAATCCCCGCGCGGCCTTCAGGCGGGTCTCGGCGTCGGGCAGGTCCAGCGTGATGCGCAGCTTGTCCGGCCCGTCCATGCGGTAGTGCTTCGGCTGGCCCTGGATCAGGCGGATCACCGCCATCGGATCGACGTCCGGCTTCTCGACGAACTGCAGGCGCCCGCCGGCGCCGCCGAGGTCGAGCTTGCGGATGCCCAGCCGCGTCGCGTCGAGCTTGAGTTCGGCAACGGCGAACAGCTGCTTCGCGGGATCGGGCAACAGGCCGAAACGATCGATCATCTCCACCTGCAGTTCGCGCAGATCGTCGACGTCGCGCGCCGAACTGACGCGCTTGTACAGTGTCAGTCGCGTATGCACGTCGGGCAGGTAATCCTCGGGGATCAGCGCCGGCGCGTGCAGCTCGACTTCGGCGCCGCGCGCGGACGTGCCGTCCACGTCCGGCAACTCGCCGCGCTTGATGCTGCGCACCGCGCGTTCCAGCAGTTCGGTGTAGAGGCTGAAGCCCACTTCGGCCATCTGACCGCTCTGGTCTTCGCCCAGCAGCTCGCCGGCGCCGCGGATTTCGAGGTCGTGCGTGGCCAGGGTGAAACCGGCGCCCAGTTCGTCCATCGAGGCGATGGCTTCCAGCCGCTTCTGCGCGTCGGCGGTGATCGAACGGCCATCGGGCACCACGAGGTAGGCGTAGGCGCGGTGGTGCGAGCGGCCGACGCGACCGCGCAGCTGGTGCAGCTGCGCAAGCCCGAACTTGTCGGCGCGGTGGATGATGATGGTATTGGCGTTGGGGATGTCGATGCCCGACTCGATGATGGTCGAGCACAGCAGCACGTTGAAGCGCTGCTTGTGGAAGTCGAGCATCACCCGCTCCAGCTCGCGCTCGGGCATCTGGCCGTGGGCGATGCCGATGCGCGCGTCCGGCACCAGTTCCTGCAGTTGCCGCTGCATCCGGCCGATGCTTTCCACGTCGTTGTGCAGGAAGTACACCTGTCCGCCGCGGGCGAGTTCGCGCTGGAAGGCCTCGCGCAGTTGCGCGTCGTCCCAGGCGGTCACGAAGGTCTGCACCGCGAGGCGATGCGCGGGTGGGGTGGCGATGATCGACAGGTCGCGCAGCCCGGCCATCGCCATGTTGAGCGTGCGCGGGATGGGCGTGGCGGTGAGCGTGAGCAGGTGCACGTTGGCGCGCAACGCCTTCAGCGCTTCCTTCTGGCGCACGCCGAAGCGCTGTTCCTCGTCGACGATCACCAGGCCGAGATCCTTGAAGCGCACGTCCTTCTGCAGCAGGCGATGGGTGCCGACGATCACGTCGATCTGCCCGGCCTCCACCTTGTCCAGCGCGGCCTTGATCTCCTTGGTGCTCTTGAAGCGCGACAGCACTTCGACGCGCAGCGGCCAGTCGGCGAAGCGGTCGCTGAAGTTGCGGTAGTGCTGCTCGGCGAGCAGGGTGGTCGGCACCAGCACCGCGACCTGCTTGCCGGCCGCTGCGGCCACGAAGGCGGCGCGCACGGCGACTTCGGTCTTGCCGAAGCCGACGTCGCCGCAGACCACGCGATCCATCGGCTGGCTGCTGCCGAGATCGCGGATCACCGCCTCGATGGCGGCATGCTGGTCCGGCGTTTCCTCGAACGGGAACGCGGCGGCGAACGGTTCGTACATCGCGCGGTCGACCTGCAGCGCCAGGCCGGCGCGCGCCTGGCGCTTGGCCTGGATCTCCAGCAGTTCGGCGGCCACGTCGCGCACCTTCTCGGCGGCCTTGCGCCTGGCCTTGGTCCACTGCTCGCCGCCGAGCGAATGCAGCGGTGCGGTTTCCGGCGATGCGCCGGAGTAGCGGCTGACCAGGTGCAGTTGCGCGACCGGCACGTACAGGCGGTCGCCCTTGGCGTATTCGATGTCGAGGTATTCGCCGGGCTGGCCGCCGGCCTCGAGGGTGACGAGCCCGCGATAGCGGCCGACGCCGTGGTCTTCATGGACGATCGGCGCGCCTTCGCTCAGTTCGCCGAGATCGCGGATGATCGCTTCGGGTTCGCGGCCCGCGCGCTTGCGCCGGCGCGGCTGCGCGGCGCGTTCGGGGAACAGCTGGCGCTCGGTGAGCACGACGATGCGCGGATCGTCGAGCGCGAAACCATCGTCGAGCGGGGCGACGGCGATGGTGAACCTGCTGAGCCCCTCAGCCGCCGGGAGAGGGGGTGGGGTGAGGGCACGACGGAGCGATGTGACCCCGGCACTCGTCGACTCCGGTGCACCCTCATCCGGCGCTTCGCGCCACCTTCTCCCGGAGGGAGAAGGAAGGAAATCACCGAACTCCGGCAACACCGCCGGCTTCAGGCCCGCCGCATCGAACAGCTCCAGCAACGCCTCCCGGCGTCCGGCGGAATCGGCGGCGACCAGGACGCGCCCGGGATAGCTCGCCAGGAACGACTTCAGCGCCACGGCCGGTTCCGCATCGCGCGCCGACAGTGGCAGGGACGGTGCCGGCTGGTCGCCGAGCGCCTGCGCGTCACGGTGCCGCGGATGGGTGCCGCCGCAGACCTCGATGCGGTCGCCCTGGTTGAGGCGCTCGCGCAGTTGGTCCGGCGACAGCCACAGTTCGCCCGGCGGCAGGATCGGCCGCTCGATGTCGTGGCGCAGCTGCTCATGGCGATCGGCCGCCTGCGCCCAGAAATGATCGGCCGATTCCAGCGCACCGTCGTCGACCAGGGGCAGCGCGTCCTTCGACAGGTAGTCGAACAATGTCGCCGTGCCGTCGAAGAACAGCGGCAGGTAGTACTCGATGCCCGCGGGCGCCAGGCCGGACTTGAGGTCCTGGACCAGCGCGCTGCGCCGCGTGTCGACGTCGAAGCGGTCGCGCAGCGCGTCCAGCACGCGGCCGACGGCGTCGTCGTGCATCGGCACCTCGCGGCCGGGCAACAGGTGCACGGCTTCGACCTTGTCCAGCGAGCGCTGCGATTCCGGGTCGAAGGCGCGGATCGATTCGATCGCGTCGTCGAACAGCTCGACCCGATAAGGCTGGTCGGCGCCCATGGGGTACACGTCCAGCAGGCCGCCGCGCACGGCGAAGTCGCCGGGATCGAGTACTTGCGGCACGTTGCGGTAGCCGGCGCCTTCCAGCCGCCGCTTCTCTGCGTCGAGGTCGAGGCGCTGGCCGACGCGGACGTCGAACGATTGCCCGACCGCGTAGCGCAGCGGCGGCAGTCGCTGCAGCAGCGTCTGCACCGGCACGATCACCAGTCCCTTGGCCAGCGTCGGCAGGCGCAGCAGGGTGGCCAGGCGCTGCGAGATGATGTCCGGATGCGGGCTGAAGCGGTCCCACGGGAGCGTTTCCCAGTCCGGGAAGGCGAGCACCGGCAGCGCGGGGTCGTGGCCGAGCAGGGTGTGCAGGTCGGCTTCGAGCTGGTGCGCGGCGTGGTTGTCGCGCGCGACCAGCAGCAACGGGCCCGCGTGCGTGCGCGCGGCCGCGGCAGCGTGCCAGGCGAGCGCGCTGCGGCTGGCCGGGGCGCGCCACCAGGCGCGCGGCTGGCCGGGCCGGGGCATCGGCGGGCGGGGGAGGTCGGGCGTGGTCATGGCAGGGGATCGACAAAAGCGCGACGCCGCCGGCGCCCTTGGCGCCCGCGTTCGCAAACCGCGATTTTACTATGCCGGCGCAGCCCCGCCCGGGGTCAGCGCAGCTCCAGCGCGATCCGCGCGAGCCCCGGCGAATCCGAGCGCTGGCGACGGAATCCCAGCGACTCAGCCAGCGCCAGCATCGCGGTGTTGTCCAGCAGCACGTCGCCGTGCAGGCGCTCGACCCGGCGGCCACGGCTCCAGCGCACAAGCCGCCGCATCAGGTGGCGGCCCAGGCCCATGCCCGCGACGAAATGGCTGACGAGGATGGCGAACTCGCCCTCGCGCGTGTCCTGCGCGACCGACACGCGCGCCACCGCGCCGATCAGCGCCTCGCCCGGGGGCAGCGGCTCGGCCGCGACCAGGGCAAACTCGTTGCGTGGATTGGGATGGGTGAGCCGGCGCGCAAGCTCGGGTGGCAGTTCGCGCAGCGGCTGCAGGAAGCGCTGCCGGATTTCCTCGGGGCGCAGCAGGCCGAAGCCGGCGCGCAGCGGTTCGGCGTCCTCGGGGCGGATCGGGCGGATCTGTACCTCGCGGCCGTTGCGCAGCCGGAGCCGCTCGTGCCACGGCGGCATGCGATTGCGTTCCGCCATCGATGGGCTCCCGTCGCGCCTGGGTCGGGACGCGTCGGCGCGCACCCTAGCGTCGCGGGCGTGAGCGCGGCGTGTGCTGCACCGCCGGCCGCGGGGCTTCGGCCGGCCCTTCGCGGCGCAGCCACTCCAGGCGATGCGCGCCGCCGTCCTCGGCCAGCACGGCCTGCAGCGCCGGCAGCAGCGTGGCCAGTTGGGTGTCGAACTGCCAGGGCGGGTTGCACACCAGCAGTCCGCTGCCGTTCATGCGTAGCGGCGAATCGTCCGGTCGCACCAGCAGTTCGGCGCAGAGCACCGACTCCGCGGGCAGGTGCGCGGCGCGGCGCAGGAACGGCCGGAGCAGGACGCGCTGCTTGATCGGATACCACAGCACGAACACCCCCTGCGGCCAGCGCTGCAGGCCGCCGCGCAACGCATCCAGCACGGCATCGAACTCCGCCAGCTGCGCTTCGTAGGGCGGGTCGACCAGCACCAGGCCGCGATGCAGGCGGGTGTCGCCGGCGCGCGGCGGCAACAGGGCCGGGATCGCGGCATACCCGTCGCGCTGGTGCACGCCCACGCGCGTGTCGCCGGCGAAGACGCGCCTGAGCGCCGCGGCCTCGTCCGGCTGCAGCTCGCAGCAGGCGATGCGGTCCTGTTCGCGCAGCGAGTGCGCGAGCAGCCACGGCGAACCCGGATAGGCGGTGTCGCCATGGCGTGCGCGACAGGCGGCGATGGCGGCGCGGTACGGCGCAAGCGCCGGCCGGGCCGGGGCCTGCAGCACGCGTTCGACCCCCTCCAGCGCCTCCCCGGTGCGGCGCGCGGCGCTGTCGTCGAGCAGGTACAGGCCGCGGCCGGCATGCGTGTCGAGCGCGAAGCACGGTGCCGGCTTGCGCACCAGCGCCTCGCACAGCGCCAGCAGCGCGGCGTGCTTGAGCACGTCGGCATGGTTGCCGGCGTGGAAGGCGTGGCGATAGTTCATGGGAATGGGCGGGGGACGTGGATGGGCGGAGAATGGAAAGAGCATGGCGCTTGCGACCGTGCTTGTCATCCGGAGCGCAGCGAGGCGTCCCGGCGCCAGGGCACGGATCCCTCGCTGCGCTCGGGATGACAAAGCGTTAGGCTTTTCCCGATTCCCGATTCCCGATTCCCGATTCCCGATTCCCGATTCCCGATTCCCGATTCCCGATTCCCGATTCCCGATTCCAATGCCCCGCATCCTGCTTGTCGAAGACGAATCCGCGATTGCCGACACGGTGCTGTATGCACTGCGCGAGGAAGGGCTGGACCCGCTGCACTGCCTCACCGCCGGCGAAGCGCTGGCGGCGGCCGCGGCCAAGCCCTTCGACCTGGCGATCCTCGACGTCGGCCTGCCGGACCTCGGCGGCTTCGCGCTGTGCCGCCAGCTGCGTGCGCGCGTCGACCTGCCGGTGATCTTCCTGACCGCGCGCCAGGACGAGGCCGACCGCGTGCTCGGCTTCGAACTGGGCGCCGACGACTACGTCGCCAAGCCCTTCTCGCCGCGTGAGCTGGTGGCGCGCGTGCGCGCGGTGCTGCGGCGCACGCGCCCCGGCGGCGAGGCTGCGACCCCGGCGCAAGCGGCGAACGGCTTCGAACACGACCCGGGCGGCATGCGCGTGCGCTTCCGCGGCCGCCTGCTCGACCTGACCCGCTACGAGTACGGCCTGCTCGCGGCACTGCTCGCGCGACCGGGCGCGGTGCTGACGCGCGCGCAGCTGATGGACCGCGTCTGGGGCGATGCGCTGGAGACCGGCGACCGCACCATCGACACCCACGTCAAGACCCTGCGCGCCAAGCTGCACGCGGTGGCGCCGGATGCCGACCCGATCCGCACCCATCGCGGCCTGGGCTACTCGATCGACGCCGGCTGAAGCCACGCATGAAGATCGGCCTGCGCATCCTGCTGGGCTACTTCGTGATCGTCGCGATCGCGGGCATCCTGCTGCTGCGCGTGTTCGTGCAGGAAGTGAAGCCCGGCGTGCGCCAGGCGATGGAGGACACGCTGGCCGACACCGCCAACGTGCTGGCCGAGCTGGCCAGCGATGACATGCTGGCCGGGCATATGGCCGACGGCCGCTTCGCCGCGCGCATCGCCCGCCTGCGCCAGCGCGACCTCGGCGCGAAGATCTGGAACTTCGACAAGGCGCGCG
>JAIUOJ010000046.1 GCA_020161335.1 Pseudomonadota bacterium
CGCAGCGCCTTGCGGCCGGCGCGCTCGATCAGCGTCAGCTGTCCCTTGCCTTCGTCGAAGCCGACCACGGTTGGCGCCTCGGCGTGGTCGGACAGCAGTTCGAAGCGTCCCTTCACCGGCTGGCCGTCGGCGGTCAGCGCCACGCCCGGCTCGGGCACCAGGAACACCTTGCCGCCCTGCTGCTGCAGCATGCCCAGCTTCTCGGGTCCGATCGCCAGGCGGATGCCGTTGGTGGCGCCGCTGCCCACGTAGTGCGCCGGCAGTTCGATCCAGTGCAGGCCGACCAGGCTGTTCCACCCATCGGGCTTGAGCAGGCCCTCCCGGCGCTGTGCGCGCCAGGCATCGTTGTCGGCGACGAACTGCGGATCGGCGGCGACGGCAGCGTCCGTCGTGCCCGCATCCGCAGATGAGTGGCCTCCGCAGGCTGCCAGCAGGCCGGACAAGGCGATGCCGCACAGCGCGGCCATGGAAGTCTTCATGTCAACGCCCTCTCAGGAACCAGCGATCGATGTCGGGCAGCGAGAAATGCGCCCAGGTGGGCCGTCCGTGGTTGCATTGCCCGGAGCGTTCGGTGGCTTCCATCTGCCGCAGCAGCGCGTTCATCTCGGGAATGGTCAGGCGACGATGCGCGCGGACCGCGCCATGGCAGGCCATGGTCGACAGCAGTTCGTCGCGCGCGCCGCGCACGCGCAGGCTTTCGCCGTGTTCGCGCAGGTCGGCGAGCACGTCGCGCAGCAGCGCTTCGGTATCGCCGTCGGCAAGCAGGGCCGGCACGCTGCGCAGCAGAAGCGACTGCGGGCCGCCACGCGAAACCTCGAACCCCAGGTCGGCGAGCGTCGCGGCCTCCTGTTCGGCGATGTCAGCCTCGCGCTCGGACACAGCCACCGACTGCGGGACCAGCAGGGGCTGGGTGCGCAGCCCGGCGCTGTCGTGCGCGGACTTCAGCCGCTCATAACCGATGCGCTCGTGGGCGGCGTGCATGTCCACCACGATCAGGCCGTCGGCGGCTTCACTGAGGATGTAGATGCCGTGCAGTTGGGCCACCGCGTAGCCGAGCGGCGGCACGCCGGAGGCGTCATCCGCGCGCGGCAGCGCGGGCCGCTCCTCGCGGGCCGCGTACAGCGCGGCGTAGGCCGCCCGCGCCTCGTCGACCTGCAGGTGCATCGGCACCTGCGACGCCTGGGTGGGCATCGCGTACGCCATCGCGATGCCGCCGGACTGCATGACCGGCGACAGCGCCTGCGGCACGCCGCCGGCCGCCGACGCGCCTTCGGCGCCGGCACGGGTGCCGGCCAACGCCTCGTGCAGGGTGCGATAGACGAAATCGTGGATCAGGCGCGCGTCGCGGAAGCGGACTTCGTGCTTGGCCGGATGCACGTTCACGTCCACCCGCACCGGATCGAGTTCGAGGAACAGCACGTAAGCCGGCTGCCGACCATGGAACAGCACGTCGGCATAGGCCTGGCGAACGGCATGGGCGACGCTGCGGTCGCGGACCGCACGGCCGTTGACGTAGAGATACTGCTGGTCGGCGCTGGCGCGCGAATAGGCCGGCTGCGCGATCCAGCCGTGCAGGCGCAAGCCGGCGCCCGAGTGGTCGACGCGCAGCGCGTGCCTGGCGAAATCCTCGCCCAGCGTCTCGCCCAGGCGCTCGCCGGTGAACAGGCCGCCGTCGCCCTCGGAAAACGCGCGATAGCGCCGCGACGGCTTGCCGTTGTGCGAGACGCGCAGCTCCACGTCCGGGCGCGCCAGCGCCAGCGAACGCAGCCACTCCTCCACGTGCCCCAGCTCGGTGCGCTCGGCGCGCAGGAACTTGCGCCGCGCCGGCACGTTGAAGAACAGGTCGCGCACCTCGACCGTGGTCCCGGGCGGATGCTGCTTCGGCGCCACTTCGCCGACGCGGCCACCGTCCACCGGAAGTGCCGAGCCGTGCGCGTCGTCGGCGCGCCGGGTGGCGATCAGGAACCGGCTCACGGATGCGATCGACGGCAAGGCTTCGCCGCGGAAGCCGAGCGTGGCCACGGCTTCGAGGTCGTCGAGGCTGGCGATCTTGCTGGTTGCGTGGCGCGACACGGCCAACGGCAACTCCGCGGGCGGCATGCCGCCGCCGTCATCACGCACCCGGATCAGGCGGACGCCGCCTTCCTCCAGGTCGATGTCGATCCGGGTCGCGCCGGCATCCAGCGCGTTCTCGACCAGCTCCTTGACCACGGACGCGGGCCGCTCGACCACCTCGCCCGCGGCGATCTGGTTGATGAGGGTGTCGGGAAGCTGTCGGATCGGCACCTGCGCATGATACCGGCGCGCGGGAGGTGCTGCCGCAGCGGGTCCGCAACGCAGCGGTGCGGCGCGTTGCTAGGGGCTGCCGCCCAGCGTGGCCACGCGGCTGGCCGCGGCGCGTGCGGCGTACAGCGTGCCCGGGGGCGGCTGGCTGGAGAAATAGGTGTGCACGCCATCGAGGATCGCGCGCGCCACCGTCCCCTGGAACTGCGGATCGATCAGGCGCCGCTCCTCGTCCGGGTTGGACAGGAACGCGGTCTCGACCAGCATCGCCGGCATGTCGGAGGTGCGCAGCACCGCGAAGTTGGCGCGCTCGATGTGCGGCTTGTGGTTGTTGCCGATGCGCTTGAGCCCGGCAAGGATGTGGTTGCCGGCGTCCTCGGACGCCTTCATGTGCCCGCTCTGGGTCAGGTCGAGCAGCACGTTGGTGAGCATGTCGCCACCGCTGGCCGGTGCGCGCACGCCGCCGATCAGGTCGGCCGCGTTTTCCTTGTCCGCCAGCCACCGCGCGCGCTGCGAGGACGCGCCGCGCAGCGACAGCACGTACACCGACGAGCCCTTGGCGTTGCGGTTCTCGGCGGCGTCGGCGTGGATCGAGATGAACATGTCGGCGCGGGCCTGGCGCGCGATCCGCGCCCGATGGTCCAACGGGATGAACATGTCCTTGTCGCGGACGAGGTGGGCGCGAAGGCCCGGCGTGGCGTTGACCTGGCGCGCCAGTTCGCGCGCGATCGCGAGGGTGATGTCCTTCTCGCGTTTGCCGCTCGGGCCGATCGCGCCCGGATCCTGCCCGCCATGGCCGGCATCGATGGCGATCACCAGCGGACGGCTGCCCGCTTCCACCGCGCGGCCGCGCACGGCCGGCGCGGGCGGCGGTTCCGTGGCCTGCGCGGCGACCGCGGGCGCGGGCGGCGCGGAGAGGGTCGGCACCGCGCGCTGCAACGACGGATCGTGCGTTGACTGCGGCTGCGGCGGCGATGCCGGGTTCGATGCGGGTGCCGCTGCACCGGCGGCGACGGATGTCGACGCGTGGCCGCGCAGCTCGGCGACGAGGCGTGCGGTGGCCGCCGCCGACGCTGCCGCGACCTGTTCGGGCGTCTGCGTCGCGGGTGCGCCCGCGCCGGCCGCAGGCGCGGCGGAGGTGGTGGCCGGGGTCGTCGTTGCCGGCGGCGCGGCTTGCGTCGCGGCGGTCGCGGCCGCGTCGGGAGAAGACACCGGCAACGAGGCCGCGGCGATCCGTGCGATCGGGTCGGCCTGGCCATCTCCCGGCCATTCGATCACCAGGCGCGTGCCGCCCGGGCCGGACTCCAGGCGCGGCTTGAGCGCCACCACGGGCGCGTGCAGGTCGAACACGATACGGGCCGTGCCCGGTTCGGGTTGGCCACTGCGGACCGCGCGCACCACGCCGGCTGCCGCCGGCAGCGTGGTCTTCGCCGCCAGCCGGCTGCCCGGCAGGTCGACGACCAGCCGGTGCGGGTTGGACAGCGTGATCAGGCGATAGTCGGCCTGCTGGTCGAGGGTCAGTTCGGCGCGGGTCCCGGTCGGACCACTTCCGAGCTGGACGTTCCGCAGCTCCGCGGCATGCGCAAGGTTCCACAGCAGCGCGGCCACGAGGGCCGCGCCGAGCAGAATCTGCTGGTAATTGATCCCCCTCGCGCGCATAACGGAAAGTCAACCATTGATCCCAAGGATTTGCAACGCCTTTTTCCTTTGGAATCGGCCACCTGGCGACCTTTCCTATGGCTCGGGTTCAGGAAACGGCCGCAAGCCGCCGGTTGTGGACAGGGCCTCCAGCCAGGCCGTCCCGGCCGCGCTGTCGGCGTCCAGCCGCGCCTCGCGCCCATCGCCGGCAAGCGCCAGTCCGACCTGCAGGTCGGCCGGCGGCAGGGCGCCCCGGCCGCGGTCGGGCCACTCCACCAGCCACAGTGCGGCATCGGGCTCATCCAGGCCCAGGAATTCGAGTTCGGCGGCGTCGCCGATGCGATACAGGTCGAGGTGCAGCGCCTCGCCGCCCGCGGCCAGGGGATAGCGTTCGACCAGCGTGTAGGTGGGGCTGCGGATGGTGCCGGACACCCCCAGAGCCCGTAGCCAGGCGCGCGCGAGGGTCGATTTGCCGGCGCCGAGGTCGCCACGCAGGTAGACCACCGCCGGTCGTGGCTGGAGCGCCGCCAGCCGGGCGGCCAGCGCCGCGGTCGCGGCTTCGTCTTCCAGCAGCAGGTGCATCAGGCGCGTGGCCCATCGTTGAGGTGGCGACGCATCGGCGCGAGCAGGTCGCCGGGCAGCAGGCCACGCTCGCCGGATGCGGAGGCCGCGTCGTCGCCGGCCACGGCATGCAGAAGCGCACCGCAGCAGGCCGCCTCGAACGCGGGCAAGCCCTGGGCCCGCAATGCGGCGATGCAGCCGGTGAGCAGGTCGCCCATGCCGCCCACGGCCATGCCGGGATTGCCGGCGGCGATCACGCGCGGCGTCGCCTCCGGCATCGCCACGATCGTGCCGGCGCCCTTGAGCACCACCACGCAGCCGAACATTTCCGCCAGCAGGCGCGCGGCCGCATAGCGGTTGGCCTGCACCTCGGCCACGCTGAAGCCGAGCAGGCGCGCGGCCTCGCCCGGATGCGGGGTGAGGATCGCGTCGGCCGGCAGCGTGTGCACGCGCCGCGCCAGCAGGTTGAGGGCATCGGCATCGAGTACCAGCGGCACCGAGGCCGACAACGCCAGTTCGTACAGGGCCGAGCCCCACACGCCCTGCCCCAGCCCCGGCCCGAGCGCCACCACGCTGGCACGCTCCAGCATCGGCGTCAGCGCCGAGCGCGACTCGATGCCCCGCGCCATCACTTCCGGGCGCCGCGCGAGCAGCGCCGGCACGTGCGCCGGCTGCGTGGCCACGCTGACCAGGCCCGCGCCGCAACGCAGCGCCGCGTCGGCCGCCAGCATCACCGCGCCACCGGTGCCCAGGTCACCGCCGACGCACAGCACGTGCCCGCTGTCGCCCTTGTGCGCATCGCGGCGCCGCGGACCCAGCCAGCCGCGCAGGTCGGCGGCATCGAGGCGGACGGCGGCGGGCGACACGGCGTCCAGCTCAACCTGCGTGTCGAGCGCCGAGGTCGCCAGGGTCCCGGCCAGGCCGGACGCCGCGCCCGTCACCAGCCCGGCGTGCGGCGCGATGAACTGCAGCGTGTGCGTGGCGCGCACCGCGACCCCGGCCGCGCTGCCGCGGTCGGCATCGACGCCACTGGGCACGTCGAGCGAGAACACGGGCAGGCCGGAGGCATTGATCGCCTCGATCACCGCCTCCGAGGCGTCATCCAGCGGACGCGACAGGCCGATGCCGAACAGCGCATCGACCACCAGCTCGGCCCTGCCAAAGCCGTCGCTGAAGGCCTTGATGCGCCCGCCCGCTTCGCGATAGGCGTCGCAGGCGCGCTGCGCCAGTTCGCTGCGCGGGCGATGCGCATCGATCCGCAGCACGCGCGCGTCACGCCCCGCCTGGTGCGCGTAGCGGCACAGCTCGTAGCCATCGCCACCGTTGTTGCCCGGGCCGCAGACCACCACGATGCGCTGCGCGTCCGGCCAGCGCGCCAGCAGCTCGCGCCACGCCGCCTGGCCGGCACGCGCCATCAGCGCGAACGGGTCGCCGAGGCGCCGGGCCGCGTCGGCCTCGACGGCGCGCAGGCCGGCACCGTCGTACAGCGGCGTGCCTCGGGTGTGGCGGGGGGCATCCATCGGCCGGATTCTATACTTCACGCGTGCCCAGCCCGCCCGCCGCCGCCCTCCCGGTCGACCCCGCCACGCTCGCCCTGCGGATCAAGGCGCTGGCTCGCGAAGCCGGCTTCCAGCGCTGCGGGATCGCGGGCGTCGATCTGGCCGACGACGAAGCCCACCTGCGCGCGTGGCTGGCCGATGGCCTGTACGGCTCGATGGACTGGATGGCGCGCCACGGCGACAAGCGCTCGCGCCCGCGCGAACTCGTCCCGGGCACCGTGCGCGTGGTGTCGGTGGGGCTGGACTACGGCCAGGACGACGACGAGGCCTGGCGCACGCTCGGCGACGGCACCCGCGCGTACGTGGCCCGCTACGCCCTGGGCCGCGACTACCACAAGCTGATGCGCAACCGGCTGCAGGCGCTGGCCGACCGCATCGCCGGCGAAATCGGGCCATTCGGCTTCCGCGTCTTCGTCGACTCCGCGCCGGTGCTGGAACGCGCGCTCGCGCGCGACGCCGGCCTGGGCTGGATCGGCAAGCACACCTGCCTGATCGACCGCGATGGTGGCTCGTGGTTCTTCCTCGGCGAGATCTACGTCGACCTGCCGCTGCCGATCGACCCGCCCGCCAGCGCGCATTGCGGCACCTGCGCGCGCTGCATCGACGTCTGCCCGACCCAGGCCATCGTCGCGCCGCAACGCCTCGACGCGCGCCGCTGCATCGCCTACCTCACCATCGAACACGAAGGTGCGATCGACGAAGCGCTGCGCCCGCTGATCGGCAACCGCATCTTCGGCTGCGACGACTGCCAGCTGGTCTGCCCCTGGAACAAGTTCGCGCGGCGCACCGATGAGCCCGACTTCCGCGCGCGCAACAGCCTCGACACCGCCAGCCTCGTCGACCTGTTTGCCTGGACAGAGGCGGAGTTCCTGCAGCGCACCGAAGGCTCGGCCATCCGCCGCAGCGGTTATGCGCGCTGGTTGCGCAACCTGGCCATCGCGCTGGGCAACGCGCCGACGTCGCCCGGGATCATCGATGCACTGCAAGCACGGCGTTCCATCGACGATGCGGTCGTGCGCGAACATGTCGAATGGGCATTGCAACGGCACGATGCCGGTTAGCATGCTACGTGAGTGGGTCCTGACGCTTCTGTCGTCTCGAACGCAGTGAGAGAGACCTGCCCTACCGCTCGCCTCCGCGGAGATTCCTCGCGACGCTCGGAATGACAACTCGTTCTTCGCGTCGATACCCTTCATCCGGAACCGCAGCCCATTCCTCGTTGCGCCCGATCAGCCTGTCCGCGCCGCGATCTCCGCCAGCAGCACGGCCGTCACCGGATCATCCGCGGCCGCCTTCCCTTCCAGGGCCGGCAGCAGCGTGTTCGCAACCTGCTTGCCCAGTTCGACGCCGAACTGGTCGAAGGCGTTGATGCCCCATGCCACCGACTGCAGGTACACGCTGTGTTCGTACAGCGCGATCAGCGCGCCGAGCGACCGTGGCGTCAGGCTGTCGAGCAGGATCAGGGTGCTTGGCCGACCGCCGGCATAGGCACGATGCGGATCGTCGCTGCCCTGGCCGTTGGCCAGCGCCTCGGTCTGCGCCAGCAGGTTGGCCAGCAGCGCGCGATGGTTGTCGGCATGGCCGTCCTCGCTGCGCACCACGCCGATGAAGTCCGCCGGTACCACCTGGGTGCCCTGGTGCAGCGCCTGGAAGAAGCTGTGCTGGGTGTCGGTGCCCGGACCGCCCCACCACACCGGCACGGTCTGCTCTTCGAGCGGCGCGCCGTCGAGCCGAGCCGACTTGCCGAGGCTTTCCATTACCAGCTGCTGCAGGTAGTTGGGCAACAGGCGCAAGCGCTCGTCGTAGGGCAGCACCGCCTGCGTCGCCAGCCCGAGCGCGTTGCGGTTCCACACTGCGGTCAGCGCATGCCACACGGCGAGGTTCTCGCGTGGCGGCGCCTGCAGCGCGTGCGCGTCGAGGGCCGCCGCGCCGTCGAGCAGGGCCTCGAAACGATCCATGCCGATGGCCAGCGCGATCGGGAAGCCCACCGCCGACCACAGTGAGTAACGGCCGCCCACCCAATCCCACATCGGCAGGATGCGCTCGGGCGCGATGCCGAAGGCCGCCGCACGCGCGACGTTGGCGCTCACGCCGTAGACGCGCCCGTCGTCGCCCAGCCAGTCGCGCACGATGCGGCCGTTGAGCAGGGTTTCCTGCGTGCCGAAGGTCTTGGAGATCAGGATCGCAGCGGTCTTCGCCGGATCGAGCCCGGCGAGAGTGCGCTGCGCGGCGTTGCCGTCGACGTTGGACAGGAAATGCACGCGGAAGCGCGCCCCGGGCAATGCCAGCGCATCCGCGACCAGCCGCGGACCGAGGTCGGAGCCGCCGATGCCGACGCTGACGATGTCGGTCACGCCGCTCGCGGACAGGGCGTCGACCAGCGCCGCCATGCGCACGCGCGCCTCGCGTGCCAGCGCCGCGCACTCGCGCACCCGAGGCACCGCGGACAGGTCGCCGCGCAGGGCGGTATGCAGCGCGGCGCGTCCTTCGGTGGCGTTGACCTGTTCACCGTCGACCAGTCGGCGCATGGCGCCGGCGAAATCGGCCGCCTTCGCCAGCGCGAACAGCGCCTCCAGCGCGGCCGCGTCATAGCGCTGGCGCGCGAAGTTGGCGTACAGCGGCCCGACCCTCAGCGCGAGGGCCGCCGCGCGCGAGGTGTCGTCGCGCGGCAGGCGCGACAGCGGCGTGCCGGCCAGGCGCGCGGCGTGGCTGCGAAGACTCTCGAATGCGTGCATGGGGTGCCTGTCGTGTTGCGCGGGGATTGGTTGCAGGCGGGACAATGCGCGCGGCGATCCAATCCCGACTGCAGGCATCGGAGTATAGGGTCGTTCGATGGCCGCGCGCGTCCAGTCCGGGGCCCTCGCCAACCACCGGAGCGGCCCCGGATCGCCGGCAAGAGCACCCGTCCGGTGCGGTGCTAGAACTCGAGGTTGTCGATCAGGCGCGTGCGGCCGAGCCGCGCCGCGACCAGTGCCACCTGTCCTCCGGCGACGATGCCTCCACCCTCGGACAGGTCGCGCCGCCGCACCACCGCGTAGTCCACGTCGAAGCCCGCCGACTGCAGCCGCGCGGCGGCCTCGGCCTCCACCCGCACCGCGTCGGCGCCGGACAACGCAGCATCGCGCATCGCCAGCAGCGTGCGATGGAGTTCCGGCGCCCGGGCGCGCTGGTCGGGGTCGAGGTACTGGTTGCGCGAACTCATCGCCAGCCCGTCGGCCTCGCGCCGGGTTTCGCCCACCACCAGTTCCACCGGGAACGCCAGGTCGCGCACGAAGTAGCGCACCACCGCAACCTGCTGGTAGTCCTTGCGCCCGAACACGGCGACGTCCGGCTGCACCTGGTTGAACAGGCGCGAGACCACGGTCACCACGCCGTCGAAGTGCCCCGGGCGATGCGCGCCGTCGAGCACGTCGGTGATGCCGGGCACGCGCATCTGCACCGCGTTCGAGGCACCGTAGGGATACATGGTCTCGACCGCGGGCAGCCACAGCAGGTCGCAGCCGGCGTCATCGAGTCCCCGGGCATCCTGCTCCGGCGTGCGCGGATAGCGCGCGAAGTCCTCGTCCGGACCGAACTGGGTCGGGTTGACGAACACGCTGGCCACGATGCGATCGGCATGCCGCCGCGCCAGTTCAACCAGCGAGAAATGCCCGGCGTGCAGGTTGCCCATCGTCGGCACGAAGCCGATGCGCAGGCCTTCGCGCTTCCACTGCGCCACCTGCGCGCGCAGCGCGTCCAGCGCTTCGACGGTGCGGATCATGGCGCGTACCGGTTCACGCGTAGGAGTGTTCGGCGGCGGGGAAACGGCCGTCGCGCACGGCGTCGACGTAGGCGCGCACGGCGCCCGCCACCGAACCGCCATCGGCGAGGAAGTCCTTGACGAACTTGGGCCGGCGATGGCCGGTGTCGAGGCCGAGCATGTCGTGCAGCACGAGCACCTGTCCGTCGCAGTGCGGACCGGCGCCGATGCCCACCGTCGGGATGGGCGACGCACGGGTGATCTCGGCGGCCAGCGCGGACGGCACGCATTCGAGCACCAGCAGCGACGCGCCCGCCTCGGCCACGGCCTGCGCGTCGGCCAGCAGTTGCTTCGCCGCCGCGGCCTCGCGTCCCTGCACCTTGAAGCCGCCAAAACGCAGGACCGACTGCGGGGTCAGGCCGAGGTGCGCCGACACCGGGATCTCGCGCGCGGCGAGGAAGCGGATCGCGGCCAGCTTGTGCGGCCCGGCGCCTTCGAGCTTGACCATGCCGGCGCCCGCCTGCAGCAGGCGGGTGGCGGCGTCGAGCGCACGTTCGGGCGTGGCGTCGGCCTGGAACGGCAGGTCGGCCAGCAGCAGCGCGCGACGCAGGCCGCGGGCGACCGCGCGCACGTGGTAGGCGATGTCGTCGACGCTGACCGGCAGGGTCGAGTCCAGCCCCTGCACCACCATGCCCAGCGAATCGCCGACCAGGATGATGTCGGCGCCATTGGCGTCGAACACGCGCGCGAAGCCGGCATCGTAGGCGGTCAGCATCGCCAGCTTGCGGCCGGCGCGGCGGGACTCGGCCAGTTCCGGCACGGTCATGGGCCTGGTCGGGGCGGACGTGTCGATCACGGTGGGGTTCATCGCCCTAGGGCCTGTCAACGCGATTGGCATGGGCCACGTTGTCGTGTCCAGCCGCCAGGGGGGCGCGCGTGGCGCAGCGGCAGGCTGGCCGCCTGTCCAGGCAGCGCGCGGCCGGCTGGCGGCTGGACAGGGCAACCCGGAGGGCCGCGCTTGAGTGCACACGGCACCGCGTCATCACTCGGTCATGGATCGCCATACGTTCCCTCCCTCTTGCTTGTCCCGCGCACACTCAAGTGCGGCGTGGCCCATACCGATCGCGTTGGCAGGCCCTAGGGTAGCGCTTCGATGCCCGCGGTTTCCAACGCGGCCAGGGCTTCGCGCACGCTGCCGATGCCCGGGATGACCGCATCCGGCGCGATCCCGGCCAGCGGCACGAGGGCGAACGCGCGCTCATGCAGTCGCGCATGTGGCACGCGCAGGCCGGGCGCGTCGATCACCGCGTCGCCGTACAGCAGCAGGTCGAGGTCGAGCGTTCGCGGTCCCCAGCGGTCGCTGCCGTCTGCTGCGCGCGTGCGGCCCAGCGCACGTTCGATGTCGAGCAGGTGCGCCAGCAGCACGTCCGCTGGCAGCGTGGTCTCGACCAGGCCCGCGGCATTGACGAAATCCGGCTGCGATTCCAGGCCCCAGGCCGGCGTGCGGTACAGCGACGACGCCCGCAGCAGCCGCGTGCCTGGCAGCGAGGCAAGGGCCTCGAACGCAGCCACCAGCGCGCGCGGGACGTCGCCGACATTCCCGCCCAGGCCGATCGCGGCCACGACCGGCACGGCTTATTCCGCTGCGGTGGCGCGGCGGCGGCGGCGGCGACGCTTGCGCGGCGCGGCCTCGGCGTCGTCCTCGGCGCCTGCCGGGTGCAGCGCGATGGCCGCATCGGGGTTCTTCTGTGCGTCCTGCCAGAACGCGATGTCCTCGTCATGGGCCGACGACGCGGCCCGCCGCAGCACCAGGAAATCGAACGCGGCGCGGAAGCGCGGATGCGACAGCGTGCGCACCACCCGCTTGCGCTGGCGTTGCGAGAAACGCGACTGCATCAGCCAGATCTCCTGCATCGGCAGCGAGAAACGGCGCGGCAGCGCGATCGTGTTCAACTGGTGCAGGGTCACGCGGTCGGCGGCGCGGCGCTCGGCCTCGGTCGCGTTCACGCCCTGCGCCTGCAACGCCATCAGCGAACGGCAGTACGCCGGCCACAGCAGCACCGCGAACAGGAACGCCGGCGACACCGGCTCGTCCGCAGCCACCCGCTGGTCGGTGCCGCGCAGCCCCTCCACCAGCATCCGGCGCAGCGCACCGCTGCGGTTGGCCGCCAGCGCGGCCGCGGTTTCCGGGAACAGCGCCGGCAGCAGGCCGTGCCGCTCCAGGCCCTCGAAGCTGGCGACCGCATGCCCGGACAGGAACATCTTCAGGCATTCCTCGAACAGGCGCGCGGGCGCGGCCTCCGACAGCAGGCCCGCCAGCCGCGGCAACGGCGCGGCCGTGCCCGGTTCGATGTCGAAGCCGAGCTTGGCCGACAGCCGGATCGCGCGCAGCATGCGCACCGGATCCTCGCGGTAGCGCGCTTCGGGATCGCCGATCAGGCGCATCACCCGGTTGAGCACGTCGTCGAAGCCGCCGACGTAGTCGCGCACCGAGAAGTCGGAAATGTCGTAGTACAGCGCGTTCGCGGTGAAATCGCGGCGGACCGCATCGTCCTCGATCGTGCCGTACACGTTGTCGCGGAGCACGCGGCCGTCGTCGTGCACCTCGCGATCACCGCTGCCGTCGTCGCTGTTGGCGCGGAAGGTGGCCACTTCGATGATCTCGCGACCGAACACCACGTGCGCCAGCCGGAAGCGGCGACCGATCAGGCGGCAGTTGCGGAACAGGTGCTTCACCTGCTCGGGCGTGGCGTCGGTGGCCACGTCGAAATCCTTGGGCGCCTGCCCGGCCAGCAGGTCGCGGACCGCGCCACCCACCAGGCAGGCGCGGTGGCCGGATTCGTGCAGGCGATAGAGGACGCGCAGGGCGTTGGGGCTGATGCCCTTGCGCGAGATCGGGTGCTGGTCGCGCGGGATGATCCGCAGCGAGGTCACGAGGGACGGGGTATTGGTCGGCATCAGGCCAGGCAGGTCGGGAAGGGCCCTCTGGCGGCGCCCTGATCCCTGCTATACTAGCAAGCTGCATCGGCACCATGGACCACGGGTCCTGGACCGGGCAGGCCGGCCGTCCAGCCGGCGCTGCGCAGGCAGCACCCCGCTCCCTTCGTCTAGAGGCCCAGGACGTGGCCCTCTCAAGGCTAAAACACGGGTTCGAATCCCGTAGGGAGCGCCAATCGCGAAGGGCGCCCGTGTCGCAAGGCACGGGCGTTTTTCTTTTTCATGGCGTCGACGGCGGGACGGGCGCCGGGGACGACGCGACGCCCCTTCGTGCGCCGCAGGCCGGCCGATGCGCACGGCGCGGGCCTGGCCTGGTTCGGGCACGGGGCCGTGCGCCCTGCCTCGCTACCTGGTGCGCCGGCGATCGCGGACACGCGCGGGGCTGCATGCGCCTGCGCCCGCCTTGCGTGCAAATGCAAACGCTTCGCACCGCGACGCGCGGTCTGTTCTAGAATCCACGGGCTTTCCCGCCGCAACCGGATCCGGACCCGCAATGCCTTTCGTCGTTACCGAGAACTGCATCAAGTGCAAGTACACCGACTGCGTCGAGGTCTGTCCGGTCGACTGCTTCCACGAAGGCCCCAACTTCCTGGTGATCGATCCGGACGAGTGCATCGACTGCACGCTGTGCGAACCCGAGTGCCCGATCAACGCGATCTATCCCGAGGACGACGTGCCCGCCGGCCAGGAGGCGTACGTGGCGCTGAATGCGGAGCTGTCGCGGGCGTGGCCGGTGATCACCACGCGCAAGGAACCGCTGCCCGACGCCAAGGACTGGGAAGGCAAGCCGGACAAGCTGCCCCTGCTGGAACGCTGACCGCCCGGCCATCGCGTTCCCGCGGATCCCGTCGCCGGCCCGGCACCCGCGACGAGGAAAGAAGAAAGGCGCCTCGCGGCGCCTTTCCTGACTGGACGCGACCCGCTGGATCCCGGTCAGCCGCCCAGCGCGGCCTTCAGCGCCGCGATCAGGCGCGCCGGCGGATCGCCAGCGGCCGGCAGTCCGCGCGGATCGACCGCCGACACGTAGGCGCCAGTGTCGGTCTTGGTCACGCGCACCAGGAACTTGGTGTCGCCGTAATCGACATCGAACGTGCCCAGCAGCTGTGCGCGGTTGACCACGGTCAGGCCCTCGGTGCGGGCCAGTACTTCGCCGACACGGTTGAAGACCGCGTCACGCTCACCGGCCACGGGGAAGCCATTGGGCTGCGCGCCGCCGGCGGCCGGCATCGTCGAGCGGGTCACCGAGCCGGATTCGGGCAAGGCCATCGCGCTGGAGGTATCGGGGCGGTCGAGGTCCGGCGGCACTTCCAGCGGACGGCTTTCGGGGCTCTGCGCGTACAGGTCGCTGCCCTTGCGGAACCACTTGCAGCCGGTGGCGCCGAGCACGGAAACAGCGATGGCCGTCACGACGAGGGCGCGGGTCAGGGATCGGGTGTGGCGCATGGGTCGGGTTCTCCTGCGGAATGGGGTCAGGCCGCGATCGGTTCGCGGACACTGCGTTCAAGGGCCACCACCTCGTCCTCGAGGCGAGCGGCGAAAGCCTGGTGGCGCGTGGACAGCGGGGTCAAGGGCAGGCGCACGCCGTGGCCGAAGCCGAGGCGTTCGAGCAGGGCCTTGACCGGGATCGGATTGGGCTCGACGGCGGCAAAGTCGTACAGCCCGCGCAGGCGCGCATCCCAGGCCTCTGCCTCCGCCACGCGTCCGGTCCGGGCCAGGTCGCACAGCCTGCGCATCGCGCGCGGCGCCACGTTCGACACCACCGAGACCAGGCCGTCGGCACCCGCCTGCATCGCGCGCGCGGCGCTGGCGTCGTCACCGCCCAGCACCGCGAAACCGTCGCGACGCAGCGACAGCCATGCCTGCAGGCGCTCGATGTCGTCGCGCGCTTCCTTGATGCCCACGATGCGCGGATGCGCGACCAGACCGGCGACGGTCGCCGGCTCCAGGTCGCATGCGGTGCGCGCGGGCACGTTGTACATCACCACCGGCAGGGCACCGTCATCGGCGATGGCCTGGTAATGCGCGCGCAGGCCCTCCTGCGTCGGGCGCACGTACGCGGGCGTGACCACCAGCGCGGCATCCGCGCCCAATGCGGCGGCGCGACGGGTCTGCTCGATCGTCTTCGCGGTGTTGGACTGGCCGGTACCCGCCAGCACCGGCACGCGCCCGGCGACGAACTCCACCGCCGTGCGCAGCAGCGCATCGAACTCGCCGCCGTACAGCGACGCCGCCTCGCCTGTCGAACCGGCGACCACGAGCGCCTGCGTGCCACCGTCGAGCTGCTGCTGGAGGAGGCGCCGCCAGGCATCGAGATCGAGTTCGCCAGCGGCCGTGAACGGCGTCGCCAGCGCGGTGATGCTGCCGGAAAGTCGCAAGCGGAAGGGTCTCGGACGAGGCCGCGCAGGGGCGCGCGGGCGGGTGATCAGGGCTGCGGGCATGTTACTTGCGGCCCGGAAGCACGGGCAAGTATGCTGGCCCCGGCTCCCGGCCCCGTTCGGGCTGCCGTTCAGACCCGGAAGCACGCCAGAATCCCCACGCCGCGGACGCCGCCTTGACCGATCCAGACACCGCATCCCGGCCTGCGCCGAACGAGAACTACCTGCTGATCAACGCCTATACGACGCATCCGGCCTCTCCGTTGCTGGCCGTGTCGCGGCGCATCGCCGACAGCGGCTGCAACCTCGTCGATACGCGCCTGTCCACGGTGGGCCGCGACGTCTCCGTGACCGCGCTCGCCACCGGCTCATGGGACTCAGTGGCCAAGCTCGAAGCCATGCTGACCCGGCTCGAGCGCGAGGAAGACCTGAAGCTGGTGTGGTATCGCACCGGCCCCAAGCCCGTGCAGTCGAACCTGCTGCCGTACATCGTCGAAGTGGTGGCGGCCGACAAGCCCGGCATCCTGTTCCAGCTCGCCGACTTCTTCGACCGCCAGGGCATCACCATCGAAAGCCTGCACTGCTCGCGCTACCGCGCGATGCAGACCGGCGCCGACATGTTCTCGGCGCAGGTCACCATCGGCGTGCCCGCGAACATGCACATCGCCGCGCTGCGCGACGACTTCCTCGAGTTCTGCGACCACCTGAACCTCGACGCGATCATGGATCCGATGAAGTTCTGATGGCGACCCCCAACCACTGCTCCGTCGCACCGGAATGACAAGGCGGCAATGACGCAAGTCGGCAAGGCACTCCCCAAGTCCACGCTCAAGCTGCCACTGGCGCTGTCCGGGGGCGAAACCGCCCGCCTCGCCGGGTACGCGGGCAAATGGCTGGTCCTGTACTTCTACCCCAAGGATTCCACGCCCGGCTGCACCACCGAGGGTTTGGACTTCAACGCGCTGCTGCCGAAGTTCAGCCGCGCCGGTGCCGCCATCCTCGGTGTCTCGCGCGATTCGGTGAAATCGCACGACAACTTCTGCGCGAAGCAGGGCTTCAGGTTCCCGCTGGTCAGCGATGCCGACGAAACCCTGTGCAGGGCCTTCGATGTCATCCACGAAAAGAACATGTACGGCCGCAAGGTGCTGGGCGTCGTACGCAGCACCTTCCTGATCGGCCCGGACCACCGCCTCGTCGCCGAATGGCGCGGCGTGAAGGTGGCCGGCCACGCCGAAGCCGTGCTCGAAGCACTGAAGGCCGCCCAAGCCAAGTGATCCCTTCTCCGACCGCGACGCATCGCCACCCTGCCCCGCAGGCCGTGGCGGCACGTCGCTGCCCCGCACCCAACGTCGCCAGGAGGCGAGCCGCTCGATGATGACCCAAGGCAAGCGTTTGTACGTGCTGGACACCAACGTGCTGATGCACGATCCCACGGCGCTGTTCAAGTTCGAGGAACACGACGTCTTCCTGCCGATGCAGGTCATCGAGGAGCTCGACAACGGCAAGAAGGGAACATCGGAGGCCAGCCGCAACGCGCGCCAGGTCAGCCGCTTCATCAACGAGCTGATCGAGGACCAGGGCACCGACAAGATCGCCACCGGCCTCGTGCTCAACCGCCCGAACGCGCTGCAACTGCGTGGCGCCGCCAGCATCGGCAAGCTGCGCTTCCAGACCACCGTCCCCAAGGAAGACAAGACCTCGTTCGGCGCGGTCGCACCCGACAACCGCATCCTCGGCGCGATCCTGCAACTGCGTCGCGACGAACCCGACTACCCCGTCGTGTTCGTGTCCAAGGACATCAACCTGCGCATCAAGGCCGCGATCGCCGGCATCGTCAGCGAGGACTACGAGAACGACCGCGCGCTCGATGATTTCAGCCTGCTCTACACCGGCGCGCAACCGCTGCCCGAGGATTTCTGGCAGGCCCACGGCAAGGACCTCAAGTCCTGGACCGACAAGGGACGCACCTACTACGAAGTGGACGCCGATCCCGATGGTGGCTGGCATCCCAACCAGTACCTCTACCTGCCGGGCGATGACGAATCCGAGTTCCGCGTCACCAAGGTCGACGACGCCAAGGCCGTGCTGCAGATCGTCGACGACTACCGCAGCAGCCAGCATGCCGTGTGGGGCATCATCGCGCGCAACCGGGAGCAGAACTTTGCGCTCAACGCGCTGATGGACCCGGAGATCGATTTCGTCACCCTGCTCGGCACGGCCGGCACCGGCAAGACCCTGCTCGCGCTCGCGGCCGGCCTCGCCCAGACCATGGACCAGCAGCGTTACCGCGAGATCATCATGACCCGCGCCACCGTCAGCGTCGGCGAGGACATCGGCTTCCTGCCTGGCACCGAGGAAGAAAAGATGACGCCGTGGATGGGCGCCCTGACCGACAACCTCGAAGTGCTCACGCACAACCAGGAGGGCGGCGCATGGGGCCGCGCCGCGACCAACGACCTGCTCGCCTCGCGCATCAAGATCCGCTCACTCAACTTCATGCGCGGCCGCACGTTCCTCAGCCGCTACCTCATTCTCGACGAAGCGCAGAACCTCACGCCCAAGCAGATGAAGACGCTCATCACCCGTGCCGGCCCCGGCACCAAGATCGTCTGCCTCGGCAACGTTGAGCAAATCGACACGCCCTACCTCACCGAGACCACCTCCGGCCTGACGTACGCCGTCGACCGCTTCAAGAACTGGGCCCACAGCGCGCACATCACCCTGCGCCGCGGCGAGCGCTCGAGGCTGGCGGATTACGCGTCGGAGGTGTTGTAGGGCCGGCATCGCATGGAGAGCACTTCGGGCGGGAGTCACCTCGTGTTTGCTTGAGCACGGTGATCATCTTGCCGTCGGTGAGATGGGACTTCTTCATGGAACCTCCTTGGGTCAGGGTGCGAGAAAATTCCACCTCTGATGCAAGCTAATCTGCGGGGGGATTACCCACCCATGTCCACCGGCGCCAGTGGCCGTGGGGTTATGGTCCGACAGCGCCAGCGTGTGCGCGCCGAAGGTGTCGCTGCCAGCAGCGTCCGCATGCTCGAACCAGGTGGTAAGGCATGCCGATCCAATCAGGCATCCGCATCTGACATGCGGGACTTCTTCTTGCTCGTCAGACTGCCGGTCAAACCGTCGTCGGTCCGCGCCGCCGCAGCATTGGTACGGAGATAGCTCCCAATCTCTTCACCATGGTCTTCCGCGACCGTCGTCTTGGGAACGGGCTTACCCGGCAACCCCGCTTCGGCAATCACCTTCGGCCATTGCGTCGG
>JAIUOJ010000047.1 GCA_020161335.1 Pseudomonadota bacterium
TCGCCACCCGCGCCCGAGCTTGCCGCGCCGGCCGCCGTCGAGGGCCACTTCGCCTTGCCGCCGGCATCGGAAGTGGCCTCGCGCCCGTGGCCGCGCGCCCTGATGCCCACCGCCGGGCACGCCTTCACCGTGGGCTACGGCCAACTGCCGCGCGAGGCCGGTTTCGAACCGTTCCGGCCGCGCGACGTCCTCGGTGCCGCGCCGGATGCCGCGGTCGCGCCGCGCGTCGATGCGGCCACGGGCACGCCCCAGCGGCCCTGAGCCCGCCGTCGCCGGCTTGGCGCCGGCGCATGGCCCGATCCTTCCTGTCCCACCTGCTGTCGAGGACGATTCCCCGATGCGATCCCCCCTGCAAGCCCTGTCCCTGATCCTGCTGACCTCCGCCGCGACCACGGCGGTCGTGCTGCCCATCGCCACCGCGCAGTCGCCGCAGGATCCCGTCGCGGTCGCGCCTGCCGTGCAGCCGGCGCAGTCGCCGGCGCCGCAACTGGTCACTGGACTGCCTGACTTCACCGGGCTGGTCGACCGCGTCGGACCGGCGGTGGTGAACATCGAGAGCATCGTCGGCGGGCGCGCCAGCGCGCGCAGCCAGGCGCAGTCGCCGGACGGGCAGTTCCCCGGCGAAGACCAGATGCCGGAGTTCTTCCGCCGCTTCTTCGGCCCCGGCTTCCAGATGCCCGGTCCGGACCAGCAGCCCAACGCGCCGCGCGGCCGCTCGATGGGCACCGGCTTCATCATCTCCGCCGATGGCTACGTGCTGACCAACCACCACGTCATCGCCGGCGCCGACGAGGTCAAGGTCACGCTCAGCGACCGCCGCGAGTTCACTGCGAAGATCGTCGGCAGCGACGAGCGTTCCGACGTTGCGCTGCTCAAGATCGACGGCAAGAACCTGCCGCTGCTGCGCACCGGCGATGCCGCCAGCGTGAAGCCGGGCCAGTGGGCGGTGGCGATCGGCTCGCCGTTCGGGCTCGACCAGTCGGTCACCGCCGGCATCGTCAGCGCGGTCGGCCGCAGCAATCCCTACGCCAACCAGCAGTACGTGCCCTTCATCCAGACCGACGTCGCGATCAACCGCGGCAATTCCGGCGGCCCGCTGCTCAACACGCGCGGCGAGGTGATCGGCATCAACTCGCAGATCTTCAGCAACTCCGGCGGCTACATGGGCGTCAGCTTCGCGATCCCGATCGACGTGGCGATGAACGTCGTCGGCCAGCTCAAGGCGACCGGCCGGGTCGAGCGCGGCCAGCTGGGCGTGCAGTTCCAGGCCAACAACATCACCTCCGAGCAGATGCGTGGCCTGGGCCTGCCCGACACGCTGGGTGCGCTGGTGAACGAAGTGGTCCCGGGCAGCCCGGCGGAGAAGGCTGGCATCGAGCCCGGCGACGTGATCCGCAGTGCCGACGGCATCGTGATCCGCCAGCCGGGCGACCTGCCGCCGATCGTCGGCAACAAGGTGCCAGGCACCAAGGTCCGGATCGGCGTGATCCGCGAAGGCCGCGAGCGCAACCTCGACGTGACCCTGGCCGCGCTGGATACCGATGCTGTCGCCGGCGCCGCGCCGCGCGCGCAGGCCGGCGGCGAGGCCCCCGCGGCGACCGGTGCCGGCAACGCGCTCGGCGTGGTCGGGCAGGAACTCGATGCCAACCTGCGGCGCCAGCTGGGCCTGGCGGCGAACGAGGGCGTGGGCATCGCCCGCGTGACCGGCGATGCGGCGGCCGAGGCCGGCATCCGCCCCGGCGACGTGGTGCTGCAGGTCGGCCGCACCAAGGTCGGGAGCCTGGCGGCGCTCGATCGCGAACTGCGCGAGGTCAAGGCCGGACAGACGGTGATGCTGCTGGTGCGCAGCCGCGCCGGCGGTTCGCGCTTCGTGGCGGTGACGCCGTAGGGCCTGTGAACGCGTATGGCCTATGTCGTATGGCGTTCCGATGGCCGTCAGGGGGTGTTGCGTGGCGCAGCGCCTGACTGGCCGTCAGGTCAAGCCGCGCGGCGCCGCATGGCGGCCTTCGGAACGCCACCCGGAGGGCCGGTCGCGCGGACGCACGCAGCGGCGTCATCGCTGCGTTGCGTATCGACATACGCGCCGTCGCTCTTTCTTGCCGCGCACGCCCGCGCGACCGGTACGGCACAGGCCATACGCGTTCACGGGCCCTAGGGCCCATTGACAGGCCCTGGCGTCCGGTCGCGCGGACAGGCGCCCGTGGACCCCGGCGGCGGGGCCGCGGGCCGCCCTATGCGATAATCCCCGGCTGTCCTGACGACGGCCCGTCCGCCGCCTCCCCATGTCCGACCCGATGCGGTCCATCCGCAACTTCTCGATCATCGCCCACGTCGACCACGGCAAGTCGACGCTGGCCGACCGCATCATCCAGCTCTGCGGCGGGCTCGAGGCCCGCGAGATGGAGGCGCAGGTGCTTGACTCGAACCCGATCGAGCGCGAGCGCGGCATCACCATCAAGGCGCAGTCGGTGTCGCTGCCGTACACGGCGAAGGACGGGCAGGTCTACCACCTGAACTTCATCGACACCCCCGGCCACGTCGACTTCAGCTACGAGGTCTCGCGCTCGCTGGCCGCGTGCGAAGGCGCGCTGCTGGTGGTCGACGCCGCGCAGGGCGTGGAAGCGCAATCGGTCGCCAACTGCTACACCGCGGTCGAGCAGGGGCTGGAAGTGGTGCCGGTGCTCAACAAGATCGACCTGCCCACGGCCGACATCGAGAAGGCCAAGGCCGAGATCGAGGCGGTCATCGGCATCGATGCCGACGACGCGATCGCCGTCAGCGCCAAGACCGGCCTGAACGTGCAGGACGTGCTGGAAGCGATCGTCCACCGCATCCCGCCGCCGCGCCCGCGCGACACCGACAAGCTGCAGGCGCTGATCATCGACTCGTGGTTCGACAACTACCTCGGCGTGGTGTCGCTGGTGCGCGTCATGCAGGGCGAGATCAAGCCCAGGAGCAAGATCCTGGTGATGTCGACCGGGCGTACGCACGAAGTCGACAAGGTCGGCGTGTTCACGCCCAAGCGCAAGGAACTGCCGCACCTGCGCGCCGGCGAGGTGGGCTGGATCACCGCGTCGATCAAGGACGTGCACGGCGCACCGGTCGGCGACACGCTGACGCTTGCCGGTGATCCCGCGCCGAAGCCGCTGCCCGGCTTCCAGGAAATGCAGCCGCGCGTGTTCTCCGGTCTGTTCCCGGTCAACGCCGAGGACTATCCGGACCTGCGCGAAGCGCTGGAGAAACTGCGGCTCAACGATGCCGCGCTGCGCTTCGAGCCGGAAAGCTCCGAGGCGATGGGCTTTGGCTTCCGCTGCGGCTTCCTGGGCATGCTGCACATGGAGATCGTGCAGGAACGCCTGGAGCGCGAGTACGACCTCGACCTGATCGGCACCGCGCCGACCGTGGTCTACGAGGTGCTGCGCACCGATGGCGAAGTGGTGTCGCTGGACAATCCGGCGAAGCTGCCGCCGGTCAACCAGATCCAGGAAGTGCGCGAGCCGATCATCCGCGCCAACATCCTCACCCCGGAAGCCTACATCGGCGCGATCATCAAGCTGTGCGAGGACAAGCGCGGCGTGCAGGTCGGCATCCAGTACCTCGCCAGCCAGGTGCAGATCAGCTATGAGCTGCCGATGGCCGAGGTGGTGCTGGACTTCTTCGACAAGTTGAAGTCGGTGAGCCGCGGCTACGCGTCGCTGGATTACCATTTCCTGCGCTTCGACGCCGGCCCGTTCGTGCGCGTGGACACGCTGATCAACGGCGACAAGGTGGATGCATTGAGCATCATCGTGCACCGCAGCCATGCCGACCGGCGCGGCCGCGAGCTGACCGAGAAGATGAAGGAACTGATCCCGCGCCAGCAGTTCGACGTGGCGATCCAGGCTGCGATCGGCTCGCAGGTCATCGCCCGCACCACGGTCAAGGCGCTGCGCAAGAACGTGCTGGCCAAGTGCTATGGTGGCGACATCAGCCGCAAGAAGAAGCTCCTCGAGAAGCAGAAGGAGGGCAAGAAGCGGATGAAGCAGGTCGGTCGCGTCGAGATCCCGCAGGAAGCCTTCCTCGCGGTGCTGCAAGTCGACAACAAGTAAACGGGGACGGGCGTGACATGATGAAATGGTTCGAGGTCGGCCTGGTCGTCCTGACCTTCGCCTCCGGCATCATCTGGCTGCTGGACAGGCTGTTCTTCGCGAAGAAGCGCGCGCAGGCCGGCGGGCTGCTGGAAGAGAAGGAGCCGCTGGTCGTCGACTACGCGCGCGCGTTCTTCCCGGTGCTGGCGCTGGTGCTGGTGCTGCGCAGCTTCGTCGCCGAGCCGTTCCGCATCCCGTCCAGCTCGATGATGCCGACGCTGCTCATCGGCGATTTCATCCTGGTCAACAAGTTCAGCTACGGCATCCGCCTGCCGATCACCAACCGCAAGGTGATCGAACTGGGTGAGCCGGCGCGCGGCGACGTGGTCGTGTTCCGGCCGCCGCACCATCCGGACCAGGACTGGATCAAGCGTATCGTCGGCCTGCCCGGCGACACCATCGCCTACCGCGACAACACGGTCTACGTGAACGGCCAGCCGTTCACCTACGGCCCGCCCCAGGCCTATGTCGGCGCCGGGCGCGGCCAGGAAATGACCGGGGCCAGCGAGCTTGCCGAGACCATGCCCGGGCGGACCCACCAGATCCTCGAGGTCGACCGCCGCGGCATGCCCGACCCGGGCGACGGTGAATGGCAGGTCCCCGCCGGCCAGTATTTCGTGATGGGCGACAACCGCGACCGCAGCGACGACAGCCGGTTTTGGGGTACGCTGCCCGAAAGCCAGCTGCGGGGCCGCGCGTTCCTGATCTGGCTGAACTGCGAGGGGTGGTTCTGCACGGGCAATTTCGACGTGTCCAGGATCGGGACCAGGATCAACTAGCGCCGGGTGCGACAGGCGTCCGCCAGGCGAGAGACGTGACATCACAGGGGTGGAACATGGGCATGCGGCGCAAGCAGGGTGGCATCACGCTGTTGGGGTTCATCATCGTGGCGGCGGTGGTGGGGTTCTTCGTTTACATCGGCATCAAGCTGTTCCCGATGTACTCGGAGTACTACGCGGTCAAGTCGGCGCTGAAGAGCCTCGCCGCGGAAGACGGCGTCGCGCGCTACGATCCGGGCAAGATCCAGGAACTGTTCTTCCGTCGTCTGTACATGAGCTACTCGTCGAACGTGAAGAAGGACAACGTCAAGATCCAGCGCATCGAAGGTGGCTGGCAGATGGACGTGCAGTACGAGGTGCGCAAGCCGCTGGTCGCGAACCTGGACGTCGTCGGCCGGTTCAGCGCCAACCAGCAATTGACTGGCGGTGCCCGGGCGGACTGACGGCGGTCGCGGCGCGTTCGCCGGACACGCCTTCGCCGATCCCGGCCTGCTGGCGCAGGCGCTGACCCATCGCAGCGCCGGCAGCCCGCACAACGAGCGGCTCGAATTCCTCGGCGATTCGCTGCTCGGCATGATCATCGCCGAGGCGCTGTACGCGCGCTGGCCCAACGCCGATGAAGGCGCACTGACCCGGGCCCGTGCCGAACTGGTGCGCGAGTCGTCGCTGGCGGAGGTGGCGCGCCGGCTGCAGGTGGGCGAACGGCTGATCCTCGGCCCGGGCGAGATGAAGTCGGGCGGGCATCGTCGTGATTCCATCCTGTCCGATGCGCTGGAGGCGGTCATCGCCGCCATCTACCTCGATGCCGGTTTCGACGCCTGCCGCGGCACGGTGCTGCCGTGGTTCGAGGCTGCGGTCGAGGCGGTGCCCGCGCACAAGGTGGGCAAGGACGCCAAGACCCGGCTCCAGGAATGGCTGCAGGCGCGGCAACGGCCGCTGCCGCAGTACGAGCTGCTGTCCGAGGGCGGCGAAGAGCACGCGCGCGTGTTCCGGGTGCGGGTGCAACTGGTCGATCCGGCGCTGTCGGCGGAAGGCGAGGGCGGTTCGCGCCGGGCTGCCGAGCAGCAGGCGGCCGAGGCCGTGCTGGAGCACATCGAGGCGCGCACGACGCCCTAGGGCCTGTTAATGCGATTGGCATAGGCCACGTTGTCGTGTCCGGCCGCCAGGTGGTCGTGCGTGGCGCAGCGGCAGGCGGCCAGTCAGGCGCTGCGCCACGCAACGCCCCCTGACGGCCATTGGAACCGCCATGCGACGTCTGCCATGAGGGTTGCCAGGCCCTGGGCGCGGCATCCGGCGGCATACAATGGCCGCATGGCAACCCTCCCCCCGCATCGCGCCGGCCATGTCGCCGTCATCGGCCGCCCCAACGTAGGCAAGTCGACCCTGGTCAACGCCCTGGTCGGCGCGAATGTCAGCATCGTCTCGAACCGGCCGCAGACCACCCGCCACCGAATGCTCGGCATCGCCACGGTCGACGAGGGCCAGATCGTGCTGGTCGATACCCCGGGCCTGCATCGCGAAGGCGGCAAGCGCGCCTCCAATGCGCTGAACCGCGTGCTCAACCGCGCGGCGCGCGGCGCGATCGAAGGCGTCGATGCCGCGATGCTGGTGGTCGAGGCCGGGCGCTGGGACGAGGAGGACACCCTGGCCTACGAGGCGCTGCACGCCAGCGGCCTGCCGGTGGTGCTGGTGGTCAACCAGGTCGACCGGATCGCCGACAAGTCGACCCTGCTGCCCTACCTGCAGCGCGTGACCGAGGGGCGCGCGTTCGCCGCGGTGCATCCGGTCTCGGCGCTCAAGCGCACGGGGCTGGAGCCGCTGGTGGCGTCGCTGTTGGCGCTGCTGCCCGAACAGCCGGCGCTCTACGGCGAGGACGAGATCACCGACAAGAGCCAGCGCTTCCTCGCCGGCGAACTGCTGCGCGAACAGCTGATGCGCCAGCTCGGTGCCGAGCTGCCGTACGCGACCACGGTCGAGATCGAGTCCTTCACCGAGGAGCCCTCGCCGCAGGCGGGCGTGATGTACCGCATCGGCGCGGTGATCTGGGTGGAGCGCGAAGGCCAGAAGGCGATCGTGATCGGCAAGGGTGGCACCCGCCTGCGCGACATCGGCAAGCGTGCGCGCGAGCGCATGGAATCGCTTTTCGGGGCCAAGGTGTTCCTGCAGACCTGGGTGCGCGTGCGCGAAGGCTGGTCGGACGACGAGTCGGCCCTGCGCAGCCTCGGCTACGAATAGGCCGGCGGCGAGGCGACGACCGCCGCATGCGCTATGCCGCCGAACCGGCCTATGTCCTGCACGCGCGTCCCTGGCGCGAAACCGGGCTGCTGGTGGATGTGCTTACCCGCGACCACGGCCGCCTTGGCCTGATCGCACGCGGCCTGCGTGGCCCCCGGAAGCAACCGCAGTTCGCGGCCCTTCAGCCGCTGCAGCACGTGCGCCTGGACGCCGTGCAGCGCGGCGAGCTGGCCTACCTGTCGACGGTGGAAGCCCTGGACGCGGCGCCGCTGCTGGCGGGGCACGCGATGCTCGCCGCGTTCTACATCAACGAACTGCTGCTGCGGTTGGCGCCGCGGCAGGATCCGCAGCCTGGTCTCTACGCGCTTTACGGCGAGGTGCGCGCGCGCCTGCGCGAGGCCGACGCGCTGGCGTGGACCCTGCGCCGCTTCGAACGCGACCTGCTCGACGCGCTGGGCTTCGGCTTCGACCTGGTGCACGACGGCGACGGCGCGCCGATCGATCCGGCGGCACGCTACCGGCTGGATGCCGAACATGGCCCGCGGCGCCTGCTCGGCGAACGCGCGGGTGACGTGCGCGGTCGACATGCGACCGGTCGAGCCCTGCTCGCGCTGGGCCGCGACCGCAAGCCCGAGCCCGATGACCTCGCCAGCCTGCGCCCGGCGATGCGCGACGTGCTGGCGCAACACCTCGGCGCGCGCGGACTGAAGTCGTGGCAGCTCGCCGAGGACCTCGGCCGTCTCTCGGGCCCGATCCCGGCTCAGCCCGGCGACAACGCGTCCTGAGCCGCGTCGAGGAACGCACGCAGCGCGGCCTTCGACAGCGGCGCCTCGCGCAGCATCGACGCCGCGGCATCCAGCCGGGCCGCGCCGACGAAGCCGCAGCTCGCGCGCAGCCGGTGCAGGTCGGCGCGCATGGCATCGACGTCGCCGCGTTCGGCAGCGCCGGCGAGCGCGTCGCGCACCATGGGCAGTTCGTCGAGGAACAGTCGACGCAGCGCCGCGACGTTGTCCGGATTGCCGGCGAGCGCCGACAGCGCGGCGGCCTCGTCCCAGGTCGGGATCGAGGCGTCGACGATGCCCGGTTCGCCGGTGTCGCGGTCGCCAGGCGTGGGGGCAACGGCGGCGTCGCCGAGCACCGCGCGCAGCGCCTCCCGCCAGCTGTCGCCGGGCAACGGCTTGGCGATCGTCGCATCGAAGCCGGCGGCCAGCAGGGCGTCGTGCGCGGCGCGTTCGTGCGATGCGGTGTGCGCGATCGCCGGCGTCGCCAGGCCGTGTTCGCGCAGCCGGGCGAGCAGGGCGCTGCCGCTGCCGTCGGGCAGGTGCGCGTCGAACAGCCACAGCGCGTGCGCATGGCCGGTGGCCAGCGTGATGGCATCGGCCATCGTCGCGGCCACGTCCACGCAGGCGGGCAGCGCTTCGGTCGCCGCCTGCAGGAAGGCGCGGCTGGTAGGGTCGTCCTCGACCAGCAGGATCCTCGGATTCATCGCCGTCTCCCCAGGGCCTGGACGCCACGGGCATCGGTCACGTTGCCGGGTCCGGCCACCCACTGGTCGTGCGTCGTGCTGCGGCAGGCGGGCCGCCTGTCCAAGCGGCGCTCGGCCGGCTGGCGGCCGGACGCGGCAACCCGAAGGGCCGTGCTTGAGTGCGCGCGGGGCCGCGTCGTCAATCGGTCATGGATCGACATCCATTCCCTCCTTCTTCCTTGCCCCGCACGCACTCAAGCGCGTCGTGGCCCAAGCCGTGGCGTTGACAGGCCCTCAGGGTATGCTCGATCGATGCCTCGACGCATCTTAGCGCTGTTGCTGCTGGCCCTGGTCGTGCTGCCCGTGCAGGCGCGCACCACGACCGCCCGCATCGAACGCGTGGAGGCGTCCGGAGTGCTGCTGCGCGACGTCGTCGTGCGCCTGCGCTGGCCGCCGGGCGCGGCCAGCGGCGAGCTGCAGGTTGCCGCCGCGCGTATCGACGCCGCCGACTTCGGCTATCACTTCGAACGCGTGCGTTGGCAGTGCCCGCTCGCGCGCACGGCGCAGGGGCACTGGCGCTGCGAGGGTCCGCTGCGGGCCGGCGATCATGCGCCGATGCGGCTCGCATTGGACCTGTCGTCGGCCACCACCGATGCCGAACTGGCACGCGGGGCCGCGCGCATCACGCTGCAGCGCACATCGGCGGCGCCGGACGCGACCCGGCTCGAACTCTCCCGGGTACCCCTGGCCTGGGCGCAGGCGCTGGTCGCGCAGGCCTGGGCTGCGGGCCGGCTCACCGGCGGCACGCTGCAGGGGCCGGTGCTGATCGAAACGCCCGCGGCGCGACCACTGCGGGTGGACGCGCGGCTGGTGCTCTCGGCGCTGGCGCTGGAATCGCAGGACGGCAGCATCGCGGTCGGCGACCTCGGCGCGCGCCTGCGCGTGGACTATCGCCAGCCGACAGGCGCGGCCGCACTGGTGGCCATCGACGGCACGCTGGACGGTGGCGAACTGCTCTACGGCAACACGTACGTAGCGCTGGCCGGGGCACCGGTGCAGGTGCGGCTGGACCTGATGCAGCGTGCCGGCGGGGGCTGGGACGTGCCGCGTCTGTCCTGGGACGACGGCGACGCGCTGTCACTCGATGGCAGTGCCGCGCTGGCCGGCGACGGCGCGCTTCATCGCCTCGACGTGGCGGCGCGCAGCCGCCGGCTCGACGCGCTGCCGGCGCGCTACCTGTCCGGCTGGCTCGGGCTCGCCGGTCTTGCGGACCTCGGGTTGAGCGGCGCGGCCGAGGCCGCGGTCCGCACCGGCGCAGGCGGCCTGGCCACGGTCGAGGCCCGCTTCGAGGGCGTTTCGCTGCGCGACCCGCGCGAACGGTTCCGGATCGAAGGCCTCGAGGGCGACCTGCGCTACGCCCGCGAGGGCAGCGTGGACAGCGAACTGCGCTGGCGGCGCGGACAACTGTACGGACTGAGATTCGACGCCATCCGCCTGCCATTGCGCAGCGATGCCGGCACCCTGCGCCTGCGCGAACCGGCGACGCTGGCGATGCTCGGCGGGCAGGTGTCGCTGGAGGGCTTCACCCTGCGTCCGGCGCAGGGCGACGCCGGCCTGCGCGCCGGCTTCGGTCTCGGCATCGACTCACTGGACCTGGGCGCGCTGTCGAAGGCGCTGGGCTGGCCCGAATTCGGCGGCACGCTCAGCGGGCGCATCCCGAGTGCGCGCTATGCCGACGAACGCCTCGACTTCGACGGCGGCCTGTCGATCCAGGCCTTCGATGGCCGCATCGACGTCGACGCCCTGTCGATGGAGCGTCCGTTCGGCGTCGCGCCGACGCTGTCGGCCGACCTCGCCCTGCACGACCTCGACCTGCTGCGCATCACCGAGGTGTTCGACTTCGGCAGCATCACCGGGCGCCTGCATGGCCGCATCGATGGGCTGCGCCTGGTTGACTGGACGGCCACCGCCTTCGATGCGGAACTGCATACCGAGCGTCGCCGTGGCACGCGCCAGCGCATCAGCCAGCGCGCCGTGCAGGACATTTCCAGCGTCGGCGACGCCTCGTTCGTGACCAGCCTGCAGGGCCGGCTGATCGGCCTGTTCGACGACTTCGGCTACCAGAGCATCGGCATCGCCTGCCGGCTGGAGAACGAGGTCTGCCGGATGTCCGGCCTGCATTCAGCGGGCAACGGCTTTACTATCGTCGAAGGTGCCGGCGTGCCGAAGCTGCAGGTGGTGGGGTTCAATCGCGACGTCGATTGGCCAACCCTGCTGGAGCGCCTGGCCGCGGTGGCCAAGGGCGACGTCTCGCCGGTGGTCGATTGAGTGGATGGATGTGGATTGAACGGATCCGGACGACGGAACCATGCAATGTTTCAGTGCCGAAGGGAGCCTGCCATGCGCCGCCTGATTGGAATGCCGATCCTCATCGCGCTGGCGCTGTGCGCCTGCGTCACCATCAACGTCTATTTCCCGGCCGCCGAGGCGCGCGAGGCGGCGCGCCAGTTCGTCGAGAAGGTGATCGGCGACGAAGCCCAGCCGTCGCAGCCGGCGCCGGCCACCACGCCGAACGGTGGCGGCATGGTGCAGCGCGAGCTGCGTTTCGACCCGCTGGCGCTGATCGGCATCGGTTCGGCGTATGCGCAGGAGCAGCCCGACATCACCATCCGCACGCCGGCGATCCAGGCCATCCAGGCGCGCATGGAGCAGCGCTTCAACGGCACGTTGCGCCCGCATTTCGACAGCGGTGCGCTGGGCTTCGGTCAGGACGGGTTGGTGGTGGTGCGCGATGCCTCCGCGCTGGCGATCAAGGACCGGGTCGCGGTCAATGCCGCGGTCGCCGACGACAACCGCGACCGCAAGGCGGTGTATCGCGAGATCGCGGTGGCCAATGGCCATCCGGAATGGGAGAACCAGATCCGCGACGTGTTCGCGCGGCAGTGGGTGGCCAGCGCGCGGGCGGGGTGGTGGTACCAGCAGGGCGGGGATTGGAAGCAGAAGTAAGGCAAGCCCTCCCAGGAGTTGCGAATAGGGCTGTTCTCTCAAGGTAAAGGCTTCCGCCCGCCTGCGGCGGGCGGGTTCATTTCTTTTGATAAACGTCACTGCGTGCGCCATGCGCACGCGAACGGCGAAGCCGGCCCGAAGGGCGAGCCACGAAGTGGCGAGTAAAAGAAACGAACCAAAGAAAAACGCTTTCCCCGACACAGCAAACCAGCCAAGCAGGTATCGACGGGCTTTTCCGACTCGCCCTCCATGGCTCGTTCGGAAAACGGCGGGCATCCATGTCCGCCGCCCTACGGGGCTATGAGGCAGCCCGCGTTTGCAGGGCAAGCAAAGCGGTGCGCTGTTCTTGCGTTTGAACCGAACAACCTCGCCAACTGGAAACCCAGAGGGCGGCGCACAGGGATGTGCGCCGTTTTTCGCCACGGCAGGGATGCCGTGTCGAAAAATCTCGACGTCGTTTCAGACGGCGAGTTTGCCTTGTCGGGGAGGGCCCTTTTCTTTGGTTCGTTTCTTTTTGGCCAGAAAAAGAAATGAACCCGCGCGTCGCAGGCGTGCGGAAGCCCTTGCTTGAAAGAACTTGCAGAAGAAACCCTGCAGAAAGAAGCGTCTGGAGTCGTTGCAAGGCGAGTCCGACCCCGGCATCTGCGACAATGCCCACCCCTCGCACGCAGCCCTCCGCCACGTGGCCCGCCTCGACCAGACCCCGTTCCCCGCCGACATCCTCGATCTCAGCCATGACGGCCGGGGCGTCGCCCGGCGCGAGGCCGGGCACGCGAACGCCGGCAAGACCGTGTTCGTGGCCGGCGCCCTGCCCGGCGAACGGGTCATGGCGAAACAGACTGCGCGCTCGCGCCATTTCGACGAAGCCGAGACGGTCGAGGTCCTGCAGGCCTCGCCGGACCGGGTCGATCCACGTTGCCCGCACTTCGGCGTATGCGGCGGCTGCGCGCTGCAGCACCTCGGGGAATCGAAGCAGATCCTGGCCAAGCAGCGCGTGCTGCTGGAGAATTTCGAGCGCATCGGCCACGTCACGCCTGGGGCCGTGCTGCCGCCGTTGACCGGCGGTGCCTGGCATTACCGGCGCAAGGGGCGCTTCTCGGTGCGTCGCGTCGAGAAGAAGGACAAGACCCTGGTCGGCTTCCGCGAGCGCGATCCGCGCTTCGTCGCCGACCTGCGCGAGTGCCATACCGTGGTTCCCGCGGTCGGGGCGCTGGTTGCGCCGCTGTCGGCGCTGGTCGATGGCCTGCACGCCCGCCGCGAAATCCCGCAGATCGAGTTCATCGTCGGCGATGCACAGGCCGCGTTCGATGGCGTCGCCCTGGTGGTCCGCCACCTGCAGCCGCTGCAGGCGGGCGACCTCGACGCGCTGCGTGCGTTCGCCGAACGGCATCGGGTCGCGCTGTTCCTGCAGCCTGGCGGCGTCGATTCCGTGCACCCGCTGTGGCCACAGGCGCCGGCGCTGTCGTTCCGGCTCGCGCCGTGGGACGTGGAGTTGGCGTTCCGACCGCTGGACTTCATCCAGGTCAACGCCAGCCTCAACGAGGCGATGATCGCGCGGACGTTCGAACTGCTCGACCTGCAGCCCGGCGACCGCGTGCTCGACCTGTTCTGCGGCCTCGGCAATTTCACCCTGCCGATGGCGCGCCTCGTCGCCGGGGTGGCGGGCGTGGAGGGCGAGGCGACGCTGGTGGCGCGCGCGCGGGAGAACGCGCAGCGCAACGGGCTGGCGAACGCGAGCTTCCATGCCGCCGACCTCACCCGGGACCAGCGCGGCACGCCGTGGATGCGGCAGGGCTTCGACAAGCTGCTGCTCGACCCGCCGCGTTCGGGTGCGATCGAGGTGCTCAGGCAATTGCCGCTCGAGAATTTCGGCAGGATCGTCTACGTCAGCTGCCATCCGGCGTCGCTGGCGCGCGATGCCGGCTATCTGGTCAACGAACGCGGCTGGAGGCTGGTGAGCGCAGGCGCGATGGACATGTTCCCGCAGACCGCGCACGTGGAATCCATTGCCTTGTTCGAGAACGCGTAGCGCGCGATCCGTCATGACGCGCGTGGTGCAGGATGTGCTCACGGCGGGCAAAAGCAGATCCCTCGCTGCGCTCGGGATGACAAGCGCGTAACGTCTTCCCGAATCCCGAATCCCGAATCCCGAATCCCGAATCCCGAATCCCGAATCCCGAATCCCGAATCCCGAATCCCGAATCCCGAATCCTCCCATGGGCATCGAAATCGAGCGCAAGTTCCTGGTGACCGGCGATGGCTGGCGCGATGCCGCGCATGCAGTCCTGCCGATGGCGCAGGGCTACATCAACGCTGTCGGCGCGATGGACCGAGGCGAGCAGAAGGCCTCGGTGCGCGTGCGCATCCAGGGCGACGAAGCCTTCCTCAACCTGAAGTCGCGCGAGCTGGGACACACCCGCCAGGAGTTCGACTATCCCATCCCGGTCGAGGATGCGCGCGCGCTGCTGGCGCTGTGCGTCGGCGGCGTGATCGACAAGCGCCGGCACCTGGTGGTGCATGGCGGGCGCCTGTGGGAAGTGGACGAATTCCTCGGCGACAACGCCGGCCTGGTGGTGGCCGAACTCGAACTCGATCGCGCGGACGCGCCCTTCGAGCGGCCGGCGTGGATCGGCCGCGAGGTGACCGACGCGGCGCGCTACTACAACCTGGCCCTGGCCTCACGGCCCTACGCGCGCTGGAACGCTGCGGAGCGCGGCGACGGCTTGGCCTGAGCGCGGGGCGGGACCATCATGCCGGCATGAGAATCGACATCTGGTCCGACGTGGTCTGCCCCTGGTGCTGGATCGGCAAGCACCGCTTCCAGCGCGGCGTGGCCCTGCTGGGCGCCGACGCGCCCGCGGTCGAGGTGCGTTGGCATCCCTTCCTGCTCGATCCCGGGGCCGGCGACACGCCCGTGCCGCTGCGCGAAGCGCTGGCCGCGAAGTTCGGCGGCGTCGAGCGCGTCGACGAACTGCTGGCGGGGACCCAGGCGACCGCGCGCAGCGAAGGATTGCCGATGGATTTCGACCGCGGCCAGGTCCGCGTGACCACGCTGCCCGCGCATCGGCTGCTGTGGCTCGCCGCGCGCGAGGGCGACCCCGATGCCGTCGGCGAGGCGCTGTTCCGCGCGCACTTCGTCGAGGGCCGCAATCTCGCTGATCCAGACGTGCTCGCCGCCGCCGGCGCGGCCGGTGGCCTGGCCCGGGCGCGCATCCTCGCCTTCCTGGAAGGCGAGGAGGGACTGGCCGAGGTCCGCGCGCAGCTTGGCCAGGCCGCCGCCATGGGCATCCGCGCGGTGCCCACCTTCGTCATCGATGGCCGCTTCGCGGTGCAGGGCGCGCAGGCACCCGAGGTATTCGCGCAGGCCCTGCGGCAGGCTGCCGGGGGCGCGGAACCGTCGACGGGTGACGGCGAGGCGGACTGCGGCCCCGAGGGCTGCCGCGTCTGAACGCCATGGGCGCCGCGGCGCGCCCGTTCCCGGCCCATCTGCGACAATGTCCGCCGCCCGCAACCGCGCGTGCAGGACAGGAGATGGACGGATGCTCGTGATCGGCGTCGCCGGCAAGGCACTCACCGCGCAGGAGCGCGACTGGCTGCAGGACGATGCCTGCGCCGGCGTGATCCTGTTCAAGCGCAACTTCGCCTCGAAGGCGCAGGTGATCGAGCTGTCTGCGGCGATCCGCGAGGCCGCGCCGCGCCCGGTGCTGATCTGCGTGGACCAGGAAGGCGGCCGCGTGCAGCGTTTCCAGGACGGTTACAGCGCGCTGCCCGCGCTGGAGGGGTTCGGCCGGCTTTATGCGCAGGATCCGCAGGCCGCGCTGCGCCTGGCCGAGGAGCATGCCTGGCTGATGGCCAGCGAGATCCGCGCCAGCGGCGTCGACCTCAGCTTCGCACCGGTGGTCGATGTCGGCCACGGCAACCTCGCCATCGGCGATCGGGCGTTCTCCGAGGATCCGCAGGTGGTCGCCGCCTTCACCCGCGCCTACGTGCGCGGCATGCATTCGGTCGGCATGGCGGCGACGCTCAAGCATTTCCCCGGCCACGGCACGGTGCGCGAGGACACGCATTTCGACAACGCGGTCGACGACCGACCGCTGGACGCGATCCGCGCGCACGACCTGGTCCCGTTCGTGGCCGGCATCGAGGCCGGTGCCGACGCGGTGATGCTGGCACACGTGGTCTATCCGCAGGTCGCGCCGGAACCGGCGGGGTACTCGCCGTTCTGGATCAACGACATCCTGCGCAAGGAGATGGGCTTCCGCGGCGTGGTGTTTTCCGACGACATCGGCATGGCCGCGGCGTTCTCGGCCGGCGGCATCAAGGCGCGCGTCGATGCGCACCTCGATGCCGGCTGCGACGTGGTGCTGGTCTGCCACCCGGAGCTGGTCGAGGAATCGCTGGCCGCGGTGCGCGGGCGCACGCTCAACACGATGGCGCTGGTCGGCCTGATCGGCCGCGGTGCGCTGGGATGGGACGGCCTGCTGGCCGATGCCCGCCATGACGGCGCGCAGCAGCAGCTTGGCGCGCAGCTGGGGCAGACCGCATGAACGTGCCCAGGCTTTCCGACGTGATCGAAAGCGCCGAGCTGATCTTCGACCGCGACGTGCTCGAGGACGCGATCGAGGACATGGCCGACGCGATCCGCGACGACTATGCCGGGGACGAGCCGCCGCCGCTGTTCATCACGGTGATGCACGGCGGCATGCCGTTCGCCGCCGCGCTGGCGTTCGCGCTGGGCGAGCGTGGGCTCGACCTCGAGTTCGACTACCTGCACGCCACGCGCTATCGCGGCAACACCACGGGTTCAGGCCTGGCGTGGCTGCATCGCCCGGCGACGCCGATGCGCGGCCGCCGCGTGCTGCTCGCCGACGACATCCTCGACGAGGGCCACACGCTGAAGGCGGTGAAGTACTGGTGCGAGGACCAGGGCGCGGCCGACGTGCGCGTCGCCGTGCTGGCGACCAAGCAGCACGATCGCTGCGTCGACGGCATCTGCGCCGATTACGTGGGCGTGGAGGTGCCGGATCGCTACGTGTTCGGCTTCGGCATGGACTTCCACGAGCAGGGCCGCAACCTGCCGGGCATCTACGCGCTGGGCGACTGAGCGGCGCGCGGGCCGCCTGCGTGCCCGCGCCGGCGGTATCCTTCGGCTTTGACACGATGGATGCCCGCCACGCATGACCATGCCCCCCGACCTTGCCGTCATCGGCGGCACCGGCCTGTACCAGCTGGCCGACCTGCAGGACGTCGAGACCCGCCAGCCCGGCACGCCCTATGGCGCGCCGTCCGGCCCGGTGCGCATCGGCACGCTCGCCGGCCATCGCGTGGCGTTCCTGGCGCGGCACGGCGAGGGCCATTCGGTGCCGCCGCACAAGGTCAACTACCGCGCCAACCTCGCCGCGCTGCAGGCGGTGGGCGCCACGCGCGTGCTGGCGCTCAACACCGTGGGCGGCATCACCGGACGCTTCGGCCCGCGCGTGCTGGCCTGTCCCGACCAGCTGATCGACTACACCTGGGGCCGGATCTCCACGCTGTGCGAGGAACCCGGCAGCGAGGTGCTGCACGTCGACTTCGGCGATCCGTACACGCCGTCGCTGCGCGCGCGCGTGATCGCCGCGGCGCAAGCGGCGGGCGTCGTGCTGATCGACGGTGGCTGCTACGGCGCGACCCAGGGGCCGCGGCTGGAAACGAGGGCCGAGATCGCGCGCATGCGCCGCGACGGCTGCGACCTCGTCGGCATGACCGGTATGCCCGAGGCCGCGCTGGCGCGTGAACTGCGTCTCGAATATGCGTGCCTCGCGATCGTCGCCAACTGGGCCGCGGGCGCCGGGCCGGACCCCGACGAAGTGATCACGCTCGAGGACGTGCTGGCGAATGTCGCCGCGGCGTCCGCGGGCGTGCCTGCGATCGTCGGCGGTGTCCTTGCCGGGTGATTGCAACGACTGGGCTGGCTTTGCATACTCGGCGGGCGCGGCCGGGCACCTTGCATGCGCCGGCCGGGCGCCACCAGCCACCATGAGGTCTGACGAGACATGCAATACGGCACTGTGAAGTGGTTCAACGATGCCAAGGGGTTCGGATTCATCGCGCCGGAGGATGGCAGCGCGGATGTGTTCGTGCACTACTCGGCGATCGACTCGAAGGGGTTCCGCAGCCTCCAGGAAGGACAGCGCGTCCAGTACGAAGTCACCCAGGGTCCGAAGGGTGCACAGGCGGCGGGCGTGCAGCCGGTCGCCTGAGCGACGGCGTCGCAGGATCTTCAGGCCCCGCTCCGGCGGGGCTTTTTCTTTCCACCGGTTCCATCCAGCGGACGAAGGGGGCAGGGTGCGCAGGCGGGTCGCGATCGTAGGCTACGGCAGTGCCGGCCAGTGCGCGGCGGTGCTGCTGTCGCGGGACGGCCACGAAGTGCATGTGTTCGAGCGCGTGCCGGTGCCCGGGCCGGTTGGCGCCGGCTTCCTGCTGCAGCCCAGCGGACTGCAGGTGCTGTGGCGGATGGGCCTGCTGGCGGAGGTGTTGCGCCACGGTGCGCCGGTCGAGCGGCTCTACGGCGACGCCCGCTGTGGTCGCGCGGTGATGGACATGCGCTACGCCGCGCTCGACCCGCGCCTGGCCGGCATCGGCCTGCAGCGCGGCGCGCTGTTCTCGATCCTGGCCGGGGCCTGGGACGGACATGCCGCGATCCGCGCCGGCGTGCGCATCGCCGTCATCGACAGCGAACGCGGCCTGCTGCAGGACGACAGCGGCGCGCGGCACGGGCCATTCGACGTGGTGGTGGTCG
>JAIUOJ010000048.1 GCA_020161335.1 Pseudomonadota bacterium
TCACCGCCTCCTTCTGGTTGCTGGTGACGATGCGCGGGTTGGACACGACCTCGCCGCGCCCTTCTTCCTGCAGCGCCGAAATCTCCAGGTCCCAGTTCACGTAGTTGCCGAGGATGGTCAGCGCCAGCGAACCCGCTCCGGCTCCCGCGAAGCTCGAGAAATTCAGCGGACTCGTGAACGCTGGCAGGCCTTCCCGATCAGGATTGTTCAGATCGTTGAGGTAGGACTGGTTGCTTGCGATGCTGCCCGAAGTCACCACGCGGTCCTTCGCACCATACACGCCGAACCGCGCGCCCAGGTCGCGCGCGAACGACTCGTTCGCAATCACGATGCGCGCTTCGATGACGACCTGGTCGACCGGCTTGTCGAGCATCGACACCAGGCGCTTGATCTCGGTCACCCGCTGCGGGATGTCGATCACCAGCAGCGTGTTGGTGCGGCGGTCGTAGCTCAGGCTGCCACGGCGCGACAGGAAGCCGCGGCTCTGGTCCTGCTGGCCGCCGCCGCTCGCGCCCATGCTGCTGTTCTTGCTTTCCTCGGTCAGCAGCTTGGCGATGTCCTCGGCGCTGCCGTAGCTGATCGGCAGGTACTCGGTGACCATCTCCGCACTCTCTTCGAGCTTGAGGCGCGCGTCTTCCTTGGCCTGCTCGAAGCTGGCGATCTCGGCCTGCGGCGCCACCCACATCACGTTGCCGCTGCGGCGCTTGTCGAGCTGGCGCGCCTGCAGGACGATGTCCAGCGCCTGGTCCCACGGCACCTGCACCAGGCGCAGGGTCACGTTGCCCTGCACGGTGTCGCTGGCGACGATGTTGAGGTTGGATTCCTCGGCGATCAGCTGCAGCACCGTGCGCACCGGCACGTCCTGGAAGTTGAAGGTCACCGGGCGCCCGGTATAGGCGCGCGACGCGGACGCCTGCGCGGTCGTGGCGCTGGTCGACGCGCTGCTGGCGCCGACGGCGCGTGCGCCCGCGCCGGCACGCGGCACGATCTCGACCACGTACTCGCGCCCGGTCTGGTAGGCCATCGACTCGAAGTTGCCCTGCGCGCTGAGCACCAGCTGCGCGCCCTCGCCGCCCTGGCGGGCGTCGATGCGCTGCACCGGAGTGGCGAAGTCGGTGACGTTCAGCGGACGCTGCAGCGACGCCGGCAGCGACGCATTGCCGATGTTGACGACCACGTTCGAGCCCTGCGTGCGCAGGTCGGGATTGGCGCCGTCGCCATCGAAACGCAGGATCAGCTTGCCGGACCCGCCGTCGCCGCGCTTGAAGTCGACGGCGGACACGCTGACCGTTGCCGGGACCTGCTTGGCCGGATCCGCCGCCGCGACCTGCGCGATGGCGAACAGGGAAGGCGACGCGGTTCGCGCCGTGGCATTCCCGGCGGCGGCGGACGCCGAAAGGAGGCCGGCAACGAGGCCGACGGCCAGGGCCCGGTACGGGACGGCCATGCGGTTCGGCTGCAGGCGACGCACTTTGGTGACGGTCATCTTGACTTCCCCTAGATCAATTGTCTTCGAGCGCAACCGAGGCAGGCCGTTCCAGCCAGCCGCCAGCGCCATCCGGCACGAGTTCGACGAGATCGATTCTATCTTCACGCACGCCGGTGACCCGGCCATCGTTCTGCCCCAGGTACGACCCCGGCGCCACGCGGTACGTCACCTTGTCCGGCGCCAGCACCAGCGCGACCATGTTCGCGCCGGTGTGCAGCGTACCGACCATGTCGAGGCTGTCGAGCGGGAACTGCTCCAGCGTCTGCTTGCGGCGGTTCGAATCCGGGCGCGGCCCGCTGCCGCCGCCATCGTCGCGGAAGACCGCGCTGAACGGATCGCGGATGTCCTGCGCGGCGTATTCGAAGGTCTCGAACTGCTGCATCACCGGCAGCGGTGCCAGCGGCGGCGCCGGGCGTGCCTTGACGTTGGCCACCCATTCTTCGAGGTTCGGCGCGTCGCCGGGCGTGCTGGTCAGGCCGCGGACGCAGCCAGACGTGGCAACGATTGCCAGCGCGAGCAACGCGACCCTGCCGGCGTGCTTGGATCGAATGGTCATGTCAGCGCTTCTCCCCGGCGGCCGCCGCCGCTTCCGCCGCGGCCTTCTCCTGCGCCGCCGCTTCCTCTTCGTCGAGGTAGCGGTAGGTCTTGACCGTGCCGGCCAGCTCCAGGCTGGAATTGGGCCCGATCGCGGCCAAGGGATCCTTCTCGCCGCCGCGCGGCCGCAGCGAGATGTCGTGCATGGTCATGATCACCACCCGTGGCAGCGAGGCCACGCCGCTGACGAAGGCCCCGAACTGGTGGTAGGTCCCCACCATCCTGAGCTCGATCGGCTTCTCGGCGTAGAACTCCTTGGTCGCCTCCGCGCCCGGCTTGAACAGCTCGTTGTTGATCCCGGTGGCCAGCGCGGTCTGCGAAATATCGTTGATCAGCGCCGGCATTTCGGTACGGCTCGGCAGCTGGCGCAGCATCTGCTGCAGCTGCTGCTCCATCTGCGCGAGCTGCAGCTTCAGCGGCTCGAGGTTGGCGGCGCGGCCCTGCTTGTCTTCGAAGTCCGTGCGCAGCTCTGCTTCCTTGCGCTCGAGTCCTTCCAGTTCCGCACCCTTGGGCTTGGTGACCACGTACCACAGCAGGCCGAAGATCAGCAGCCCGATCAGCACGCAGAAGCCGATCTTGTATTCCTTCGGCCACGACCCCGTGTTGTTGAAGTCGAGATCGCGCAGCGACACTTTCTTCTTGCTCACTGGCCAGCTCCTTCGGCAGGCGCGGCCACCGGTTGCGGCGCGGGGGTGGCGGGCGATGGCGCATTGGCCGGCGTCGGCGCGGGAGCCGGCGCCGCAGGCGCGGCCGCGGGCGTCTCCGCTGCGGGCACGGGCTCCGCGACGGCGGGCGCCGCGGGCTCGGCGCTGACCGGCGGCACCGGATCGGGCACGCCGTCGCCGTCCTCGTCCTTGGGCGCGTTCGGGTTCGCCAGCTGCACCGACAGGTTGAACATGTACGGCAGGCCGGCGATCCCGTCCTTGGCCTCGATCACCGACAGGTCGGGCTTGGTCATCCAGCCCGAGCCTTCCAGGTTGCGCATGTAGGTGCTGACCCGCGAGTTGGACTGCGAGCGCCCTTCCAGGGTCAGCTTCTCGCCTTCCTGCTTGATCGTGGTCAGGATCACGCCGTCGGGAATGGTGCGCACCAGCGAGTCGAACAGGTGGACCATCTGCGAGCGGTTGGCCTGCAGCTGCTCGATCACTTCCTTGCGCGCCAGCAACCGGGCCTTCTGCCGGTCCAGTTCCTCGATCTCGACGATCTGCTTGTCGACCGCGGCGATCTGCTGCTCGAGGAACTGGTTGCGCTCGCGCTGCCCCGAGATCTGCGCGTTGTAGTACATGTTGAAGAGGAACCACAGCAGCAGGCCCGCGACCGCGGCCAGGCCGAGCATCAGGCCGAAGTCCTTCTGCCGCTGCTTGCGGCGCTCGGCGCGCCACGGGAGGAGGTTGATCCGTGCCATCAGTCGAAGCTCCTCAGCGCGAGGCCGCAGGCGATCATCAGGGCCGGGGCATCCTGCGCGAGGGCGTGGGCCTGCACCCGCGAACCGAGCGTCATCTGCGCCAGCGGGTTGGCGATGACGGTCTGTACGCCGAGTTGCTCCTCGACCATGTCGGCGATGCCCGGGATCGAGGCGCAACCGCCGGCGAGCACGATCTGGTCGACGCGGTTGAACTCGCTGCCGGCGTAGAAGAACTGCAGCAGGCGGCTGATCTGCTGGACCAGCGCTTCCTTGAACGGCTCCAGCACTTCGATTTCGTAGCTTTCCGGCAGGCCGCCCTGGCGCTTGGCGAGGCCGGCCTCTTCATAGCTCAGCCCGTAGCGGCGCATCACCTCGTCGGTCAGCTGCTTGCCGCCGAACACCTGCTCGCGCGAATACAGGCTGCGGCCGTTGCGCAGGATGTTGAGCGTGGTCATCGTCGCGCCGACGTCGACCAGGGCCACGATGCCGTCGCGCGGGATGCTCAGCGTGTTCGCGAGCAGGCCGAAGGCGTTCTCGATGGCGAAGGCCTCGACGTCGACCACGCGCGCCGAGAGCCCGCCGAGTTCGAGCGCCGAGGCGCGCATCTCGACGTTCTCCGAGCGCGAGGCCGCGAGCAGCACCTGCACCATCTCGGCGTTGCCGGGCATCGGGCCGAGCACCTCGAAGTCGAGGTTCACTTCCTCGATCGGGTACGGGATGTAGTTGACGGCCTCGAGCTCGACCTGCGACTCCATGTCGTCCTCGTCGAGGTCGGCCGGCATCGGGATGATCTTGGTGATGACCGCCGAGCCGGACACCGCGGCCGCGGCGTACTTGGCCTTGCTGCCCGAGCGCGACACCGCGCGCCGGATCGCCTCGCCCACCGCCTCGACCTCGACGATGCTCTTCTCGACCACCGCGTTCGGCGGCAAAGGCTCCACCGCGTAGTGCTCCACGCGGTAGCGATCCCCCGAGCGCGACAGCTGCAGGAGCTTGACCGCAGTCGAACTGATGTCGACGCCGACAAGCGGTGCTTGACTTTTTGTGATCAGCCCCACGGTTTTCCCCTTTGTCACGGGCGCTTACGTGCGCAACGTGCCCCAGTGCATTAGATAACGGACTTTTCATCCTCTGGCAACTGCTGATTCTCAGGAGCGTGTCGGATTGCCCGGTTGGGCCCATTCCTGACACTCCGCGTCACCCGCTCCCAGCCCCCTCCGGAGGGTGCCGAAGACGGCGCCGGGACCCCACGCCCGCCGTGCCCCGACCCCGCCGACGCACCCCGTCGCGCCCCTGCTCCGCACCCGCCCGGGACCGGGCCGGACGCCGAGGGCGCTCCTCTATACTTGCGCGGCCATGACCGCCCCCACCGATCGCAAGCCGCGCAAGAAATCCCGATTCCTCCGCTTCCTGGCCTGGGCGTTCGTCGCCTGCCTGGTGCTGGGGCTCGCCGCGGCCGCGGCCATCGGCGTGTGGTACTACTCGGTGTCCTCGAAGCTGCCCGACGTGCAGAGCCTGCGCGACGTCGAGATGCAGGAGCCGATGTACGTCTACGCGCGCGACGGCCGGCTGATCGCGCTGTTCGGCGAAATGCGCCGCTACCCGGTGACCATCGAGCAGGTGCCGATGCGGCTGCGCCAGGCCTTCCTGGCCACCGAGGACGCGCGCTTCTACGAGCATGGCGGCGTCGATTACAAGGGCGTCGCGCGCGCGGTCTGGCTGATCGCCAAGACCGGCTCGAAGGAAGGCGTGCCCGGCGGCTCCACCATCACCCAGCAGGTGGCGCGCCAGTTCTACCTCAGCCCGGAAGTCAGCTACACGCGCAAGTTCGCCGAGATGCTGCTCGCGCGCAAGATGGAGCAGGAGCTGAGCAAGGACGAGATCTTCGAGCTCTACCTCAACAAGAGTTTCTTCGGCAACCGCGCCTACGGCGTGGCCGCCGCCGCGGAGTTCTACTTCGGCAAGACCCTCGACCAGCTCGACCTCGACGAGATGGCCTCGCTGGCGGCGATCCCCAAGTTCCCCTCCAGCGGCAACCCGCTGAGCAACCCCGAACGCGCCAAGATCCGCCGCGACGACTACGTGCTGGCGCGGATGCAGGACTTGGGCTTCATCACCCCGGCCGAGGCGGCGCAGGCGCGCGCGGTGCCGATGCATGCCAAGCCGCACGAGCGCCCGGTGGAGGTCTACGCGCCATACGTGGCCGAAATGGTCCGCCAGGAAATGGTGGCGCGCTTCGGCCCGGAGGCGCTGACCAAGGGCTACCACGTCACCACCACCATCGACCCGGTGATGCAGGCCGCCGCCGACGTGGCGGTGCGCAAGGGTCTGGAGCTGTACGACCACCGCCACGGCTGGAACAAGGCGCCCGAGCAGGCCTTCGACCTGGCCGCGACCGAAGACGCCGCGACCGCCGCCGCGCGCCTGCGCGGCATCGCGGCGCAGGCGGGCCTGTTGCCGGCGATCGTGCTGCGCGCCGACAACGGCAATGCCGAGGTCGTGCTCGCCGACGGCAGCACCGTGCTGCTCGACGCCGCCAGCAGCCGCTGGACCGGGCGCAACCCGGCAGCGCTGGTCAAGCGCGGCGACCTGGTGCGCGTGAAGCGGATCGAAACCGCGGCGAAACCCGCGGCGGAGGGCGAGGCCGCGCCGCCGCCGACCGTCACCTGGCAACTCGACCAACTGCCGCGCGGGCAGTCCACCCTGGTCTCGCTGGAACCGGACACCGGCGCGCTGCGCGCGCTGATCGGCGGTTTCAGCTTCGCCGGCAACAAGTTCAACCGCGCCACCCAGGCGCGGCGCCAGCCGGGTTCGAGCTTCAAGCCCTTCATCTATGCCGCGGCGTTCGAGCGCGGCTTCAACCCGGCCTCGATCGTGCTCGATGCCCCGGTGGTGTTCCGCATGCGCCGCGGCCAGGAATGGCGGCCGCAGAACGACAGCGGCAACTTCGCCGGCCCGATGCGCCTGCGCGAGGCGCTGGTGCAGTCGCGCAACCTGGTCTCGGTGCGCCTGCTCGACGCGATCGGCGTGGACTACGCGCGCCGCTACATCAGCCATTTCGGCTTCGAGGAATCCGAACTGCCGCCGAACCTGTCGATCTCGCTGGGCACGCCGTCGCTGACCCCCCTGTCGGTCGCGCGCGGCTACGCGGTGTTCGCCAACGGCGGCTTCCGCATCACGCCGTGGTTCATCGACGAGGTTCGCGACCGCAACGGCGAACGGGTGTTCAAGGAGAACCCGCCGACGGCCTGCCGCGGCTGCGGCACGGGACAAGCCGGCAATACGCTCCAGGTCGCGCCGGCGAACGTGGTTGACGGCTTCGACCTCGGCCCCGCGCAGCCGCGCACGCAGGCCCCGGCCGCACGCGAGGCCGCCGCCGCGAGCGACGAGGCCAAGCCGGCGCCGCTGCCCGAGAACGCGGTACTGGCGCCGCGGGCAATCGACGAACGCGTCGCCTACCAACTGGTGTCGATGATGCGCGACGTGGTCCAGCGCGGCACCGGCACCGCCGCCAAGGTCCTCGGGCGCGAAGACGTGGGCGGCAAGACCGGCTCCACCAACGACCACCGCGACGCCTGGTTCTCCGGCTTCGGCGGCAACCTCGTGACCTCGGTCTGGGTCGGGCGCGACGACAACCGCTCGCTCGGCTACCGCGAATACGGCGGCAAGGCCGCGCTGCCGATCTGGATCGACTTCATGCGCGTGGCGCTGAAGGACGTGCCGATCGCGCGCAACGACCCGCCCGACGGCATGGTCCGGGTCGCGGTCACCGCCGGCGGCCGGCTGCTGCCGACCACGTCCTCGGGCGGCATCATCGAGTACGTGAAGGTCGAGGACCTCGACCGCATGGAATCCGCGCTCGACCTGCCCTACGACGACCTGCCGGCCGAGGAAGCGTTCGACATCTTCTGATCGCGCCCGGGCCGCAATGGCGACGCGCGCGTCGCCGTCGCGGCATTGACCTTTGCGGCGCATGCGATACAGTCGGCGCGGAGCCGTTCCGGGGGATCGTGATGCACCGCGCCCGCCAGCACGCCGAGACGCGTACCCGCGAACGCCGCCGCAGCCTGGCCCACGAGGCCGCGCGGCTGATGGCCGAAGGCGGCATCCGCGACTTCCACCAGGCCAAGCTCAAGGCCGCCGACCGCCTCGGCTTCCACGACGACGCCTCGCTGCCGCGCAACCGCGAGATCGAGGATGCGCTGCGCGAGTACCAGCGCCTGTTCCTCGGCGATAGCCACGCGCAGGACCTGCGCACGCGGCGCGAGGCGGCCTTGCGCGCACTGGACTTCTTCGCCGGCTTCGATGCGCGCCTCGTGGGCCCCGTGCTCGAAGGCACCGCGGACGCGCATGCGCCGGTGGCGCTGCAGCTCTACAGCGACGATCCCGATGCTGTGCCGCGCTTCCTCGACGAGGCCGGCATCCCGGCCGAATCACGCAGCCGGCGCCTGCGCCTGGACCGCATGCGCGAGGGCGAGTTCCCGGTGTGGGTGTTCAGCGCCGAGCAGATCGGGTTCGACCTGACCGTGCTGCCGGCCACCGCCCTGCGCCAGGCACCGCTGTCGAACGTGGACGAGAAGCCGATGCGCCGCGCCTCGGCGAGCCAGCTGCGGCAACTGCTGGTGGACGAGGACATCGCCGCCTACGACGCCCGCCACGCGGGCTGAGGCCACGTGTCGTCTCGAACCGGGCGTCCCGCGGCGTCCCGGAAAGGAAAACGCCCCGCGATGCGGGGCGTTCCTGTGGTTGCTGCCGGCGCTGGCCGCGATCGGCGTCAGCGCTTGTCGACCGGCAGGTAGTCGCGCGCGGCGTAGCCGGTGTAGATCTGGCGCGGGCGGCCGATCTTCGCTTCCGGATCGACCTGCTGCTCCAGCCAGTGCGCGACCCAGCCGGCGGTGCGGCCGATGGCGAACATCACCGTGAACATCTCCGTCGGGATCTTCAGCGCCTTGTAGATGATGCCGCTGTAGAAATCGACGTTCGGGTAGAGCTTGCGCTGGATGAAGTACTCGTCCTTGAGCGCAGCCTCTTCCAGCTTCATCGCCACTTCCAGCAGCGGGTCGTCGACCCCCAGCTCGGCCAGCACCTTGTGGGTCATCTCGCGGATGATCTTGGCGCGCGGGTCGAAGTTCTTGTACACGCGATGGCCGAAGCCCATCAGGCGGAAGCCCGACTCCTTGTCCTTGGCCCGCGCGATCGCGGTCTCGACCTTGTCCGGGGTGCCGATCTCCTCCAGCATCTTCAGCACCGCCTCGTTGGCGCCGCCGTGCGCGGGACCCCACAGCGCGGTGATGCCGGCGGCGATGCAGGCGTAGGGATTGGCGCCGGTGGAACCAACCAGGCGCACGGTCGAGGTCGACGCGTTCTGCTCGTGGTCCGCATGCAGGATCAGCAGCAGGTCCAGCGCCTTGGCGACCACCGGGTTGACTTCCAGCGGCTCGCTCGGCACCTCGAACATCATGTGCAGGAAGCGGTCGACGTATTCGAGGTTGTTGCGCGGGTAGCGGATCGGCCAGCCGATCGAATAGCGGTAGGCGGCGGCGGCCAGCGTCGGCACCTTGGCGATCAGGCGGATCGCGGCCTGGCGGCGCTGCTCCGGGTCCTCGAGGTCGAGGTTGTCATGGTAGAACGCCGACAGCGAGGCGACCGTGCCGGCCAGCATCGCCATCGGGTGCGCGTCGTAATGGAAGCCGTTGAGGAAGTTCTTCAACGACTCGTGCATCATCGTGTGGTGGGTCACCTCGTCCTCGAACCGGGTGAACTCCGCCTTCGACGGCAATTCGCCGTTCATCAGCAGGTACGCCACTTCCAGGAAGCTGGAATGCTGGGCCAGCTGCTCGATCGGGTAGCCGCGGTACAGCAGCACGCCGTTGTCGCCGTCGATGTAGGTGATCGCGGACTTGCAGGCAGCGGTCGCGGTGAAGCCGGAGTCGTAGGTGAAGAGCCCCGTCTCCTTGGTCAGCTTCGAGATGTCGACGCAGTCGTTGCCGAGCGTCGGCTTCAGGACCGGCAGGTCGATGGTCTTGTCGTTGGCGGTCAGGGTGATCTTGTCGGACACGGCATGCACTCCTCACGGTTCGGACGCGCGGACCCCGGGTCCGACGCGACGGCACGCGCCGGTGCCGCAATGCAGCAAGTATCGCACAGCCCGATTCGGCGACGACTCGGACTTTGGTCCTGTGCCGCCAGGGCAACGCGTGCGCCAGGCACGAAAAAAAGCGGCGGCCGCCCGGGGGCGACCGCCGCTGGAACACATCGTTCGCCCCGCGATTACTTCGCGTAGCGACGCTTGAACTTGTCGATGCGACCGCTGGTGTCGACGATCTTGTTCTGGCCGGTGTAGAACGGATGCGTCGCGGACGACACTTCGATCTTCACCAGCGGGTACTCGTTGCCGTCTTCCCACTTGATCGTCTCCCTGGAGGAGGCGCCCAGCGTGGAACGGGTCAGGAACTTGAAATCGGAAGTCACGTCCTGGAACACGACTTCGCGGTAATCGGGGTGGATGTCGGCCTTCATGGCGGGCACCAGTTTTGCGCGAGGAAAGAGCGGCATTGTAGACCGTGGCCCGGCCTCGGCGCAAGCCGGGGGCCGCCTGCCCTCATCCCGCGGCCAGCGCCGAGCGGATCCGCGCCTCGAAGGCGGCCTGGTCGTAGCGCAGCAGGATCCGGGCCCGGTCCGGGCGCCCGGCCTGGCGGTTCCAGTCGACTACCGTGGCCCCGCGCGCCGGGCCGTGGTCGAGCGCCACCTCGACCGGGCGATCGACGGTCTCCAGCGCGCCCCCGGGAGCCAGCGCCCAGGCCATGGCCAGCGCGTCGGCGGCGAACCAGCGGTCGCCGCGGCGGTCGGCCGACCACTGCCGCGTCTGGCGGGAGATGCCCTCGTAGAAGCTGGCCCGCGGCGAGGCCGCCCCCAGCCAGGCGTCGACGTCGGCATGGGGCAGGCCATGGGCCACGGTCGCCTCCCAGTCCGCCAGGTCGAACCGCGGGAACGCCTCGAACACGATCTTCGCGGCCTCGGGATCGAAGTACACGTTGAACTCGGCCGCCGGGGTGATGTTGCCGTGCGCGGTGACCGCGCCGCCCATCACGACCAGGCGCGCGACGCGCGCGGGCAGGGTCGGATCGAGCTTCAGCGCCAGCGCGAGGTTGGTCAACGGGCCGAGCGCGACCAGCAGCAGGCGGCCGGCATGGGCATGCGACAGGCGCAGGATCGCCAGCGCGGCGTGCTCGGCCTCGACGGCGCGTCGCGCCGCGGTGTAGCCGATGTCGCCGAAGCCATCCTGCCCGTGCACGTACGCCGCGTCCGGCGCGGCATGCAGCAGGGGCGCGTCGCAACCGGCGAACACCGGCACGTCGCCGCGCCCGGCCACCTCGCACAGCTTCAGCGCATTGGCCACGGTGTGGCGCAGGCCGACGTTGCCCGCCGCCACGGTCAGCCCGACCACGTCGTGCGCCGCGTCGTCGAACGCCATGAGCAGGGCCAGGGCGTCGTCGACGCCCGGGTCGGTATCGATCAGCAGGGGGATGCGGTCCGTCATCCGCGGATTCTATCCCCGCGGGCGCGGCGGCCGGACGGTCCTGGCGGGGATGGCGACGCGCCAGCGCACGCGCGATTCGAGCGCGGCCGGCGCCGCCTGCCCGTCGACGGCCAGGATCGCCACGCCGTCGTGGGCGTCGACCCGCCGCAGCAGGTACGACACCTCGATGTTGGCGTAGCGATCATTCGCGTCGCGCACTCCGGTGCGCTTGCCGAACAGCGCGTCGGCTTCGTCGAACAGCAGCACCGCGCCAGCGCCCGCCACCGTGTCGAACACCGTCGCCAGGTTCCGCTCGGTCTCGCCGAGGTGCGGGCTCACCACCTGCGACAGGTCGACGCGGTACAGCGGTGCGTCGAGCGCCGCCGCCAACGCTTCGGCGGCAGCCAGCCGGTTCGTCGGCGAACGCCCGTGGAACAGCATGACCCCCGTTGCGTCTGCCGGCGCGGCGCGCGGGCCGACGCCGGCGGCGTTCCTTCGTCTTGCCGCAGCGGCGATCGCTTCGAGTTCGGTCGTGTCCGATCCGGTCGACGCGAGATCCGCCAGCGTGTGTCGTAGCGCCCTCGGCCGCAGTCGTGCGCGCGCGGTCGGTCGTGTCGCCATGGGGATGTCCTCTGCGTTGTCTGGCGGGCGGTGCGACCTTGCGTGGCACCCTGCCCCTCGCCAGGATCAACGCGCCGTGGGGGCCGCGCCGGTCACGCCGCGGCGTAACGCGCGGCGCCGCCGATCCAGCGCGCGACGAGGCGATCGGCCACGGTCGGCAATGCGTGCACCAGCGCTTCGCCGATGCGGTGCACTTCGGGCAGCAGGTCGGCGTCGCGCGCGAGGTCGGCGATGCGGAAATCGGCGAGTCCAGTCTGGCGCGTGCCCAGCAGTTCGCCCGGGCCGCGCAGCGCCAGGTCCTTCTCGGCGATCACGAAGCCGTCGCTGGTCTGACGCATGGTTTCCAGCCGTTCGCGCGCCATCTGCGACAGCGGCGCCTGGTACAGCAGCACGCAGCTGGACGCCGCGCTGCCGCGGCCTACGCGCCCACGCAGCTGGTGCAGCTGCGACAGGCCCAGGCGCTCGGCGTTCTCGATGATCATCAGCGAGGCATTGGGCACGTCGACGCCGACCTCGATCACCGTCGTCGCCACCAGCAGGTCGACCTCGCCGCGCTTGAACGCGAGCATGGTCGCCTGCTTGTCGCCGGCCTTCATGCGTCCGTGCACGAACCCCACGCGCAGGCCCGGCAGCGCCGCGGTCAGCTGTTCCCACGTGGTCTGCGCGGCCTGCGCCACCACCTCGTCGCTCTCGTCGATGAGGGTGCACACCCAGTAGGCCTGCCGCCCTTCCGCGCAGGCGGCGCGGATGCGCTCGATCAGTTCCGGCCGGCGCTCGGCACTGAGCACCACGGTCTGCACCGGGGTGCGCCCGGGGGGAAGCTCGTCGATCGCGGACACGTCGAGGTCGGCGTAGGCGGCCATCGCCAGCGTGCGCGGGATCGGGGTGGCGGTCATCACCAGCTGGTGCGGCACGACGCCCTCGGCCGCGCCCTTGTCGCGCAGCGCGAGGCGCTGGTGCACGCCGAAGCGATGCTGTTCGTCGACGATGGCCAGGGCCAGTTCGCGGAACACCACGCCATCCTGCATCAAGGCGTGCGTGCCGACGACGAGCTGCGCGGCGCCGCTGGCGGCGTCGGCCAGCACCGCGGTGCGCGCGCGGCCGCCAACCTTGCCCGCCAGCCAGGCCACGCGCACGCCCAGCGGCTCCAGCCAGCCGCGCAGGGTGGCCAGGTGCTGCTCGGCCAGCAGTTCGGTCGGCGCCATCAGCGCCGCCTGCCGCCCGCCGCCGATCGCCAGCAGCGCGGCCATCGCCGCGACCACGGTCTTGCCGCTGCCGACATCGCCCTGCACCAGGCGCAGCATCGGCCGCGGCTGCGCGAGGTCGGCGCGGATGGCGTCGAAGACGCGCCGCTGCGCATCGGTGAGCGCGAACGGCAGCGCGTCCAGCAACTGGCGCACGCGACCGCCGTCGTCGTCCAGCACCGGCGCGGCATGTGCCTGCAGCGCGATGCGCTGGCGACGCAGGCTGAGGTGGTGGGCCAGCAGTTCCTCCAGCGCCAGCCGCCGCTGCGCCGGATGCGTGCCCGCGAGCAGTGCGGCGAGGTCCGCGTCGCGCGGCGGCCGGTGCAGGGTGAGCAGTGCGTCGCGCAACGACGGCAGGCCGCGCTGCGCCAGCAGCTCCGGCGGCAGCAGTTCGAGGCGATCGTCGGGCGGCAGGCGGTCGAGCGCCTGCGCGACCAGGCGCCGCAGCGCGGCCGGGCCGACGCCTTCGATCGCCGGATACACCGGGTCGAGCGCATCGCCGAGCGCCCCGCCCTCGCCGTCCTCCATCACGCGGTAGCTGGGATGCACGATCTCCAGCCCGTGCTGGCCCGGTCGCGGCGTGCCGTACACGCGCACGCGCGCGCCGACGCGGAACTGGTTGACCTGCTGCGAACGGAAATGGAAGAAGCGCAGCACCAGCGTCGCGCGCGAGTCATCGCCGATCGCCACGCGCAGCAGCGGCCGGTAGCGGAAGCCGCGTTCGACCGCCTCGACCACGCCTTCCACCTGCGCGGCCACGCCCGGCTGCAGCGCGCGGATCGGCACCAGGCGGGTGCGGTCCTCGTACTGCCGCGGCAGGTGCAGCCACAGGTCCTGCAGCGTCACCAGGCCGCGCGCGGCGAGCTTGGCGGCAACCGCGGGACCGACGCCGCGCAGGCCGGCGATGGGTTGCTGGTGGGGATCGGCGCCCGCGGTCGCGGGCTCGCCGGCGGACGGCTTCGGCATGCGCACAGCATGACGCCATCACGCCGAAAGCAAAACCCGGAAATGCCGCGCGTGGCGGTCGGGAACCCCCACCCGGCCGCGGGTTCGGCGTCGGGCGGCAACCCGGCTGCGCGCCGCGCGGCGACCGTCAGCCCAGCACCATCACCGCGTCGACCTCGAACGCCACGCCCTTGGGCAGCGCCGATACCTCGATGGTCGAGCGCGCCGGATACGGCGCCGTGAAGTACTCGGCCATCACCGCGTTCACCGCGCCGAACTGCGCCAGGTCGGTGAGGTACAGGCCCACGCGCACGATGTCGTCCATCGTGCCGCCCGCGGCTTCCGCCACCGCCTTGAGGTTGTCGAAGGCGCGTCGCGCCTGCGCGTCGATGCCGCCCTCGACGACGTTGCCGGTGGCGGGATCCAGCGGGATCTGCCCCGAGAAGAACACGGTGCCGCCGGCACGCGTCGCCTGCGAGTACGGGCCGATGGCGGCGGGGGCGAGGTCGGTCTGGATCGGGCTGCGGGGCATCGGGCGTCTCCGTCGGGAAGGCGCCGATTATAGGTCGGGCCCCGTCCCGCCCTACAGCCGCTGCACGCCGTGGACCACGCCGAGGCGACGGGTGCGGCGGATGACTTCGGCGAGGTGTTCGCGGTTGCGCACTTCGATCGAGAAGCGGATCACCGCGATGTTGCTGTCGCGCTCGAGGTATTCCACGCCCTCGATGTTGGATTCGGCCTTGGCGATCGCCGCGGCCACCTCGGCCAGCGCGCCCGGCCGGTTCTCGGTCTCGATCCGCAGCGCCACCGGGTAGTCGCCGGTCACGTCGCGGTCCCAGCCGATCGCCACCCAGCGGTCCGGCGACTTGCGGTACTCGGCCACGTTCGGACAGTCCAGCCGGTGCACCACGATGCCCTTGCCGGCGGTGTGGTAGCCCATGATCTCGTCGCCGGGGATCGGCATGCAGCAGTTGGCGAAGCTGATCACGCCGCGCTCGTGCCCGGTGATCAGGATGCGCTCGCCATGGCGCAGGAACGGATCGGACTCGCCCACCGCGGGCAGCGCCGGCTCCTGCTGCGCCAGTGCCAGCGCCACCTGCGTCGGCATGCGGTTGCCCAGCGCGATGTCGGCCAGCAGCGCTTCCAGGCGTGGATAGCGCAGCTCGGCGAGGTAGGCGTCGAGCCGCTGCTGCGGCAGGCGGTCGAGCGAGGTGCCCAGGTCCTCCAGCGCGCGGTCGATCATGCGGTGGCCCAGCGTCACCGCGTCCTCGTGCTCGAGCTGCTTGAGCTGGCTGCGGATCGAGGTGCGCGCCTTGCCGGTGACCACGAACTCCAGCCACTGCGGCTTGGGCAGCGACGACTTGGCGGTGACGATCTCCACCGACTGCCCGCTGGCCAGCCGCGTGCGCAGCGGCACCAGCTTCTTGTCGACGCGCGCGGCGACCGCGGTGTTGCCGACGTCGGTGTGCACCGCGTAGGCAAAATCGAGCGCGGTGGAATTGCGCGGCAGCGAGAGGATGTCGCCCTTGGGCGTGAACAGGTAGACCTCGTCCGGGAACAGGTCGACCTTGACGTTTTCCAGGAACTCCAGCGACGAGCCGGTGGCGCGCTGCGATTCGAGCAGGTTGGCGATCCACGAGTGCGCGCGCGCCTGCGCGCCGCTGGGCGCCATGCCGTGCTTGTAGGCCCAGTGCGCGGCGATGCCGCGTTCGGCGATGAGGTCCATCTCCTCGGTGCGGATCTGCACCTCGATCGGCGACCCGTAGGGGCCGAACAGCACCGTGTGCAGCGACTGGTAGCCGTTGGCCTTGGGGATCGCGATGAAGTCGCGGAAGCGGCCGTCGAGCGGCTTGTACACCGAATGCGCCACGCCCAGCGCGTGGTAGCAGTCGGCGACCGACGGCACCACGATGCGGAAGCCGAACACGTCCATCACCTGGGCGAAGCTCTTGCCCTCGCTGCGCATCTTGTTGTAGATGCTCCACGGCGACTTCACCCGGCTGACCAGCCGGTACTTCAGGCCTTCGTTGGTCAGGCGCTGCGCGAGCTGCGCCTCGATCTTCGCCATCGCCTCGCGGCGCAGCATCGGCTGGCCGCGGATGTGCTTGTCGAGGATCAGGTGGCGCAGCGGGTACAGCGCGTGGAAGCCGCGGTCCTGCAGCTCGGCCTTGATCATGTTCATGCCCAGCCGCTGCGCGATCGGGGCGTAGATGTCCAGCGTCTCGCGCGCGATTCGGGTGCGCGCCTCGCTGCCTTGGGCGCCGAGCGTGCGCATGTTGTGCAGCCGGTCGCCGAGCTTGATCAGGATCACACGCAGGTCGCGCGCCATCGCCAGCATCATCTTGCGGAAGCTCTCGGCCGCCGCCTCCTGGCGGTTGCCGAACTGCAGCTTGTCGAGCTTGGTCACGCCGTCGACCAGTTCGGCCACGGTCTCGCCGAACTCCTCGGCGATCTGTTCGCGCGTGAGCGGCGTGTCCTCGATGGTGTCGTGCAGGATCGCCGCGACCAGGGTCTCGGCGTCGACCTTCTGCTCGGCCAGCACCTGCGCCACCGCCACCGGGTGGGTGATGTAGGGCTCGCCCGACTTGCGCGTCTGCCCCGCGTGCGCCGCCGCACCCACCGCCCAGGCCCGGCGCAGCTGCGCGCGCTGGTCCGCGGGCAGGTAGCCCGCCGCGCGTTCGAGCGCATGCACGTAGTCGGGGACGTCGTCCTCGGTCGGGGCGGCAGGCAGGATGAGGGCGGGGTCGCCGGGGGTCATCCCCGGAGCCTAATGGCAAGGCCGGGAATGGGGAATAGGGCGGGAAGGCCGGGAATCGGGAATGGGGAATCGGAACAGTGGAGCCTGGGCCCTTCCGTCCAGGGCGACGCGCGCCCGCGCGGGACTGCCGTCCGGAAACGCGAAGGCCCCGCCGGAGCGGGGCCTTGCGGAGGCCTTCGCGAGGTCCGGGGACACCGCTGTCCCGGTTCCCCGTTCCCGGCTCCAGGCGTCGATCAGTCGTCGCCCTTCATGTCGTCTTCGGCAGCCACCACCTCGGCGGCGGCCCACTCCAGCGCCTCGCGCTCCTTGCGCTCGCGCTCGGCCTTGTCGACCGCGTCGATGTAGGGCTGGTCGATGCGGCGCGCGGCGATCTCGCGCAGCGCCAGCACCGTCGGCTTGTCCTGCGACTCGCTGTTGTCGATCTGCGGCTCGACGCCGTTCGCCAGCTGGCGCGCGCGCTTGGCGGCCATCATGACCAGCTCGAAGCGGTTGTCGACGACTTCCAGGCAATCTTCCACGGTGATGCGGGCCATAGGTCTCCCGGCGGCCGGTCGGCCGTCGATCAATTCGGATAAGGGGTGCGGATTCTAGGGGCGCCCGCGCGGAAACGCAAGCGCGCTCCTTTCAAATCAGGCACTTATGGCAATAGCAGGGCCCGGGGGGCGTGGCCTGTTCAGCCTTCGGCCAGCAGCGTGGCCACGAGCCCGGCGTGGCGCTGCACCTGCTGGCCGATGCGCAGGCGGCTGGCGACGAAGATCGCGCACATCTCGTCGACCGCGGTCTCGAACACCTCGTTGACGATGAGGTAGTCGAACTCGGCGTGGTGCGCCATCTCGCCGCGGGCATTGGCCAGTCGGCGCTGGATCGTCTCCTCGCTGTCCTGTCCGCGCTTGCGCATGCGCTCCTCGAGCGCGGCGCGCGAGGGCGGCAGGATGAACACGCTCACGGCATCGGGCACCTGCGCCTTCACCTGCTGCGCGCCCTGCCAGTCGATTTCCAGCAGCACGTCCTTGCCCGCCGCCAGCTGCGGCTCGACCGACTGGCGGGCGGTGCCCTTCCAGTCGCCGTGCACTTCCGCGTACTCGAAGAAATCGCCGGCGCGGATCATCGCCTTGAACTCGTCGGCGCTGATGAAATGGTAGTGCTCGGCGTGGCGCTCGCCCGGCCGCGGCGCGCGCGAGGTGAACGAGATCGACAGCGCGATGTTGCCGTCGCGCGCCAGGCAGGCGTTGACGATGCTCGACTTGCCCGCGCCCGAGGGGGCCGCGACGATGAACAGGGTGCCGCGCATCATGGGGCCGGGAGTCGGAAATGGGGCATGGGGAATCGGAAAAGCGGGTGCGCCGGTCGCGGTCCGGGCCTGCTTGGGCCGAAAAGTCTAACGCTTCCGCGCTTTCCATTCCCCATGCCCCGTTCCCGATTCCCGGTCCTACTCAATGTTCTGCACCTGCTCGCGGATCTGGTCGATCAGCACCTTCAGTTCGACCGCGGCGTTGGACGTGCGCGCGTCGACCGACTTGCTGCCCAGGGTGTTGGCCTCGCGGTTGAACTCCTGCAGCAGGAAGTCCAGGCGGCGCCCGACGGGCTCCCTCTGGCGGAACACGCGGCGGATCTCGTCGACGTGGCTGGCCAGGCGATCCAGTTCCTCGTCCACGTCCAGCTTCTGCAGCGACAGCACCAGCTCCTGCTCGATGCGGCCGGGATCGGCGGCCTGCGCGAGGTCCGCCAGCCGCGCCTCGAGCTTG
>JAIUOJ010000049.1 GCA_020161335.1 Pseudomonadota bacterium
CTGGTCGGCCTGTTCCAGGGCATGTTCGAGCGCAACATGCTCACCTTCAACCCGGGCTGGGACCAGTCCGCGCAACCGCTGGAGAGCTTCAGCGACGTGCGCGAACTGCAGCGAACACTCAAGTCCAGGGGGCTGGTGTTCGAGGCGGAGGCGGACGAGACCTCGCAGGGGCCGGCGCATTTCGTGTTGACTGATCCCGACGGTAATCCGGTGCTGGTGGACCAGCACCGGTGATGTGCGCGGTCAGTTCGCGGGTGCCGCAGGCGGGGCAGGCACCATGCGGGTAGCCGCCCTTCACCGGGCGTAGCGACGGCCTGTTTCCTGCACCTGCCCGCGCGGCCGGATCGAGACGCGCGGGCGTAGCCAGTCGGCGAATTCGCGTTCGTCGAGCGAGCCTTCGGCGAGGCCAAGCATGGCGATGTATTTCTCTTCGTCGGTTGCGACGAGTTCGCCGTCGTTGAGTGCGATGAAGGCGCGATAGCAGACATGTGCGGTGCGCCTGTTGCCATCGACGAAGGGGTGGTTTCGCGCAAGGCCGAAGGCGAGGCTGGCGGCGAGCTCGACGAGGTCCGGCGGCGGATCGCCATAGGCATGCAACTGCTGTGGACGGGCGAGGGCGGAATCGAGCAGGGCCTCGTCGCGCACGCCGCTGCCGCCGCCATGCTCGGCGAGCTGGCGGTCGTGGATGGCCAGTGCCAGCGTCTTGTTGATCCAGAGGATCATGCCCGGCTCACTGCGCCAGCTTGTGCAGCACCTGGCGATCCTCGCGCATCACCTTTTCGGCCACTTCCATCTGCGCGGCGAACGTGGGGTCGTGCGCGGTCAGCTTGATGCCGTCGGGCGTTTCCAGCGCGTACAACTCGTCGCCCTTGCCCAGGCGCAGGCGCGCCAGCAGTTCCTTGGGCAGGATGACCCCCGCGGAATTGCCGATGGTGGTGATCTTGAGCTTCATGGCGGCCTCGGCCTCGATGTTATAACGAACGTTATACTGTGCTCAGCCGGGATGGCCTGCAAGCGCAGCGGATCCGGGCCTGTCCAGTCTCGCGCCGTGCGCCGGGAAGGTGTACAAATGTACACCATGCGACCGACCGACCTCCTCCCGCCGCAACGTGCCGCCGTGCTGGCTTTCCTGCGCGGGGAGCTGGCCGCCGGGCGCGCGCCGAGCCTGGCCGAGATCGCCCACGCCTTCGGCTTCGCCTCGCGCAACGCCGCGCAGAAGCATGTGCAGGCGCTGGTGGCCGAGGGCTGGCTGGAGCAGGTGCCGGGGCACGCCCGTGGCCTGCGCCTGCCGGGGCGGCCGGACCAGCTGCCGCTGCCGGTGCTGGGGCAGGTGGCGGCGGGCACGCCGATCGGCGCGGACATCGGCAGCGACGAACTGCTGCTGCTCGACCGCGCGCTGTTCTCGGACAAGCCCGACTACCTGCTGAAGGTGAAAGGCGACTCGATGCGCGACGACGGCATCTTCGATGGCGACCTGGTGGCGGTGAAGCGCGCGCGCGACGCGCGCAACGGGCAGGTGGTGGTGGCGCGCATCGATGGCGAGATCACCATCAAGCGGCTGGAGCGCGGCAAGGCGCGCATCCGCCTGCTGCCACGCAATCCGGAGCACGCGCCGATCGACGTGCGCGCCGGGCAGGACTTCGCCATCGAAGGGGTGTACTGCGGACTGGTCAGGCGCGGCTGAGATGGGCGCCGTGGTCGCACTCGAAGGCCTGCTGGCGGCGCGCACGCTGTGGCATGCCGGCCGCAGCGCCGCCATCGCCGGCGATGGCGAGCCCAGCGGGCACGCGGCGCTGGATGCGCTGCTGCCGCAGGGCGGCTGGCCGCGACGCGCGTTGACCGAGCTGCTGCTGCCGGCCGACGGCATCGGCGAACTGGCGCTGCTGCTGCCAACCCTGGCGCGCTGCACGCAGGCCGGCGACGACGTGGCGGTGGTCGCGCCGCCGTACCTGCCCTATGCGCCGGCCTGGCAGGCGGCGGGCGTGGAGCTGTCGCGCCTGCAGGTGGTGCAGGCCGCGCCGCGCGACGCGCTGTGGGCCTTCGAGCAGTGCCTGCGCAGCGGCGCCTGCGCGGCGGTGCTCGGCTGGCCGGTACAGGCCGATGCACGCGCAATGCGGCGCCTGCAGGTGGCGGCCGACAGCGGCGGCAGCCTCGGCTTCGCGCTGCGCGAGCGCAGGCATGCGGCCAATCCGTCGCCCGCGGCGCTGCGGCTGGAAGCGATGCGCGATGCGCACGGCGGCATCGCCTGGCAGGTGCGCAAGTGCCGGGGCGGGCCGGCACCGGCGCGCGCGTTCGTGCTGCCGGAGAGGGCGGGTGGTCCGGTGTTCGGGTCTTCGCCCGGACTTGCCCCTGCCCCACGCCCGCAGGCGGGAGAGGGAGCACACACTCACCTTTCCGGAATCCCTCTTCGTCCTGTGGAAGAGGGCAGGCGCATGCACATGCTTGAACCCCGCTCCCGTGTGCGGGAGCGGGGTGAGGGCGGGCCGCAGCGAAAGAGTCTCGCCGCTGCGACTTCTCCAGTCGCCTCTCTGTTCCCGATCCCGGACGCGGAACCTGCTTCGCGTTGTTCCACGTCACCGCGCGGGCAGGGGTCGCCGGAGTCGGATCGAGGCGCGCCCGCGTCGGATGCGCGAACGTCCTGTGCCTGTGCCTGTGCCTGTGGCGCCCCCCATCCGCCTTCGGCACCTTCCCCCATGGAATGGGGGAAGGGACAACCGCTGTTTCGATGAGATCCCATGCTCTGGGCCTGCGTACTGCTGCCGCAACTGGCGCTGGATGGCGTCCTCCGCCGTCTGCCTGATCCCGGCGCGCCGCTGGCGCTGGTCGGTGGCCCGGCGCAACTGCGTACCCTGCAGGCGGTGAACGCGGCGGCGGCCGATGCAGGCCTGCGCGCGGGCATGCGCCTCACCGCGGCGCACCTGCTGTTGCGTGACTTCGCGATGGTCGAGCACGACCCGCAGGCCGAGCCGCGACTGCAGCGTTTCCTCGCGGCCTGGGCGTATCGCCACAGCTCGCTGGTGAGCGCGCAGTGGCCGGGCAGCATCGTGCTGGAAGTACGCGGCAGTTTCCGCCTGCTGGGGCCGTGGCCGCGGATCGAGCGCCGACTGCGCGAGGAACTGGCGATGCTGGGTTTCGCGCATCGCATCGCGCTGGCGCCGACGCCACGCGCGGCGCATGTCTTCGCCGGACTGCAGGACGGCCTCGCACTGCCGAATCCGGGCGCGATGGCGGGCATGCTTGATCGCGTGCCGGTGCGGCATGCGCGCCTGCCGGACGATGCCGGCACGCGCCTGCACCGCATGGGCGTGCGCGACCTGCGCGCGCTGCGTGGCTTGCCGCGCGACGCCGTGCGCCGCCGCTTCGGGCTGCCGGTGCTGGAACACCTCGACCGTCTGTACGGCGAGGCCGACGATCCGCTGGCGTACTACGCGCCGCCCGATCATTTCGATGCACGCGTGGAACTGGGCTACGAAGTCGAGAGCCACATGGCGCTGCTGTTCCCGCTGCGCAGGCTCATCGGCGACCTGTGCACCTGCCTGTCGGTGCGCGACGGCGGCGTGCAGCGCTTCGTGCTGCGGCTGGAGCACGAGGCAGGGCACACCGACGTGGCCGTCGGCCTGCTGGCCGCGGAGCGGGAGCCGGCGATGCTGTTCGAGGTCACGCGCAGCCGGCTCGAACGCGTTCGGATCGAACGGCCGGTGGTGGCGATGCGCCTGATGGCGCGCGAATTGCCGCCGTTCGTGCCGGCGGTGCGCGACCTGTTCGACACCCGCAGCCAGCAGCAACTGCCGTGGCCCCAGTTGCGGGAGCGCTTGCGCGCGCGCCTCGGCGACGATGCCGTGCATCGCGTGGCACCGGCCGGCGATCCGCGGCCGGAGCGGGCCTGGCGGCGCGTTTCCGGCGACGATGCCAGGATCGGGCAGGCCCCTGCGCGTCCACCGCGACCCGGCTGGCTGCTGGCGCAGCCCGTGCCGCTGCGCGACCCGCACCTGCGCATTGTCTCGGGCCCCGAGCGGCTGGAGAGCGGCTGGTGGGATGGCGGGGATGCACGCCGCGACTACTACGTCATCGAAACCTCGCAAGGCCAGCGCGCCTGGGCGTTCGCGCCCCCGGGCGAGCAGGGAGGCTGGATGCTGCACGGGTGGTTTGCATGAGTGCCAGGTGGCCATGGCTCCAGCCCTCGCCATGCTGCGCGTCCTTCTCCCGCTTGCGGGAGAAGGTCGAAGGCAACCCTGCGTGTCCTTCTCCCGCTTGCGGGAGAAGGTGCCGAAGGCGGATGAGGGTGAGGCGGATGCCGATAGCGATGCCAATGCAGGCCAGCCCCCATCCGGTGCTGCGCACCACCTTCCCCCGCAAGCGGGGGAAGGGGAAGCAACGATGAACCCTGAGGCTGCAGGGCGATCAAGCCTCACGACCTCGAAGGATTTCCGTGCTGCGTGTCCTTCTCCCGCTTGCGGGAGAAGGGAAAGCAACCGCGTGCCGGAACGTTGCAGGGAGACGAAAAATCACGATCTCGAGGGTTTGCGTGCTGGGTCTCCTTCTCCCGCTTGCGGGAGAAGGTGCCGAAGGCGGATGAGGGTGAGGCGGATGCCGATAGCGATGCCGATGCAGGCCAGCCCCCATCCGGTGCTGCGCACCACTTATCCCCGCAAGCGGGGGAAGGGAAGCCAACCATGCATCGGGATGCTGCAGGGAGGACCACCATGAGCTGGGATGATGCGGTGGGGGGCGTCGACCGCGACACGCCCGGCGGGCGTCCGCCACGCGCATGGGAGACGGCGCAACGATTGCGCCTGTCGGCTGCCGCCAATGACGATGCGCCGGGCGAGGAAGCGTGGCCGCCCTACGCCGAGCTGCACTGCCTGTCGGATTTCTCCTTCCTGCGCGGCGCGGCCAGCGCCGAAGAGCTGTTCGCGCGCGCCGCCCGGTGCGGCTACGAAGCGCTGGCGATCACCGACGAATGCTCGCTGGCCGGCAGCGTGCGCGGGCTGGAGGCGTCACGGGCCACCGGCCTGAAACTGGTCGTCGGCAGCGAATTCACGCTCGACTGCGGCCTGAAATGCGTGCTGCTGGTGGAAACCGCGGCCGGCTACACGCGATTGTGCGAGCTGATCACCACCGCGCGCCGGGCGGTGGTGAAGAAGGGGTACCGGCTGTCGCGCCGGGACGTCGAACGGGTGCTGGGCGATGGGGGCCCCGCGGCCTGCGGGCTGTTCGCGCTGTGGATCCCGGCGCCGGAGATCGATGACGCCCAAGGTCGCTGGCTGCAATCGGTCTTCGGTGAGCGTACGCACCTCGCGGTGGAGCTGCATCGCGAACAGGACGACACGGCGCGACTGGTCCGCCTGCTGGACGCGGCCACGCGCCTGGCGATGACGCCATTGGTGGCCGGCGACGTGCACATGGACGTGCGTCGCCGCCGCGCGCTGCAGGACACGATGACCGCGATCCGCCACAACACCATGCTGGCCGACTGCGGCGCGCAGCTGTTCCGCAATGGCGAACGCCACCTGCGCACGCGGCGCGCGCTGGGCAACATCCATCCTTCGTGGTTGCTGGACAACGCCGTGCAGCTGGCGCGGCGCTGCACCTTCGACCTTGGCAAGGACCTGCATTACGCCTATCCCGCCGAACTGGTGCCGGAGGGCCATACGCCGAACACCTGGTTGCGCGAGCTCACGGAGCGAGGAATGCGCAAGCGCTGGCCTGGCGGGGCGCCGCCATCGGTCGTTGCGCAGATCGATGGCGAGCTGGCATTGATCGAAGAGCTGAAGTACGAGGCGTTTTTCCTCACGGTGGAGGACATTGTTCGTTTTGCGAACACGCAGGGCATTCTCTGCCAGGGTCGTGGTTCGTCGGCCAATTCCGCGGTGTGTTTCGCGCTTGGCATTACCGTGGTCAATCCGGCGGAAAGTCGCCTGCTGATGGCGCGCTTCCTGTCGAAGGATCGAAACGAGCCTCCCGACATCGACGTCGACTTCGAACACGAGCGGCGCGAGGAAGTGTTGCAGTACGTCTACGCCAAGTACGGTCGAAGGCGTGCTGCACTGGCCGCGACCGTGATCCGCTACCGTGGCAAGAGCGCGGTGCGCGACGTGGCCAAGGCTTTCGGCCTGCCGCCGGACCAGGTCACCCTGCTGGCCGAGTGCTTCGGCTGGGGCAATGGCGAAGTGCCGATGGAACGGCGGCTGCGCGAGGCCGGGTTCGATCCGGGCAACACCATGATCCGCCGCGTGCTGGCGATCACCGCGCAGTTGCGCGACCACCCACGGCACCTGTCGCAGCATGTCGGCGGTTTCGTGATCAGCGATGCGCCGCTGTCCACCGTGGTGCCGGTGGAGAACGCGTCGATGCCCGACCGCACCATCATCCAGTGGGACAAGGACGACCTGGAGACGATGAAGCTGCTGAAGGTCGACTGCCTCGCGCTGGGCATGCTGACCTGCATCAGGAAGGCCGTAAGCCTGGTGGCGAAGCATCGCGGCTACGCGATCGACTTGGCGCACGAGCCGGCGGCAGGCGACGCGCCCACCTACGCCATGATCCAGGCCGCCGACACCATCGGCGTGTTCCAGATCGAATCGCGCGCGCAGATGAGCATGCTGCCGCGGCTGAAACCGAGGAATTTCTATGACCTCGTGGTGGAGGTGGCCATCGTGCGCCCCGGCCCGATCCAGGGCGGCATGGTGCATCCCTACCTGCGTCGCCGGCAGGGCAAGGAGCAGGTGTCCTACCCGTCCGCCGGGATCGAGGAAATCCTCGGCAACACGCTGGGCATCCCGCTGTTCCAGGAACAGGTGATGGAACTGGTGATCCATGCCGGCTATTCCCCGTCGCAAGCCGATGGCCTGCGCCGCTCGATGGCGGCGTGGAAGCGCGGTGGCGACATGGAACCACACCGCCTGCGCATTCGTGCGCTGATGGAAGACAAGGGCTACGCGTCCGAATTCATCGACCAGATCTTCGAGCAGATCAAGGGCTTCGGCTCCTACGGCTTCCCGCAGAGCCATGCGGCCTCGTTCGCCAAGCTGGTGTACATCAGCTGCTGGCTCAAGCGGCACGAGCCGGCCGCGTTCGCCTGCGCGCTGCTCAATGCGCAGCCGATGGGCTTCTACTCGGCCAGCCAGATCGTGCAGGACGCGCGGCGCGGTCAGGGTGGGCGCGTGGGCATCGAGGTCCTGCCGGTCGACGTGACCCGCAGCGACTGGGACAACACGCTCGAAGGGGGGCATGAACGACATGGTGTCGACGACGGGGGACAGGCCGCCCTGCGGCTCGGCTTCCGCCAGGTGGCCTGGCTGCCGGAACACGCCGGCAAGGCGATCATGGCCGCACGCGCGCAACGCGCGTTCGCCGGCGTGCGCGACCTGTGCCTGCGTGCCAACCTCGACGGGAAGGCGCGCAACGCACTGGCCGAGGCCGGTGCGCTGCAGTCGCTCGCGGGGCATCGCCATGCCGCACGCTGGGCGGTGGCGGGGATCGAACGGCAGCGGCCGCTCCTGCCGGGCAGCCCGGACGAGGACGACGTGCCGCTGCCCGCGCCTGCGCCGGGCGAGGAGGCGACCTCGGACTATCGTGCCACCGGGCTTACGCTCGGTGCGCATCCGTTGTCGCTGCTGCGCGCGCGCCTGCGTGGCCAGCGCGTGCTCGATTCGCACCAGTTGCGCACACTGGGGCACGGGCGCGGCGCGTTCGCCGCCGGCATCGTCACCCAGCGCCAGCGCCCGGCGACCGCCAAGGGCACGATCTTCGTCACGTTGGAAGACGAGCACGGCATGGTCAACGTGGTGGTGTGGTCGCACGTGGCACAGCGCCGGCGCAAGGCCCTGCTCGGGGCGCGGCTGATGGCCGTGCGCGGGCGCTGGGAGCACGTCGACGGCGTGCAGCACCTGATCGCCAGCGACCTGCTGGACTGGACCCACCTGCTGGCGGGCCTGCAGACCAGTTCGCGCGATTTCCGCTGAGCCCCATGCGCACCGCCACCGCCACCCGCGACGACCTGTTCGCACCGGCCATGCTGCAACTGGTCGAGGACGACGAAGGCGGCGCGCGCTACTGGCCAGGCTTCGTCGACGCCGACATCGCGAGCGCCTGGTTCGACGCCCTGCGCGCGTCGGCCGGGTGGAAGCAGGCGCGGCGCCCGATGTACGACCGCATCGTCGACGTGCCGCGGCTGCTCGCCGGCCATGCCATCGATGCCCTGCCGCGCGGCCTGCCGCTGGCGGACATGCTCGCGCGCGTACAGGCCTGGTTGCCGGCGCCCTACGGCTCGGTCGGCATGAACTTCTATCGCGACGGCCACGACAGCGTGGCGATGCACGGCGACCGGATGCATGCGCGGGCGGCGGGACATCCCATCGCACTGGTCTCGCTGGGTGCCCCGAGACGCATGTTGATCCGGCGCCGCGCCGATCATCGCGACGTGGTGGCCGTCGATCTCGACCCCGGCAGCCTGCTGGCCATGAGCCATGCGATGCAGGCGACCCACGAGCACGGCATCCCCAAGACGCGTCACGCCGGGCCGCGCATCAGCGTGGTCTTCCGCGTACGCCCCGGCTAGGCGCCACGCGGACGCACGCCGCGGCGTCGTCGCTCCGTAGCGTATTGGCACACGCGCCGTCGCGCTTCCTTGCCGCGCACGCCCGCGCGGCGGGTGCCACATGCGCCATGAGGCTAACAGGCCCTGGCGCGGCGGCGCGGCGCCGGCAGCGCCTGTGCCATCCGCACCCGGCCGGGGGGCGGGAGATGCACAGGGTCGCCGCGAGGGCTTACCATCGCCTGGCCACGGTGGCCGTCCGGCCGGCCGCGGCTTCCATCCGAAGGGGAACCCGCGATGCGTCCAGTCCTGCCGCGCCTTGCTCCGCTCGCCTGCGTCCTCCTGCTCGCCGCCTGTGGCGGCGACCGTGCCGGTGGCGCAGGCGACGAGAAGGTGCTCAACGTCTACAACTGGTCGGACTACGTGGCCGACGACACCCTCCGCGACTTCGAGGCCGCCACCGGCATCAAGGTCAACTACGACGTGTACTCGGAGAACGAGACGCTCGAGACCAAGCTGACCACGGGCAGTTCCGGCTACGACGTGGTGTTCCCGTCGGCGCGCCCGTTCGCGCAGCGCCAGGTGCAGGCCGGCCTGTTCCTGCCGCTGGACAAGGCGCAGCTGCCGAACTGGCAGCACCTCGATCCGGACGTGCTGGCCGGCCTGGTCGACGTCGATCCGGGCAACGCGCACGTGGTGCCGTACATGTGGGGCACCACCGGCCTGGGCATCAACGCCGGCAAGGTGCAGGCCGCGCTGGGGCCGGATGCGCCGCTGGATTCCTGGGCGCTGCTGTTCGACCCGGCCAATGCCGCGAAGCTCGCCGCCTGCGGCATCAACGTGCTCGACGACGACCAGGAAGCCTTCGGCGCCGCGCTGATCTGGCTGGGCCGCGACCCCAACGTGGGCAGCGTCGAGGAGATCGACCTGGTCAAGCAGGCTTTCGCCGCGATCCGCCCGCACATCCGCACCTTCAACAACGCCCAGTACAAGGATGCGCTGGCCACCGGCGACGCCTGCCTGGTGATGGGGTATTCGGGCGACATCGGCCAGGCGCGCGACGTCGCGATCGAGGCCGCCGAAGCCACCGGCAAGCCCGCGCCCGACATCCGCTACGTGATCCCGAAGGAAGGCGCGCTACGCTGGATCGACGTGATGGCGATCCCGAAGGACGCGCCGCACGCGGCCAACGCGCACGCCTTCATCAACTACCTCCTGCAGCCGGAGGTGATCGCGAAGATCACCGACCACGTGGCCTACGCCAACGCCAACAAGGACGCCACCGCCCTGGTCGATCCGGAGATCGCCGCCGACCCGGGCGTGTACCCGCCGGCCGAGGTGCGCGCGAAACTGGTCGATCCGAAGTCGCTGCCCGAGGACATCCAGCGCCAACGCGTGCGCGCGTGGACCGCGATCAAGAGCGGCCGCTGAGCCACGGACGGAAGGAAGCAGACCACATGGCCGCACCTGCACGGGCGACACCGCCGGTCGAACCGTGGCGCGATCCCGGCGCACAGCCCTTCGTGCGCATCGAGGGCGTCACCAAGACCTTCGGCAAGTTCTACGCCTGCGACGACATCTCGCTGGACATCTACCGCGGCGAATTCTTCGCCCTGCTCGGTGGCTCGGGCTCGGGCAAGAGCACGCTGCTGCGCGTGCTGGCCGGGTTCGAGGCGCCGGACAAGGGCCGGGTGCTGATCGACGGTGTCGACGTGACCGACCTGCCGCCGTACCAGCGGCCGGTCAACATGATGTTCCAGAGCTACGCGCTGTTCCCGCACATGAGCGTGGCGCAGAACATCGCCTTCGGCCTCAAGCAGGACAAGCTCTCCGCCGGCGAGATCAGGGATCGCGTGCAGCAGATGCTCGAGCTGGTGCAGATGGGGCAGCTGGGCAACCGCAAGCCCGACCAGCTCTCCGGCGGCCAGCGGCAGCGCGTCGCGCTCGCGCGCGCGTTGGCCAAGCAGCCCAAGCTGCTGCTGCTCGACGAGCCGCTGGGCGCGCTCGACAAGCGCCTGCGCGAGCGCACCCAGTTCGAGCTGGTCAACATCCAGGAGAAGGTGGGCACCACCTTCATCATGGTCACGCACGACCAGGAAGAAGCGATGACGATGTCCTCGCGCATCGCGGTGATGGATGCCGGCCGCATCGTGCAGGTGTCCACGCCCGCCGCGCTGTACGAGTTCCCGGCGACGCGCTTCGTGGCCGAGTTCATCGGCGGCATCAACCTGTTCGAGGGCCGCGTGCTGTCGCAGGACCTCGACGCCGGCCTGGTGCGCGTGCAATGCGACAACCTCGAATCGCCGATCCTCGCCCGCCACACCGACTTCGTGCCCGAGGGCACCGCGGTCAGCGTCGCGGTGCGCCCGGAGAAGATCGACGTGCACGAACAGCGGCCGGATGCGGACAACGTCGCGGTCGGCAAGGTGCGTGACATCGCCTACCTCGGTGACGTGTCGATCTACCATGTGCAGACCGAATCCGGTGCGGTGATCCGCGTGCAGGAAACACACGTTGAACGCAGTTCCGAGCCGCATTACGACTGGGACGGCACGCTGTGGCTGAGCTGGCCGTCCACGGCCGCGGTGGTGCTGGTCTCGTGAGCGCCGCGCCGGGGCAGGGCACGTGGAACTTCTGGGCCGAGGTGGTCCGCAACCTGTTCGGCTTCTTCCGCGTGGTGCGCGACGAGTTCCGCAGCAACCGCGGGCGGCTGCTGGTGAAGCTGCTGCCGATGCTGTGGCTGGGACTGTTCTTCGCCGTACCGTTCCTGATCGTGGCCAAGATCAGCTTCGCCGAAGCGGTGTTCGGCCAGGTGCCGCCGTACACGGCGCTGGTCGAACACACCGCCGACGGCGCCGCGTCGCTGCGCCTGCACATCTCCAGCTACGCGCTGCTGCTGCAGGACCCGCTGTACGTGGCCGCCTACCTGCGCTCGCTGCTGTTCGCCAGCGTGTCCACGCTGTTCTGCCTGTTGATCGGCTACCCGATGGCCTACGGCATCGCGCGGGCGAAGCCCGCGATGCGCCTGCTGCTGATGATGCTGGTGATCCTGCCGTTCTGGACCAGCTCGCTGCTGCGCACCTACGCCATGATCGGCCTGTTCAAGGCCAACGGCTGGCTGTCGACCGGCCTGGCGGCGCTGGGCGTGATCGATCCCGGCAGCGCGGTGCTGCATACCAATCTCGCGGTCTACATCGGCATCGTCTACAACTACCTGCCGTTCATGGTGCTGCCGCTGGCGGCGACGCTGATGCGCCTGGACTTCACCCTGCTCGAGGCCGCCGCCGACCTTGGTGCCAGGCCGATGCAGGCGTTCGCGCGCATCACCCTGCCGTTGTCGATGCCGGGCATCATCGCCGGCTGCCTGCTGGTGTTCATCCCGGCGGTCGGCGAGTTCGTGATCCCCGACCTGCTCGGCGGCCCCGACGCACTCACCATCGGCCGGGTGCTGTGGACCGAGTTCTTCACCAACCGCGACTGGCCGCTGGCGTCGGCGGTGGCGATGGCGATGCTGGCGCTGATCGTGGTGCCGACCCTGCTGTTCGAGTACTTCGAGAACCGGCGTGAGCAGCGCGAGGCTTCGGCATGAAGCGGCGCAGCATCTGGCTGTGGAGCGTGATCTTCGCGGGGTATGCGTTCCTCTATCTTCCGATCCTCTCGGTGATTGGCTACTCGTTCAGCGCCTCGCGGCTGGCGACCGTCTGGGGCGGCTTCTCGCTGCGCTGGTACGGCGAACTGTTCGCCAACCAGCAGATCCTCGATGCGCTCGGCCGCAGCCTGTTCATCGCTGCGGTCGCGGCGACCGCGGCGGTCATGCTCGGCACCGCGAGCGGCATGGCGCTGTCGCGCTTCGGGCGCTTTCCCGGACGCGGCTTCCTGAGCCTGATGAGTTCGGCGCCGATGGTGATGCCGGACGTGATGCTGGGCCTGTCCTCGCTGCTGCTGTTCGTGTCGCTGCAGCAGCTCACCGGCTGGCCGCAGCGCGGCATGGGCACGATCATGCTGGCCCACATCACCCTGACCACGTGCTACGTCACCGTGGTGGTGCGTTCGCGCCTGACCTCGCTTGATCGCAGCCTCGAAGAGGCCGCGATGGATCTCGGGGCGCGGCCGTGGCGCGTGTTCTTCCTGATCACCCTGCCACTGATCGCGCCGGCCCTGCTGGCGGGCTGGCTGCTGGCATTCACGCTGTCGCTCGACGACCTGGTGATCGCCAGCTTCACCTCCGGCCCCGGCGCGAGCACGCTGCCGATGCTGATCTACTCCAAGGTGAAGCTGGGCGTGACGCCCGAGATCAACGCGCTGGCGGCGCTGATCATCAGCGTGGTCGCCATCGGTGTCGCGGTCGCCGGGCTGCTGATGCATCGGATGGACGCCAGGCGGCAGCACGCCTGATCCGTGGGGCGTCGGCATTCGCGGCGCCTTGACGCAGGGTGCGGCAAGGTGCGGCCTCCCGGCCCACGGATCCCCCGATGCAAGCCAGGCACCCCCGGTTCGGCAAAAGGTCCATCGCGACGGTCTCCCTCCGGATGCGGCACGGGATGCCCGACGCCCACTCGCCCGATGTCCTCGCGCCGCTGGCCGGCGGCGACGCGGGCGAGCCGCTGCGTGGCGGCCGACGTGCCTCGCGTGCCGACGACTGACGCGCGGCGGGTCACGGAGCGCGCATGGACCTCAAGAGCGGCTATCCCTACTGGGCGGTGAAGAACGGCCTGATGCAGGCGTTCCCGCCGCTGCGGGACGACCTGCGCTGCGACGTGCTGGTGATCGGCGGCGGCATCACCGGTGCGTTGGCGGCAGACGAGCTGGCGGCGCACGGGCACGAGGTCGCCGTCGTCGAGCAGCGCGACATCGGCTGGGGCAGCACGTCCGCCAGCACCGGCCTGCTGCAGTACGAGATCGACACGCACATGGTCGATCTCGCCAAGCGCCACGGGGAAGACAACGCGGTGCTGGCCTATCGCGCCTGCGCCGACGCGATCCCCGCGCTGCGCGCGCTCGCGCGTGGCCTGCGCGACGGTGGCTACGGTTCGGCCGGGAGCCTGTACTTCGCCAGCCGGCGCCGGCACGTGCGCGGCCTGCGCGCCGAATACGAACTGCGCAGCCGCCATGGTTTCGAGGTCGAATGGCTGCCCGGCGAGGAGTGCCGGGTGCGCTACGGCATCGATGCGCCGGCGGCGATCCTGAGCAGCCTCGGCGCGCACCTGGATCCCTACCGCATGGCGTACCGCCTGCTGGGCCGGCTGCACAAGCGCGGCGTGGGGGTGTTCGACCGCACCCGCATCGCGGAGCTGGCGGCCTCGTCGCGCGGCGTCATCCTGCGCACCGCGGACGGGCACGCGATCCGCGCCGGCCACGTGGTGCTGGCCGCGGGCTACGCCAACCAGCGCTGGCTGTCGCGCCGGGTCGCGGCCAATCGCAGCAGCTATGCGTTCATCACCGACCCGATCGATCCGCAATTGCTCGGCGTGCTGCGCCATACGATGCTGTGGGAGTCGGCGCGGCCCTACCTTTACCTGCGGCCCACCGGCGACGACCGCCTGCTGGTCGGCGGCGAAGACGACGCGATCGACATCCCGGCGCGGCGCGATGCGCGCGTGGAGCGGAAGGCCCGCCGGCTGCTGAAGCGGGTGCGCGGCATGTTCCCGCACCTGCCACTGCAACCGGCGTTCTCGTGGGCCGGCACCTTCGCTGAAACCAGGGACGGCCTGCCGTTCTTCGGCGCCCACGCGCAGCACGGGCCGCGCGTGCTGTTCGCGATGGCCTATGGCGGCAACGGCATCACCTATTCGATGGCGGGTGCGCCCTTGCTGCGGGCCCTGGTCGAGCGTCGCCGCCATCCGCTGGCGGGGCTGTTCGGGTTCGACCGGGGCTGAACCCCGGGAACGGCGGGCGGTGCCGGCCGGCCCGGTCCTGCTTGCATCGCGGCACGCGCATTGGCAAGGTGCAGGACACGGCGGCGAGGAAGATGGAGCTTCGATGCGTCTCTCCCTGCGAAGGGAATCCGCGGGCTCGGTGGCCACGGTGTGGACGGTCGGGGCGTTCGTCGGCGTGCTGCTGATGCTGGGCCTCGCCCTGCTGCTGCACCAGGATCGCGAGGCGCGCATCGAGGCCGCGCATCGCCAGGCCCTGGCCCTGGCGACCGGCGTGGACCGGTTGCTGCAGTACGGGTTGCGCAACATCGAACGCGCGATGGCCGGGATCGCGGCCGACGCCTCCACCTACGCCAGTGCCGCGCCGGAGCATGCCGATGCGCTGCTGCGCGAGGCAATCGATGGCGTCGTCTCGCGCAATACCGAGCTGGAGTCGGTCGTGCTGGTCGATGCGCGGGGCGAGGCGCTGATGCCGGGCCAGCGGGGCGATCCCGACCTGCCGGAGTGGACGTCGCATGCGGTGCCGGGGAAGCTGGTGGTCGGCGCGCTGAAGGACGACGGGGGTGGTGCCTGGCGCCTCCGCGTGGCCTGGCCGTTCGGCAACGGGCGCTGGCTGCTGGGCCGCATGCGCGCCGGCGAGATCGAACGCATGATCCGCGACCTCGACATCGGCCGCGACGGCAGCGTCGCCGTGCTCGACCGCCACGGCGTGGTCCTCGCGCGCCTGCGCGACGGCAACGAAGGCGGCCACACCGGCTACCAGGCCGAACTGCCCGAGGCGATGCTGGATGGCCAAGCTGTGTTCTCGGAACTGCGGGTCAGCCAGCTCGACGGCATCGAGCGCATGGCGGGTTTCAGCGCGACCAGTGGCTACGCGCTGGTGGTTGCCGCGGGCATCGGGCTCGAGGAAACGCTGGCGGCGTGGTACCGGCGCGTGGCGGTCTCGGCCGGCATCGTGCTCCTGTACTGGCTGGGGCTGGTGTACCTGGCGTCCCGACTGCGGTCCGGCGAACGCGTGCGCCGGGAGTTGATGGACGAGCTCGAAGCCCAGGCCGACTGGCTGGACCAGGCGCAGCAGGCATCGGGCACCGGGGTCTGGCGCCAGGAAACCGAGGACGGGATGATCCGCGTCTCCGCGCACAACGCGGCGCTGTTCGGGTTCGAAGCGGTGCCGATGGTGCTGCCGGCGGAGCGCTTCTTCGAACGCATGCATCCCGATGACCGCGCACGCGTCCAGCGCGAGTTCGCGCACAGCCAGGCCACGGGCGAGCCCTACCATACCCAGTACCGCGTGCTGCTGGGCGAGGGCGTGGAACGCTGGATCAGCGCGAACGGCGGGCTGGTGGTGGACAGCCGTGGCCGGGGCCGGATCACCGGCACGATCGTCGACATCACCGAGCAGCGGCAGGCACAGGCGCGGGTCGAGCGCGCGGAGGCGCAGTTCCGCGCGCTGTTCGAGCGCAACCCGCTGCCGTTCTGGGTGTTCGACGCGGAGACGCTGCGCTTCCTCGCCGTCAACGATGCGGCGATCTCCAGCTATGGCTACAGTCGCGAGGAATTCCTCGACAAGACCATCTTCGACATCCGTCCGGTTTCGGAGCGCGAAGCGGTGCTGAACGTGATCCGGTCGCGTCCGCATGGCGAGGACGTGGATGGCGTCTGGACCCACCTGCGCCGCGACGGCAGCGCGATGGAAGTCCGGATCTTCAGCAGCGGCATCGAGTTCGGCGGCCGGCCGGCGCGCCTGGTGCTGGCCGAGGACGTCGGCGACCGCATGTCGTACGAGCGCGACCTCGCCTGGCGTGCCGCACACGACGACCTGACCGGGCTGACCCGCCTGTCGGCACTCGTCGAGCGGCTGGATGCCTGGCATGCGTCACGCGCCGGTGAACGCTTCGCGGTGGCGTGCGTGCGCCTGCGCGAGCTGGACCTGGTGGCGTCGGCCCTGGGCCAGCGGGCGAGCGAGTCGATCCTGGTCGAGACCGCCGCGCGCGTCTCGATGCTGGGCGAACGCTTCGGCATGTCGGCGTTCTGGCCCGGCGAGAGCTTCGTGGTGGTCGCGCTGGACGCGGGCGACCGCGACATCCTGCTCGCGGCGCTGCAGGCGGCGTTCGCGGTCCCGGTGGAGGTCGCGGGCGGCGTGCATCCGGTCGAGGTCTCGATCGGGGTCGCCGAAGGACCGGCCCCCGGCGAACGTGCGGAGCAGGTGATCGGGCATGCCGCACTCGCGGCGATCCGGGCCAGGCAGGAGCGGGTGCTGTCCCTGTCGTACGACGCCACCATGGCCGAGCAGGCGGCCGAACGCCTCGCCCTGGTCGGGCAACTGCGCGACGCGCTCCGGAAGGAGGCGTTCTCGCTGGTGTACCAGCCGATCCTGCGGCTCGCCGATGACCGCCTGGTGGCCCTGGAGGCGCTGCTGCGCTGGCGCCTGGACGACGGCACCCTGGTGCCGCCGGGGGTGTTTGTGCCGCTGGCGGAGGCGTCCGGGCTGATCGTGCCCCTCGGCCGCTGGGTCCTGGAACAGGCCGCGCGCAGCCACGGGCGCCTGGCCGATGGCGGACTGGGGCACGTGGCGGTCGCGGTGAACGTCTCGGCCCAGCAGTTGCTCATCGACAGCGTGCCCGAGGCCATGCGTGACCTCGCGCTCGAGTACGGTCTGCCGCGCGGCGCCCTGCACGTGGAACTGACCGAAAGCGTGCTGCTGCGCCAGCCGCAGCTGGCCACCGCGCGCATGCTGGCGTTGCGCAACGACGGCGTGCACATCTCCATCGACGATTTCGGCACCGGCTTCTCGAGCATGTCCTACCTGCGCACCCTGCCGGTGGATGCGCTCAAGATCGACCGCAGCTTCGTGCGCAACGTGCACCTGGACGCGCGCAATGCCTCGATCTGCAGCGCACTGATCGCGCTGGCGCACGGGCTCGGGCTGGGCACGATCGCCGAGGGCGTGGAGAGCGCCGGCGAACTGGAGTGGCTGCGCCAGCACGGCTGCGACCAGGCGCAGGGCTACTTCCTGGGACGTCCGGCGCCGCTGGACGATTGGCTGGACGCACCGCACCCGGCGGCCTGACGGTCGCGCATCGCAAGCGCAAGCGACGCCTGCGCGTGCGCCAGGGAGCAGGGACGCGCGGCGATGCCGCCATCGCGTCGGCCGAAGATATCCACGCAAGCTGTGGACAACCTTGTGGAACGCGGGCGGGACAACGCACGGCAGGCCGCATGGCAACTGCCTCCGCGACGGTTTGACGCATTTGTGACCACGCCAGGAACGCCGAAGCCGCCCCTTGCGGGACGGCTCCGGTTGGCGTAGCCGCGATCAGGCACTTGCCGCGTTTCAGGCCTCGGCGGCGTCTTCCTTGTACGCGTCGACCGGGATGCACGCGCAGAACACGTTCTTGTCGCCGTGCACGTTGTCCACGCGCGCCACCGGCGGCCAGTACTTCTGCTGGCGCAGCACCGGAAGCGGGAACACGGCCAGTTCGCGCGGGTAGGCGTGGGTCCACTCGCTTGCCGCCGCGGCGTTGGCCGTGTGCGGCGCGTGCTTGAGCGGGTTGTCCTCGCGGTCCAGACGGCCGTCCTCAATGGCGCGGATCTCGTCGCGGATCTGGATCATGGCGTCGATGAAGCGGTCGAGTTCGTGCAGCGACTCGCTCTCGGTGGGTTCCACCATCAGTGTGCCAGCGACCGGGAAGCTCAGCGTCGGCGCGTGGAAGCCGAAGTCGATCAGGCGCTTGGCCACGTCCTCGGCGGTGACGCCGGTGGCCTTCTCCAGTGGGCGCAGGTCGAGGATGCACTCGTGCGCGACCAGGCCGTTGCGGCCGGTATAGAGCGTCCTGTAGTGCGGCGCCAGGCGGGTC
>JAIUOJ010000050.1 GCA_020161335.1 Pseudomonadota bacterium
TCCGACGTCATCACCAGCATGTCCGGCAAGACGATCGAAGTGGGCAACACCGACGCGGAAGGCCGCTTGATCCTGTGCGACGCGCTGACCTACGCCGAGCGCTTCCAGCCCAAGGCGCTGGTCGACGTGGCCACGCTCACCGGCGCCTGCATGGTGGCGCTGGGCCGCTACGCCTCCGGCCTGATGAGCAAGCACGATGATCTCGCCGGCGAGCTCGTCGCGGCGGGCGAGGACGTCTTCGACCGCGCCTGGCGCCTGCCGCTGTGGGACGAGTACCAGACCCTGCTGGAATCCAACTTCGCCGACGTCTACAACATCGGCGGCCGCTGGGCGGGCGCGATCACCGCCGGCTGCTTCCTGGCGCGGTTCACCGAGGGCCAGCGCTGGGCGCACCTGGACATCGCCGGCAGCGCCAACACCGACGGCAAGATGGGCATGGCCACCGGGCGTCCGGTCGGCCTGCTGTCGCAGTGGCTGCTGGACCGGAGCCGTGATTCGTGATCCGGGACTGTTGATTCGAACCCGCCAGCGCCGTGCCCGACTCGCTGCCTGCAGGAAGCCTGCCGTCCCCATCCCGAATCACCCATCACAGATCACCGCTCCTCATGCCCCGCGCCGACTTCTACCTGATCGCCAAGCCGCGCTTCCGCGACGAGCCGTTGCGCCTGGCCTGCGAGCTGGTGCGCAAGGCCTACGAGGCGAACCTGTGGACGCTGGTGCTGGCACGCGACACGGCGCAGGCGGAAACACTGGACGACCTGCTGTGGGACATGGGCGAGGACGCCTACATCCCGCACCAGATCGGCGGCCGCGACGACGAGGACGAACTGACGCCGGTGCTGATCGCCGAGCCCGGCACCGATGCGCCGATGCGGCCGCTGGTGGTCAACCTGCGCGATGCGCCGGTCGAGGGCCGCTTCGAGCGCGTGCTGGAAGTGGTGCCCGCCGACGAATCCGCGCGCGGCCCGCTGCGCGAGCGCTGGAAGCACTACAAGGCGCTCGGGTTCGACCTCAACAAACACGATATGTAGGCCCTGCCCCCTCTCCCGCCTGCGGGAGAGGGTCGGGGTGAGGGCAAGCGGCACGCAATGGTCCTCATCCGCCTTCGGCACCTTCTCCCGCAGGCGGGAGAAAGCACATGCAATTGCATCCAATCCCATGACCCACACCCTCGCAGCCTCCTACGATCCCGGCACCTTTGAATCGCGCCTCTATGCAGAGTGGGAGGCGGCGGGTGTCTTCGCGCCACGCGGCGACGGCCCGGCGTACACCATCCTGCTGCCGCCGCCGAACGTCACCGGTACGCTGCACATGGGCCACGCGTTCCAGCACACGCTGCAGGACGCGTTGATCCGCTACCACCGCATGCGCGGTTACCGCACGCTGTGGCAAATGGGCACCGACCACGCCGGCATCGCCACCGAGATGGTGGTGTCGCGCAACCTTGCCCTCGCAGGCAATGGCGACACCCGCGATTCGCTCGGCCGCGACGGCTTCATCGCGAAGGTGTGGGAATGGAAGCAGCAGTCCGGCGACACCATCGAACGCCAGATGCGTCGACTCGGCACGTCCGGCGACTGGACGCGCAGCGTGTTCACGATGGACGCCATGCCCTCGCAGGCCGTGATCGAAGCCTTCGTGCGCCTGCACGAGAAAGGCCTGATCTACCGCGGCAAGCGGCTGGTCAACTGGGACCCGGTGCTCGACACCGCGATCTCCGACCTGGAGGTCGAGAATCGCGAAGTGCCCGGCCACATGTGGCATTTCAAGTATCCGCTGGCCGGCGGCGAGACCTACGAGTACGTCGAGCGCGACGCCGACGGCAACGTCACCCTGCGCGAAACCCGCGACTACATCTCGATCGCCACCACGCGACCTGAAACCATGCTCGGCGACGGCGCGGTCGCGGTGCATCCCGACGACGCCCGCTACGCGCCCATCGTCGGCAAACTATGCGAGATCCCGGTCGGCCCCAAGGCACATCGTCGCCTGGTGCCGATCATCACCGACGAATACCCGGATCCCGAATTCGGCTCGGGTGCGGTGAAGATCACCGGTGCGCACGACTTCAACGACTACCAGGTCGCCGCACGCAACGGCATCCCGCTGTACGCGCTGATGGACAGCCGCGCGCGCATGCGCGCCGACGGCTTGTCGTACGAGGACAGCGCCGCCATCGCCGGGGCGATCGCGCGTGGCGAGCGGGGCCCGGAGGATGTCGGCGCGGTGAATCTCGTCCCCGGGGAACTGCGCGGCCTCGACCGGTACGAGGCGCGCGAGCGCGTGATCGAACAGATCACGGCCGAAGGCCTTGCCGTCACCGATGCCGAGGGCCATCCGGTCGTCGATGCCAAGCCGATCATGCAGCCCTTCGGTGACCGTACCGGGTCGGTGATCGAACCATTCCTGACCGACCAGTGGTTCGTGGCGATGGACGAGATGGGTCGCCGCGGCATGGAACTGGTCGAGAACGGTTCGGTGAAGTTCGTGCCGCCGAACTGGATCAACACCTACCGCCACTGGATGGAGAACATCCAGGACTGGACCATCAGCCGCCAGCTCTGGTGGGGTCATCGCATCCCGGCGTGGTTCGACGATGCGGGCAACATCTACGTGGGTCGCAACGAGGCCGAGGCGCGCGCGCGCGGCGGCGTGGCCGACGACGTCACGCTGCGCCAGGACAGCGACGTGCTGGAAACCTGGTTCTCCTCGGCGCTGTGGCCGTTCAGCACGCTGGGCTGGCCGGATGCGGACGCGATGCGCGCGCGCGGCTACGACGACTTCCTGCCGACCAGCGTGCTGGTCACCGGCTTCGACATCATCTTCTTCTGGGTCGCGCGCATGGTGATGATGACCGACGCGCTGACCGGCAAGGTGGCGTTCAACGACGTCTACATGACCGGCCTGGTCCGCGACAAGGACGGCCAGAAGATGTCGAAGTCGAAGGGCAACATCCTCGACCCGCTCGACATCATCGACGGCATCACCGCCGACGCGCTGGTCGCCAAGCGCACCAACGGCCTGATGAAGCCCAAGGACGCGCCGAAGATCGAGAAGGCCACGCGCAAGGAATTCCCGGATGGCATCGCCGCCCACGGCGCCGACCCGCTGCGCTTCACCATGGCCGCGCTGGCCGGCCCCGGCCGCGACATCAAGTTCGACCTCGGCCGTGCCGAGGGCTACAAGAATTTCTGCAACAAGCTGTGGAACGCCACGCGTTTCGTGCTGATGAACACCGAGGGCTTTCTGCCCCCCTCTCCCTCCGGGAGAGGGGTCGGGGGTGATGGTACGGCGCCATCGGGGCCTTCATCCCAACCCGGACCCTCATCCGGCGCTCCGCGCCCCCTTCTCCCGGAGGGAGAAGGGACAAGCCGCCGCCCGGCCACCGATGCCGAGAAGTGGATCCTCTCGCGCCTGGCCAAGACCGCCGCCGAGGCCCAGGCGCATTTCGCCGCCTACCGCTTCGACCTGCTGGCGCAGTCGCTGTACGAGTTCGCGTGGAACGAATACTGCGACTGGTTCGTCGAGCTGGCCAAACCCGCGCTGCAGGGCGGCGACGCGGCGGCCGCGGACAGCACGCGCCACACGCTGCTGCACGTGCTCGAATCCCTGCTGCGCCTGCTGCACCCGCTGATCCCGTTCGTCACCGAGGAACTCTGGCGACAGGTCGCGCCCCGGCTCGGCATCGACGGCGACACCATCTCGCTGCAGCGCTATCCGCAGGCCGAGGATTTCGCCGGGGGTGCCTTCGCGCAGGCCGAAGCCGACATCGAATGGCTCAAGCAGATGGTCACCGCGTTGCGCCGCATCCGCAGCGAACTGGGCGTGCCGCCGTCGAAGCAGGTGCCGCTGCTGGTGCAGGCGGGCACTGCCGAAGACACGGCGCGCCTTGCCCGTTTCGATGCACAGCTGAGGTTCCTCAACCGGCTGGAACGGATCGACGCGATCGCGGCAGAGCCGCCCCCCGCCGCCACCGGCCTGGTCGGCGAACTGAAGCTGTTCGTGCCGCTGGAAGGCCTGGTGGACCTCGACGCCGAACGCGCGCGCCTCGACAAGGAGATCGCGCGCGTTTCGGCCGAGAAGGACAAGAGCGAGGCCAAGCTGGCGAAATTCAGCGACAAGGTGCCCCCGGCCGTCGTGGAGCAGGAGCGCCAGCGACTGGCCGACTGGACCGCGCAGCTCGAGACCCTCGCCTCGCAACGCGCTCGATTGTCATGAACACATCGCGTCGCGGCACCTCAGGCGCAGGCCCGTAGCCCGGATAAGGCCGCAGGCCGCATCCGGGATGGGATGGTGAAACGTCATCTCCGACACGCTTCCCGGGTGCGCTTCGCTTACCCGGGCTACAGCGCCGGCATCCTGTCGAGGTCGTCGGGCAGCAGCTCGATCGCCATCACGATCGCGTCCTCACGGCCCTCGTGCGCCGGGTAGTAGCGCGGGCGCCGACCGATCTCGTTGAACCCCTCGTCGTGGTACAGCGCGATCGCGTGCGGGTTGGACGGCCGCACTTCGAGGAACACGCGCTGAGCGCCGTGGCCACGGGCGAGCGACACCAGCGCGCGCAGCAGCTGGCGGCCGAGGCCGCGGCCCTGCTCGACCGGGTCGACGCAGACGTTGAGGACGTGCGCTTCGTCGGCGGCGATGCTGAGCACGCCGTAGCCGAGGATGCGCTCGCCGGCATGCAGCACCCGCGCCGGATAGGCCGCGCGCAGGCAATCGCGGAAGATGCCGATCGTCCATGGGAACGGATAGGCGCGCAGCTCGATGCGCATCACTGCGTCGAGGTCGTCCTCGCGCATGGGCCGCAGCGCCGCCTGCCAGGCCAGGCCGTCGCCAGCGGCCACGGCACTCACGCCGTCGGGCCCCTGCGCATGGCGCGCAGCCGGGGCCACAGCGCACGTCGCGCGGCGACATCACGCAGCCCCTGCGGCGGCAACCAGGCCTGGCAGCGCGCACGCGCGTCGGCGTCGTCGACCGATTGCCCGGCCGCGCGCAGCAGGGCGTGCAGCAGCGCAGCAGCGCCGTCGGCGGCATCGCGCGGCGGCGCACGGCGGGCGACGGCGGCAGGGGTCGCGGCGGGCGCGGCGTCGCCACCTTCCACGGCGTACAGCACGTACCCCATCGCGTCGAGGATCCCGCGCTGCAGCGGATCCCAGCTCATGCAGCCGCCTTCATGCAGGTCCCTTCGCACCTGCACCGCCCTCGTGGCGGCGCCAGAACCACAACACCGGCCCGGACAGCGCGTAGATCGTGGCCGCCGCCAGCAGGGTCTTCGGCGGATCCACCCACAGCGCGATCAGGATGCCCACCGCAATGGGCAGCGCGATGAACGGCACCCGGTCCGACTTCGGCCCGCTGCCGCCCTTGAAGCTGTTGTAGCGCAGGCGACTGACCATCAGCAGCGCGGCCACCACCGTGACCGCCAGCGCGGCATAGCGCAGGTCCTCGCCGGCGAACCCCAGCTCGTGGCAGGTCCACACGAAACTGGCCATCAGCCCGGCCGCGGCGGGACTGGCCAGGCCGATGAACCAGCGCTTGTCCACCGTGGCCACCTGGCTGTTGAAGCGCGCCAGCCGCAGCGCCGCGCAGGCCGCGTACAGGAACGCCGCCAGCCAGCCGATCTTGCCCAGGGTGTTGCCGTCGAACTTCATCGACAGCAGCGCCCAGTGGTACATCACCAGCGCCGGCGCCATGCCGAAGCTGATCAGGTCGGCCAGTGAGTCGTACTGCACGCCGAACTCGCTCTGGGTATTGGTCAGCCGCGCCACGCGGCCGTCGATGCCGTCGAGGATCGCGGCGACGAAGATCGCCACGCAGGCCGCGGTGAACCGTCCCTGCGAGGCCGCGATGATCGCGAAGAAGCCCGCGAACAGCCCGCCCGTGGTGAACAGGTTGGGCAGCAGGTAGATGCCGCGGCCGCGGGTGGGCGTGGGGGTCGAGGGGTCCATGCCGGCAGTTTAGCGCCTGGCGGCGGGCGGTCCATCGGCCCGCCCCGGCACGCCGGCGCCCGCGAAGCGGTCACGCTTCGTGCCCCGCCTGCTTGCGCGCGTGTCCGCGCGGTGTTGCAATCCGGGCACTCCAGCGACCCCACGGATGCCCCGCATGCGCCGCACCCTGTTCGCCATCATCGCCAGCGCGTCCCTTTTCGGCCTGGCCGGCGTCGCCTCGGCCAGCGAGGTCTACCAGTGGAAGGACGCCAACGGCGTGACCCACTACTCGCAGACACCGCCACCGAAAGGCCAGTACCAGCAGCGCCAGATCACCAATCGTGGCGCCACAGCCCCGGCGCAGGCCGGCGCCACCGCGGCGGCGCCGGCGACCGGCGGCAATCGCGAATGCATCGCCGCACGCACCAACGTCGAGACGCTCAAGCGCAACCAGCCGGTCCACGAGGTCGGCGAGGACGGCAAGCCGGGACGGGCGCTGTCCGACGGCGAGCGCGCCAGCCAGCTGGAACTGGCGAACGCAGCGGTCAAGGCCTACTGCACGCCGGCCGCGGGCAGCTCGGGCACCTGAGCAATGCGCCTGGCGTGGGCGATCGTGGTCGGCGCGCTCGGCGCAGGCGCGATCGCCTGGTGGCTGGCGCGTGACCCCGTGCCGGCCGACCGCGCTGGCCACGGCCACGATCCGGGCGACAGCGCGGCCGCGCCCCCGGGCGGGGACGCCGCTGCCCCGGTGCTGTACCGCTGGCGCGACGACGCCGGCGTGACGCACGTGACCGACGCACCACCGCAAGGGCGCGACTACAGCATCGTCGACGTCGACGCCCTGGCCCGGCGCAACACCATCCAGCCCGACGCGAAGATCGCCGCCGAAGCCGAGTAGCGCCGGGGCCTGCGCCGGCCCGTGCCGTGGCCGCATGGCAGAATGCGTGTTTTCCCCGCCCCGAGCCGCCGAATGCGCCTGTCGCAGTTCCACCTCCACACCGAAAAGGAAACGCCCGCCGATGCCGAGCTCGTCAGCCACAAGCTGATGCTCAAGGCCGGCATGATCCGCAAGCTCGCCGCCGGCCTGTACACCTGGTCGCCGCTGGGCCTGCGCGTGCTGCGCAAGGTGGAAGCGGTGGTGCGCGAGGAAATGGACGCCGCCGGCGCGATCGAGATGGCGATGCCGTCGGTGCAGCCCAAGGAGCTGTGGGAGGAAACCGGGCGCTGGGCGAAGTTCGGCCCGCAGCTGCTCAAGATCCGCGACCGCAAGGAGCAGGATTACTGCTTCACGCCCACCGCCGAGGAGGCGGTGACGGACTTCTTCCGCCAGGAATTCTCCAGCTACAAGCAGCTGCCGGTGAACTTCTACCAGGTCACCACCAAGTTCCGCGACGAGATCCGCCCGCGCTTCGGCGTGATGCGCGCGCGCGAGTTCGTCATGAAGGATGCCTACTCCTTCCACGTCTCCGACGAGGACCTGCAGCGCGAATACCGCAACATGTACGACGCGTATTCGCGCATCTTCACCCGCCTCGGGCTGACGTTCCGCGCCGTGTCCGCCGACACCGGCGCGATCGGCGGCAGCGCTTCGCACGAGTTCCAGGTGCTGGCCGACTCCGGCGAGGACGCCACCGTCTGGTCGGACGGGTCCGACTACGCCGCGAACGTCGAACTGGCCGAAGCGGTGTCGCCGGGCGAACGGCCCGCCGCGGCCGAGACGCTGCGCAAGGTCGACACGCCGGTCCAGAAGACCTGCGAGGAGGTCGCCGCCCTGCTCGGCATCCCGTTGCAGCGCACGGTGAAGTCGGTGGCGGTGATGGGCGTGGACGCCGAGGGCGACCCGCAGTTCGTGCTGGCGCTGGTGCGCGGCGACCACGTCGTCAACGAGATCAAGCTGGCCAAGCTGCCGGGCCTGGTCGACTATCGCCTCGCCAGCGAGGCCGAGATCCGCGAACACCTGGGCGCCGAGCCCGGTTTCCTGGGGCCGCTCAACGCGAGGAAGAAGATCCGCGTGGTCGCCGACCGCAGCGTGGCGGCGATGGCGGACTTCGTGGTCGGCGCCAACGAGGCCGGCTTCCATCTCGCCGGCCTGAACTGGGGGCGCGACCTGCCCGAGCCGGACGAGACCGCCGACATCCGCAACGTGGTCGAAGGCGACCCCTCGCCCGACGGCAAGGGCACGCTGCACGTCGCCCGCGGCATCGAGGTCGGCCACGTGTTCGCGCTCGGCCGCAAGTATTCCGAGGCCATGGGCTGCACCGTGCTCGACGAGGCCGGCAAGGCCGTGCATCCGGCGATGGGCTGCTACGGCATCGGCGTGTCGCGCATCGTCGCGGCGGCGATCGAGCAGAACCACGACGAGGCCGGCATCATCTGGCCGCAGGCGATGGCGCCGTGGCGCGCCGCCGTCTGCGTGATCAATCCCAAGGGCAATGCCGAGGTGTCGGCGGCCGCGGACGCGCTGTACCGCACGCTCGTCGAAGCGGGCATCGACACGCTGCTGGACGACCGTGGCCTGCGGCCCGGCCCGATGTTCGCCGACATGGAGCTGATCGGCATCCCGCACCGGATCGTGGTGTCCGAGCGCGGCCTCGCCGCCGGCACGTTCGAGTACCGCGCGCGCAGCGCGGCCGAATCGGAAGCCGTCGACCAGGCATCGCTGCTGCAGCGCCTGCGCGCCTGACCGCGACCGGCCGCCCCCGCGCGCGTGGCCCCCGGCCGCGTGCCTGCGGGCTCAGAGGTTGCGCCGCGCCGGCAGCAGCAGGTTGCCGATCAGCAGGCCGGCGATCAGCGCCAGCAGCACGTTGACCACGGTGATCGCGGCGTCCTGGCCCGCGGCCACGTCCTGCTGCTGCACCGCCACCAGCAGGCTGCGCAGGCTGGTGCTGCCCGGCACCAGCATGATGATGCCGGGCACGCGGATGATCGCGCCCGGGCGATTCCACCAGCGCGCGTAACCATTGCCGGCGACGGTGATGACCAGGGCCGACAGGAACACGCCGATCGGGCTGCCCAGCCACTGGCCGACGTGACGCGAAATGGCGTAGCCGGCGATTGCCGCGGCCATCACCAGCAGGTAGTCGCGGCGCGCGGCGCGGAACAGCGCCGCGAACGCCCACGCCGCGGTGACCACCGCGCCCCACTCCACCCACGCCGGCTGCGGGCGCCAGGCGCGCACCTGCGGCTCCAGCCCGACCAGTTGCACCAGCGTCAACGCGATCATCGTGCCGACGGTCAGCTTGAGCAGGGTGGTGACCGCGCCGGCGAAGCGCGCGGTGCCCGAGACGAGGTGCTGGCTGGTGAGCTCGCTGAAGGCGTTGGTCAGCGCCATGCCGGGCATCAGCACGATCATCGAGGCGATGACCACGGTATTGAGGTTGAGCGGCGCGATGAACGCCGCGACCAGCGCCGCGAGGCCGCCGGCGACGATGCCGGCGATGGCGTCGTCGGCCTCCTTCATCTGCGGCCGCCCGCGGCTGGCCAGGCCGAGCAGGCCGATCAGCGTGCCGATCACGCCGGCGGTGGCGATGTCCAGCCACGGCAGCCGCAGCAACCCGGCGACGCTGGCCGCGGCCAGGCCAAAGCCGACCACCTGCTGCACGTTGCCGCGCCAGCTCGAAGGCCGGTCCAGCGCGCGCAGCGCGGCATGCCCCTCGGCGAGGTCGAGACGCCCCGCCACCACCTCCTCGGCGATCTCGTCGGCCTTGCTCAGCTTGTACAGGTTGGTCTCGCCCGGCGGCAGGCGGATCACGCGCGTGCTGTCGCTCTCGCCCGGCGGCCGCTGCGGATCGCTGAAGGTGAGGATCATTCCGGTGGGGTTGCTCCACGGCTCGCAATCCAGGCCCAGGCGGCGCGCCACCGACACGATCGCGCCCTCCAGGCGCTGCGAGGTGGTGCCGTACAGGTGCAGGTGCTCGGCCAGCTCGACCAGGAAGGCGATGCGGGCGGCGTAGCTGGCGGATCCGGGCAGGGGCAAAGCCATCGCCACAGGATCGCATGGCGGCCACGCCCGGCGCACCTGCGCGGGCCGCCGCGACGTGACTGCAGCGTGCACGGCGATGGCTGTATCCTCGCCGGCGATGACCGTGCCCGACAGCCCGCGCCCCAGTGCCGAGCCCGATCCACAGGATGCCGCCACCCTGCGCCTGCACGGGCGCTGGACGCTCGAGCATGCGCGCGCGATCGGCGAGGCGTTGCGCGCCGCGCCCGAAGGCATCGGCCTGATCGACGCCACCGCGGTCGACCGCCTCGACTCGGTGGGCGTGCTGCAGCTGCTGCGCTACGCCGACCGCCGCCAGCTCGACTACGCCGCGTTCCGCTTCCGCCCGGACCATCGCGCGCTGGTGGCGGCGATCGAGGACGTCCACGACGACCGTCCGAAGAAGAAGCGCGAATACGGCTTCGCCGCCGCGCTGGCGCGGCTGGGCTACGCGGTGCACGACAACGCGCGCGAGATCGTGATCCTGATCGGCTTCCTCGGCGAGACCCTGGTCAAGCTCGGGCGCACCGTGCTCGACCCGCGCCGGTTCCGGATCACCTCCACCGTGCACCACATGGAGCAGGTGGGCCTGGACGCGGTGCCGCTGGTGGCGCTGCTGTCGTTCCTGGTCGGCGCGGTGATCGCCTTCCTCGGCGCGCAGATCCTCGCCGATTTCGGCGCGACGATCTTCGTGGTCGAACTGGTCTCGATCGCCTTCCTGCGCGAGTTCGGCGTGTTGCTCACGGCGATCCTGCTGGCGGGGCGCACCGCGAGCGCGTTCACCGCGCAGATCGGCGCGATGGTCAGCCGCGAGGAGGTCGATGCGATCCGCACCCTCGGCCTGGACCCGGTGGAACTGCTGGTGATCCCGCGCGTGGTCGCGCTGCTGCTGATGCTGCCGCTGCTGACCTTCATCGCGATGGTCGCCGGCCTGCTGGGCGGCCTGTCGGTCGGGGCGTTCAGCCTCGACATCCCGCCGCAGGCCTACCTGGCGCGGATGCAGCAGGAGATGGAGCTGCGGCACTTCCTGATCGGCATGTCGAAGGCGCCGGTATTCGCGCTGGTGATCGGGCTGATCGGCTGCCTGGAGGGCCTGCAGGTGCAGGGCACCGCGCAGTCGGTGGGCGAACGCACCACCTCGAGCGTGGTGCAGACGATCGCGCTGGTGATCGTGATCGACGCGCTGGCGGCGATCTGGTTCATGTACATGGACTGGTGACATGGACGCACGCCCCTCCGCCGCCGAAGCCTGCGACAACGCGCCCGCCGATGCGCCGATCATCCGCGTCCGCGGCCTGGTCAACCGCTTCGGCAACCAGGTGGTGCACGAGGGATTGGACCTCGACGTGCGCCGCGGCGAGATCCTCGGCGTGGTCGGCGGCTCGGGCACCGGCAAGTCGGTGCTGATGCGCTCGCTGATCGGCCTGCGCACGCCGGACGCCGGCGAGATCGAGGTGCTCGGCGTCGACCCGCGCTCGCCCGATCCCGCCGACCTGCTGCACATCGAGCGCAACACCGGCGTGCTGTTCCAGGACGGCGCGCTGTTCTCGTCGCTGAGCGTGGGCGAGAACGTGCAGGTGCCGCTGAAGGAGCACCACCCGGACCTGCCCGAATCGCTGCGCTACGAACTGGCCCTGCTCAAGGTCAAGCTGGCCGGCCTGCCCGCCGACGCGCTGGACAAGCTGCCGGCGCAGCTCTCGGGCGGCATGCGCAAGCGCGCGGGCCTGGCGCGCGCGCTCGCGCTCGACCCGCCGCTGCTGTTCCTGGACGAACCCACCGCCGGCCTCGACCCGATCGGCGCGGCCGCCTTCGACCACCTCACCCGCACCCTGCAGCAGGCGCTGGGCCTGACCGTGTTCCTGATCACCCACGACCTCGACACGCTGTACACGATCTGCGACCGTGTCGCCGTGCTGGCGGACAGGAAAGTGGTCGCGGTCGCCCCGCTTGCGGAGATCGAGCAGATGGACCATCCCTGGATCCGCGAATACTTCCATGGCCCGCGTGGCCGCGCCGCCCATGCCGCGTCGTCGGGCGCGGAGGAGACCTGACGCATGGAAACCAAGGCCAACTATGTCCTGATCGGCGCGTTCACGATCGCGGTCACGCTGTTCCTGCTGCTGTTCGCGCTGTGGGCGGCGAAGTACTCGTCCGACCGCACCTGGAACGAGTACCAGGTGATCTTCCGCGAGCCGGTGACCGGACTCACCGAGGGCAGCAGCGTGCAGTACAACGGCATCGCCGTGGGCACCGTCGACAACCTGATGCTGGCCCCGGACGACCCGCGCCAGGTCATCGCCCGGCTGCGCCTGCAGGCCACCACGCCGGTCAAGGTCGACACCCGCGCCAAGCTCTCGATCACCAGCCTGACCGGCCCGCCGATCATCCAGCTCACCGGCGGCAGCCCCGGCGCCGCCGCGCTGGTGTCGAACGGCGACGGCGACATCCCCGTGATCCAGACCGAGGCCTCGGCGCTGCAGAACATCGCCGACACCGCCAACCGCCTGGTCGAACGCCTCGACCGCGTGCTCAGCGAGGACAACGTGACACGGATCACGGCCACGCTCGACAACATCCAGAACATGACCGGCGCGATCGCCGAACAGCGCGAGGACATGCGCCAGATTCTGGTCAACGCGCGGACCGCGAGCGAGCAGCTGACGGTGACCATGGCCTCGGCCAACCGCACGCTCGACAGCTTCGACCGCGAGCTGGTGCAGCAGCTGCCCGGGCTGATCGGCAAGATCGACGCCACCCTGACCAAGCTGGATTCCGCCGCGGGCGGCGCCGACCGCATGCTCAACGAGAACCGCGCGGCCATCAACAGCTTCGCCAACGACGGCCTCGGCCAGCTCGGCCCGACCCTGGGCGAACTGCGCGGGCTGATCCGCGACCTGCGCCGCATCAGCGACCGCCTCGACGCCAGTCCCTCGCGCTTCCTGCTCGGGCGCGACGCACCCAAGGAGTTCGAACCGTGATGCCCACCCGACGGCACGATCCGCGCCACGCCACCTGCCATCGCCGTCGCTGGCTGCGCCTCGCCGCGGGCGGGTTGCTGGCCTCGCTGCTCGCCGGCTGCGCATCGCTGCTCGGCGGCGGCGACAACGGGGACCGGCCGACCATGTACGCCCCCGATCCGCGGATCACCCTGGACCCGTCGCTGCCGCAGGTCACCTGGCAGCTCGCGCTGGGCGCGACGTCATCCTCGCGCACGGTCGACAGCTATCGCATCGCGGTGCGTCCCTCGCCGGACGAACTTCAGGTCTACCGCAACGCGGGCTGGGCCCGCACCCCCGGCGACATGCTGCAGTCCACCCTGCTGCGCGGGCTGGAGGACTCGGGCAAGATCGCCGCGGTCGCGCGCCAGGGCGCGGGCATTGCGGCGGACTATCGCCTGCTGCTCGACGTACGCCGCTTCGAGGCCGACTACGCGGGGCAGGCCGTGCCCGCGGCCACGATCGAATTCAACGCCAAGCTCATCCACGGCGCCGACCAGGCAATCGTCGCCTCGCGCACCTTCCTGCAGGTGCAGCCGGCCGCCGGCACCGAGCTGCCGCAAGTGGTGGACGCGTTCTCGCGCGCGCTGGAGGTGGTCGGCGGCGAACTGGCCGGCTGGGTGCTGGTGAGCGGGGAAACCCACGAGCGCCAGGCGCATCCGGCCACGGTGCGCTGAGCCGGCATCGTCGGCAGCCGGCGACGCGCCGCCGGCACGGCCGGAACCGGCCTGCCCTGCTCCCTCCGGCAGCCGTCCGTGCCGAGCGTCTGATCCGGGATCGGGCGGGCGAGCGGACGAGGGCCTGTCAACGCTATTGGCATGGGGCATCGGCTCGGAACGCGAATCGCCCCGGCAGCGCAGGCGGCCCTCGCGTCACGCGACCTGCACGATCCGCCGGAACGTGAGGTTGATCCGCGGCCCCACCGGCTTCGCGGTGCGCGGCAGCGCGTGGCGCCAATCCGACTGGCAGGCACCGCGCATCAGCAACAGACTGCCGTGCGCCAACTCCACCCCCTGCCTGCGCGCCGGTTCTCGCCGGTGCCGGAGCAGGAAACGCCGCGTCGCGCCGAGGCTGAGCGAGGCGATCAGCGGTTGCCGACCCAGCTCCGCCTCGTCGTCGCTGTGCCAGCCCATGCAGTCGCGGCCGTCGCGGTAGAGATTGGCGAGCACGCTGTTGAAGGCCTGCCCGGTATCGCGCTGCAGGCGCTCGCGCAGGGGCTGCAGCACGTCGGGCCAGGGCACGGGCGAATGGCGAACGCCGGAATAGCGGTAGCTGGCGCCGGGATCGCCGATCCAGCAACTCAGGCGCGGCGCATCGATCGCGCGCCCGAACAGGACCACGCGATGCGTCGTCCACGGCAAGCCGGCGTGCAACTCGTCCAACAGCGCGTGGCCGGCGCCGGCGTCGAGCCAGCCGGGCACGAGCTCGACCTCCGGCTCCAGCGGGCCATCGCCGGCGCCCATGCCGCGCCGGCGCGCCTCAGCGGACTTCGGCGATCTCGACGCCGTCCAGCCCCTGTGACAGCGTGCGCGCGTCGCCGCCCTGCGCCAGCTTGATGCGCAGGCGCACCTCGTTGGCGGAGTCGGCGTAGCGCAGCGCGTCCTCGTAGGAGATCTCGCCGGCCTGGTACAGCTCGAACAGGCTCTGGTCGAAGGTCTTCATGCCGAGGTTGGTCGACTCCTTCATGATTTCCTTGAGCTTGTGGATCTCGCCCTCGCGGATGTAGTCCTGCACCAGCGGCGTGCCGAGCATGATCTCCATCGCCACCCGGCGGCCCTTGCCGTCCGGGGTCGGGATCAGCTGCTGCGCCACCACGCCCTTGAGGTTGAGCGACAGGTCCATCAGCAGCTGGCTGCGCCGGTCCTCGGGGAAGAAGTTGATGATGCGGTCCATCGCCTGGTTGGCGTTGTTGGCGTGCAGGGTGCACAGCACCAGGTGGCCGGTTTCGGCGAAGGCGATGGCGTGGTCCATGCCCTCGCGGGTGCGCACCTCGCCGATCATGATCACGTCCGGCGCCTGGCGCAGGGTGTTCTTGAGCGCGTTCTCCCAGCTGTCGGTGTCGATGCCGACCTCGCGCTGGGTGACGATGCAGCCCTCGTGCTTGTGCACGAACTCGATCGGGTCCTCGATGGTGATGATGTGCCCGGTGGAGTTCTGGTTGCGATAGCCGATCATCGCGGCGAGCGACGTGGACTTGCCGGTGCCGGTGGCGCCGACGAAGATGATGATGCCGCGCTTGGTCATCGCCAGCGTCTTGATGATCGGCGGCAGGTTCAGCTCTTCCACGCTGGGGATGCGGGTCTCGATCCGGCGCAGCACCATGCCCACCTGGTTGCGCTGGTAGAAGCACGACACGCGGAAGCGGCCGACGCCGGCGACGCCGATGGCGAAGTTGCACTCGTGCGTCTTCTCGAACTCCTCGCGCTGCGGCGGCGACATCACGTTGAGCACCAGGTCGCGCGACTGCTGCGGCGTGAGCGGGTTCTGCGTGATCGGCGAGATCTTGCCGTGCACCTTCATCGACGGCGGCATGCCCGCGGTGATGAACAGGTCCGACGCCTTCTGGTGCGCCATCAGCTTGAGGAACGAGGTGAAGTCGATGCTGCTCATCTTTGGCTCCTGCGGAGCCGGGAGTGGGGAATGGGGAGTGGGGAATCGTCAAGAGACACCAACGATTCCTGCACCACCTGTTCGCCGTCCGGCTCTTGCGATTACGATTCTCTATTCCCGATTCACGATTCCCGGGCTTTCACTCGAACAGGCGCTTGTCCTTGGCGTAGTCCCTCGCCTGCGGCCGGGTGACGAGACCGCGCTTGACCAGGTCCTGCAGGTGCTGGTCGAGGGTCATCATCCCGTACTGCTGGCCGGTCTGGATCGCCGAGTACATCTGCGCCACCTTGTCCTCGCGGATCAGGTTGCGGATGGCCGGGATGCCGACCATGATTTCCCACGCGGCGGTCCGCCCGCCGCCGACCTTCTTCAGCAGCGCCTGCGAGATCACCGCGCGCAGCGATTCGGACAGCATCGAGCGCACCATCGGCTTCTCGCCGGCGGGGAACACGTCGATGATGCGGTCGATGGTCTTGGCCGCGCTGGAGGTGTGCAGCGTGCCGAACACGAGGTGTCCGGTTTCCGCGGCGGTCAGCGCCAGGCGGATGGTCTCCAGGTCGCGCAACTCGCCGACCAGCACGATGTCCGGGTCCTCGCGCAGCGCCGAGCGCAGCGCCTCGTTGAAGCCGTGGGTATCACGGTGCACCTCGCGCTGGTTGATCAGGCACTTCTGCGAGGTGTGCACGAACTCGATCGGATCCTCGATGGTGAGGATGTGGCCGTATTCGTTCTTGTTGATGTGGTCGATCATCGCCGCGAGCGTGGTCGACTTGCCCGAACCGGTCGGGCCGGTGACCAGGATCAGGCCCTGCGGCTGTTCGATCAGCTGGCGGAAGATCGGCGGGCAGGCCAGGTCCTCCAGCGTCAGCACTTCCGAGGGAATGGTGCGGAAGACGGCGCCCGCGCCGCGGTTCTGGTTGAACGCATTGACGCGGAAGCGCGCCAGGCCGGGGATCTCGAACGAGAAGTCGGTCTCGAGGAATTCCTCGTAGTCGCGCCGCTGCTTGTCCGACATGATGTCGTAGATCAGCGCGTGGACCTGCTTGTGCTCGAGCGCGGGGATGTTGATCCGGCGCACGTCGCCGTCGACGCGGATCATCGGTGGCAGCCCGGCCGACAGGTGCAGGTCGGACGCCTTGTTCTTGACCGAGAACGCCAGTAGTTCGGCGATATCCATGCATGCTCCCCTGCGCTGCGATGAGATCGTGTTGCTGCCCGTGTGCCGGCCACGCCACCCGTTGCCGGAGGCGACAGCCTATCCCCGGTCCGCAGTATAGCCCCGTACCCGGATCACAATTCCAGCCGGTTCAAGCGGATACCCGGACTTGCCGGTGCGCGGCGTGCACGTGGCGCGGCAAGGACTTGATCACGCGGTGAACGGGCGGCGGCGGACATGCCCCGCCGCGGTTTCCTGAATGACGAAATCCGCAGCCGGCATGCGCAGGCGACCCTATCCCCCGGCACCGGCGACACGCTAGGGTGGCGGCATGGACCCCACACGCCGCGCCGAACCGCCCTCCCCCGACCTCGCCTTCATCGGCGGCGGCAACATGGCCCGCAGCCTGGTCGGCGGGCTGGTGGCCGCGGGCGTCGACCCGGCCACGATCCGCGTCGCCGATCCCAGCGAGGCCGCACGCACGGCGCTGGCCGGCGATTTCGGCGTGCGCGTGTTCGCATCGGCCGCGGACGCCGCCGCGGGCGCCGGCACCTGGGTGTTCGCGGTGAAGCCGCAGGTGATGCGCGAGGTCTGCACCGGCCTGTCCGACGCCGCGCAGGCGACCCGGCCGCTGGTGGTCTCGATCGCCGCCGGCATCACCGCCACCCAGCTCGACCGATGGCTCGGCGGCGGCCTGCCGGTGGTGCGCGCCATGCCCAATACCCCCGCCCTGCTCGGGGCCGGGGTGACCGGCCTGTTCGCGAACGCACGCGTCGACGCCGCCGGGCGCACCCGCGCCGGGCAGCTGCTGGCCAGCGCCGGCGTGACCGTGTGGATCGATGACGAATCGCGCATGGACGCCGTCACCGCCACCTCCGGCAGTGGACCGGCCTATGTGTTCCTGCTGGCCGAGGCCATGGAGGACGCGGCCATCGCCGAGGGCCTCCCGCCCGACGCCGCGCGCACGCTGGCGCAGCAGACCCTGCTCGGCGCCGCGCGGATGCTGGTCGAGTCCGGCGAGGCGCCGGCGGAGCTGCGCCGCCGCGTGACCTCGCCCGGCGGCACCACCCAGGCGGCGATCGAGGCGTTCGAGGCCGGCGGGTTCTGCGACCTGGTCGCGTGCGCGATCCGTGCCGCGACCCGACGCGGCGGCGAACTGTCCGCGGCCCATGACTGAAAGCCCGCGGCGCCTGGTGGTCGCGGTGGCCGCGCTCGCGCTGGCGTCCGCGGTCGCCGGCTGCGGCCGCGATCCCTCGGCCACCGCCGCCGACCGGGCCGCGCACGCACAGGCCGCGCGCCAGCCGGCGGAACTGGAGGCGGACGGTGTCCGCATCCGCGCCAGCCTGGTGCCGACCGCCGCGCTGTCGGCGGAGATCGCGCAGCGCTACGGCGTGCCGCGCGAGCGCGACCTGCAGTTGCTCCTGGTCGGCGTGCGCACGGGCCCTGCCGCGGACGAGACCTCCCTGCCCGCAGG
>JAIUOJ010000051.1 GCA_020161335.1 Pseudomonadota bacterium
GCCGGCGCGCCGGCGGCGCCCACCGTCGCCCGCCACTACGTGGCCGCCGGTGACGACGCGGCGGCGCTTCCGTCGGCGTGGCACGCCTTGCCGGAGGGCCTGACCCGGTTGCAGGGCGAGCCACGCGCGGTGCTGGTCACGCGTGATCCCGGCGGGCGCGGCACGTTGTACGTCAGCTACGACACGCGCATCACCGATCGCGTGCTGTTCATCTCGGCGGCCACGGTCATCGTGCTCGGGCTGCTGGCGGTCGCGCTGATCACCTGGCTGACCTACCGCACGTCGCGTCAGATCGTGCTGCCGATCAACCGGCTGGCCGAAGACGTCGCGCGCTGGGATCCGCTGCAGGGCGATGCCGTGGCGCCGCTGGCGATGACCGCCGACAGCAGCCACGAGGTGCGCGCGCTGTCGGCGGCGCTGCAGGGGCTGGCGGCGCGCGTGGCCGAGTTCGTGCAGCGCGAGCGCGACTTCACCCGCGACGCCAGCCACGAGCTGCGCACGCCGCTCACCGTGATCCGCGTGGCCAGCGACATCATGCTGGCCGATCCGGCGATGCCGCTGCACAGCCAGCGTTCGCTGCTGCGCATCCAGCGCGCCGGGCGCGACATGGAGGCGGTGATCGACGCCTTCCTGATCCTGGCCCGAGAGGGCGGGGTGGCGCCGCAGAGCGAGGAGTTCGACGTGCGCGACCTGGTCCTGGAGGAGGTGGACAAGGTGCGGCCACTGCTGCAGGGCAAGCCGGTCGAGTTGAGCGTGGTCGAGGCGGCGCATCCGCGCGCGTTCGCGCCGCCGCAGGTGATGGCGGTGATCGTTGGCCACCTGTTGCGCAATGCCTGCACGTTCACCGAGCAGGGCCGCGTCGAGGTGGTGGTCGAAGCCGATGCGGTGGTCGTGCGCGACACCGGCATCGGCATGTCCAGCGAAGCGCTGCAGCGCGCCTACGATCCGTTCTTCCGCGCCGACGCCTTCAATCCCACGGGCAAGGGCTTCGGCCTGAGCATCGCCTTCCGCCTGGGCCGCCGCTTCGGCTGGCCGTTGAGCCTGGACAGCACGCAGGGGCAGGGAACCACCGCGGTCCTGCGATTCACCCCGCTGGGCACGACCGACGGCGCTGCGGCGTGACGCGTACCCCCACCTGAAAGGCCGCCCCAGGCGGCGTCGCGCGGCGTCAACCTGGACGGGTCGCGTGCGTTAACGGGCGTCGACACCCCTTCCCACCGGATCGAGTTGCATGAGTCAGCGTCCCTCCCATCGTCGCAAGCGGTCGTTCCCCGGTCTCCTGGTCGCCGCCGCCGTTGTCGTCGCGGTGGCCGTCGGCGGCTGGTTCTGGTGGCGGGATGCGCGCAGCGCGGCCACCGACTCGGCCTGGCGCACGGTCAAGGTCGAGCGCGGCGACATCCGCGTGGCGATCTCGGCCACCGGCACGCTCAGCGCGATCTCCACGGTGACGGTGGGCAGCCAGATCTCCGGGCAGGTCACCGACGTGCTGGTCGATTTCAACAGCGAGGTCAAGAAGGGCGAGGTGCTGGCGCGGATCGACCCCAGCACCTACGAGGCGCAGATCGAAGCCGGCAACGCGCAGATCGCGTCCGCGCGCGCGTCGCTGTCGCAGGCGCAGGCAACCCTGCGCAACGCCGAGCTGGACTACCGGCGCAAGGCCGACCTCGGCGCGCAGCGGCTGGTCGCGCAGGCCGATGTCGACCAGGCGCGGGCCGCCCTCGACCAGGCGCGTGCGCAGGTCAATTCGACCCAGGCGCAGATCCGCCAGCAGACCGCCTCCACGCAGAGCACGCGGGTGAACCTGGATCGCACCGTGATCCGCTCGCCGGTGGACGGCGTGGTGCTCACCCGCACCATCGAGCCCGGGCAGACGGTCGCCGCCAGCCTGCAGGCGCCGGAGCTGTTCACCATCGCCGAAGACCTGTCGAAGATGAAGATCGAGCTGGCGGTGGACGAGGCCGACATCGGCCAGGTGAAGCAGGGCCTCGCGGTGAGCTTCACCGCCGATGCCTTCCCCGATCGCCAGTTCCGAGGCGTGGTCGACCAGGTGCGCCTGGCCGCCACCACCACTAACAACGTCGTCACCTATCCGGTCGTGGTGAGCGTCGACAACAGCGATGGCACCCTGCTGCCGGGGCTGACGGTCAACGCCGAGATCGAGGTCAGCAACCGCAAGAACGTGCTGAAGGTGTCCAACGCCGCGTTGCGCTACAAGCCGGCCGATGCCGACCAGGTCGCGGCCGCCGCGCCGTCGGCGCAGGATGGCGGACGCCCGCGCGGCGGCGGGCTTGCCGACGACCTCGCCGCGGTCGCGGCCGGCATGAAGCTCGATGCTACGCAGCAGGCCGCGTTCGATGCCGCCATCGCCGCGATGCGCGAGCGCCAGCAGGCGATGCGCGAGCGTGCCGGCGGCGGGAACGCGGGCGGCAACCGCACCCAACGCGGTGGCGGCATGGGGCCGCCGCCGGGGATGGCGATGGCCGGCGGCGGCGCCAATGCCGCGAACATCCAGGCCCAGGTGCGCCAGCGCATGATGGAGCGCATCCAGCAGGAGTTCGCCGACTTCACCAGCCTGCTCGACGACACCCAGAAGGCGCAATGGAGTCGCGCGCTCGCGTCCTCGCTCAATGCCACCCGCACCACGCTGTACCGGGTGGTGGACGGGCGCCGCGAGTCGGTGCAGGTGCGGATCGGCGCCAGCGACGGCACCAGCAGCGAAGTCTCCGGGCCGATCGCCGAAGGCGACGAGATCATCACCGGCGAGCGCGCGCCGAAATGAGCCCGGCGGACGCGGCGTCGGGCGGCACGGCGGTCATCGAGACGCGGCTGCTGCGCAAGGTCTATTCGGAAGGCACCGAGGCCGAAGTGGTGGCGCTGGACGACGTCGACCTGCGCATCGAGCGCGGCGAGTTCGTCGCGATCATGGGCCCGTCCGGCTCGGGCAAGTCGACGCTGATGAACCTCGTTGGCTGCCTCGACACGCCGACCGCCGGCACCTACCTGTGCGACGGCGTCGACGTATCGACGCTGGACCGCGAGGACCTCGCGGCGCTGCGTCGCGACAAGATCGGCTTCGTGTTCCAGGGCTTCAACCTGCTGCCGCGCATGAGCGCACTCGACAACGTGGCGATGCCGTTGGGCTATGCCCGGGTCGCGCCGGTGGAGCGCGCGCGGCTGGCCGCCGAGGCGCTGGCGGCGGTCGGCCTGGCCGGGCGCGCTTCGCACCGGCCGAGCGAACTGTCCGGTGGCCAGCAGCAGCGCGTGGCGATCGCGCGCGCCTTGATCAATCGCCCGCCGATCCTGCTCGCCGACGAGCCCACCGGCGCGCTCGATTCGAAGACCAGCGAGGAGATCCTCGCACTGTTCAAGCGCCTGCGCGACGACGACCACACCGTGGTGCTGATCACCCATGACGCCGACGTGGCCGCGCACACCGACCGCATCTTCGTGATGCGCGATGGCCGCCTGCACGAACAGGAGCGCGCGGCATGACCTTCCTCGACATCCTGCGCACGGCGGTCTTCGCGCTGCGCGGCAACTGGATGCGCAGCGCGCTGACCTCGCTGGGCGTCATCATCGGCATCGCCGCGGTCATCGTGATGGTGTCGGTCGGGCAGGGCACGCAGGCGGAGATCGAGCGCCAGCTGTCCGGACTGGGCGCGCAGAAGCTCGACATCGGGCCCAGCGTGCCGCGCGGCATCGGCGGCGCGCGCGGCAGCGCCAGCAGCTTCTTCACCCTCAACCAGGGCGACATCGACGCGATCAAGGACGAGATTCCGGAGGTCGAACTGATCTCCGGTTCGCTGCGCGGCAGCACCCAGGTGGTCTACGCCGAGAACAACGCGTCCACCAGTTGGCAGGGCGTGGATCCGGATTTCCTGCAGATCAACGGCTGGCAGGTCGCGGAGGGCAACGGCTTCGAGGCGGGCTCGGGCGACGACCGCGTGGTGCTGCTCGGGCAGACCGTGCGCCAGACCCTGTTCGGGGACGGCAGCGGCATCGGTGAATCGATCCGCATCGGACGTACCGTGTTCACCGTCATCGGCACGCTTGCGCCCAAGGGCATGAGTGGTTTCGGCCGCGACCAGGACGACATCCTGATCGTGCCGCTGGACACCGCGCGCCGGCGCCTGATGGGCGCGATGGGCCTGCCGCCGAATGCGGTGATGGACATCTCGCTGACCGTGGCCAAGGCGGACGACCTTGGCTACGTGCAGGGCGAGGTCGAGTCGCTCCTGCGCCAGCGCCACCGGATCGGCCCGAACGACGCGGACGACTTCCAGGTGCGCAACGTGTCGCAGATCGTGGCCACGCGCAACCAGACCACCAGCCAGATGTCGTGGCTGCTCGGCGCGGTGGCGACGATTTCGCTGATCGTCGGCGGCATCGGCATCATGAACATCATGCTGGTATCGGTCACCGAGCGCATCCGCGAGATCGGCTTGCGCATGGCGGTCGGCGCCGGGCCATCGGACATCCGCCGGCAGTTCCTCGCCGAGGCGATGCTGCTGTCGCTGGGCGGCGGCGTACTCGGCATCCTGATCGGCGTGGTCGGCGCGCTGCTGGTCGGGCACTACAACACCGAGCTGCCGATCCAGCTCAACGGCAAGGTGATCGCGCTGGCGGCGGGGTTCTCGGTGGCGACCGGCCTGTTCTTCGGCTACTACCCGGCCAGCAAGGCCAGCCAGCTCGATCCCATCGAGGCGCTGCGCCAGCAGTGAGCCGATGCGGCGCCGGCGGCCGCGGCGCTGTATCCTTGCGCCCCCGGCGTCGGGCGCGTTGCGCGCCCGCGGGGCAATGGATGGTGGCGACGCGATGGGGCACGGGCAGTGAACGGGACGTCGGGGCGCTTCGCCCTCGTGGTCCACGGCGGCGCCGGGGTGATCGAGCGCGAGGACATGTCGGCCGAGGACGAGCGCGACATTCTCGCGTCGCTGGAGGACGCGCTCGACGCCGGCCACGCCGTGCTGTCCACCGGCGGCAGCGCGCTCGATGCGGTGCAGGCTGCGGTGGTGGCGCTGGAGGAGGCGCCGCGCTTCAATGCCGGCAGGGGTTCGGTCTACACCGCCGACGGCACGCACGAACTCGATGCCTCGATCATGGAGGGCCATACCCGGCGCGCCGGCGCGGTGGCGGGCGTGGCCACGATCCGCAACCCGGTCCGGCTGGCGCGCGAGGTGATGGAGCATTCGCCGCACGTCATGCTGATCGGCGCGGGTGCGGAGCGCTTCGCTGATACCCGCGACGCGGTCGAGCGCGTGCCCAACGCCTGGTTCGACACGCCGGCGCGCTTCGCGCAACTGCAGCAGGCGCAGGCGCGCGAACGCGCGGCGGCGGAGGCGCCCGGACAGGATCCGGCCGATCTCAAGGGCAAGTATTTCGGCACCGTCGGCGCGGTGGCGCTGGACGTGCACGGCCACCTCGCCGCGGCGACGTCCACCGGCGGCATGACCAACAAGCAGTGGGGGCGTGTGGGCGATTCGCCCCTGATCGGCGCCGGCACCTGGGCCGACGACCGCTGCGCCGTCTCGGGCACGGGCTGGGGCGAGTTCTACATCCGCAACGCGGTCGCGCACGACATCTGCGCGCGCGTGGCCTATCGCGGCGACACCCTGCAGGCAGCCGCGGACGAGGTGATCTGGCGGCGCGTGGGCGAGCTTGGCGGCGACGGTGGCGCGATCGCGCTCGACCGCGACGGCCATATCGCGATGCCCTTCAACACCTCGGGCATGTACCGTGCCTGGATCGGCGTGGACGGCGATCGCGGCGCGGCGATCTTCCGCGAGGGCTGATCGCGGCCCGTTGCTGGAGGCCTAGCGTGGCGGCGGGTCGAGGTAGGGCGCGACGATCCCGCGCCACAGCGCATAGCCGGCGGCATTGAGGTGCAGCCCGTCATCGAGGAACAGCTCGCCGCGCGGCTGGCCGGCGGCATCCAGCATCGGCGTGGCGACATCGATGAAGTCGATGCCGGCCTGCGTGGCCGCCCAGTCGCGCACCAGCCGGTTGGCGTCCTGCTGTCGCGGCAGCTGCGCCAAGCGCAGCACGCTGGGCTTGATCGCGAGGATGCCGATGCGCAGCCGCGGCTGCCGCGCGCGCAGCGTGGCGACGAACGCCTGCACGTCCGCCCGCACCTGCGCGGGGGTGCGCCCGGCGTCGATGTCGTTGTCGCCCGCATACAGCAGCACCTGGCGCGGGCGGTACGCCAGCACGACCTGTCCGGCATGCCAGGTGGTGTCGCGCACCTGCGAGCCGCCGAAGCCGCGGTTGAGCACGGGGACGCCCGGGAAGTCCGTGGACAGGGTGTCCCACATGCGCACCGACGAGCTGCCGGTGAACACGACCGGATGCCGGGGCGGCGGGGAGGCGGCGTCCAGCGCGGCGAAGCGCGCCATGTCGGTGCTCCAGTCGGCGGAGGGCGTTTCCTTCGCGGCCGGCACGGCCCCGTCCAGAACCGGCTGGGACGCGCTCCTGCAGCCGGGCAGCAGCGGCAGCGTTGCGAGTGCAAAAACCAATGCCAGCGCTGTCCAGCGCCCGCCAGGGGCTTGCGGGCGGGGTTTCCGACGACCTGCGTCCATCATCATCCGAGTGTCCATCAGCGCTTTCCCAAAGGTGACCATGGTGGCGAGAATCCTCTTGAAAAACCGCGGGATATGGCAAAATTGGCGGGTCTGGTCCAACGCGCGTCCCGCCCCGTTTCCATGTGCCCGAACCTGCCGCACCGTGCCTGCCGCGACCTGGGTCGCACGACATGCCGTCGGCGCGTCGGGCTTCGCTGACGCCGACGCCGTGGCCGACGAAACCGGGCACCTGCCGCGCCGCCCGGCGCGCATCCTGAAGGCCACCCAGTGGTCGCTGCAGGGATTGCGCGCGGCGTGGTTGCACGAGTCCTCGTTCCGGCTCGAAGTCTACCTGCTGCTGGTGTTCGCGCCGCTTGCACTGTGGCTGGGCAACGATGGCGTGGAGCGCGCGCTGCTGCTGGGCAGCTGCCTGCTGGTGCTGGCGGTGGAACTGCTGAATTCGGCGATCGAGGCGGTGATCGAGCGCTACGGCCCGGAACACCACGAACTGGCCGGTCGCGCCAAGGACATGGGCTCTGCGGCGGTCTTCGTGACGATGTTGAACGTGTTGCTGGCGTGGGGGCTGGTGCTGGTCCCGCGCTGGCTGTGAGCGGACAAGAGAGGATGACGTTCCGATGATGGAGTTGCTGAGCGACCCGCAGGTCTGGATCCTGCTGTTGACCCTGAGCACGATCGAAATCGTGCTGGGCATCGACAACCTGGTGTTCATTTCGATCGCGGTGAGCAAGCTGCCGCCGGAGAGGCGCGAGTTCGCGCGCAAGTTCGGCATCGCGGTTGCCTGCATCACCCGCATCGCGCTGCTGCTCACCCTGGCGTGGCTGGCGGGCCTGACCCACGACCTGTTCGTGCTGTTCGGGCACGGCATCTCGGTGCGCGACCTGGTGCTGATCCTCGGCGGCGTGTTCCTGCTGGTGAAGGGCGCGCTGGAGATCCGCGAGATGGTCGGTGGCGATGACCACGAGGATGCCGGCAACCCGGCGGCGAAGGCCGCGGTTTCGTTCGGCGGCGTGATCGCCCAGATCGCGGTGATCGACATCGTGTTCTCGCTCGATTCGGTGATCGCGGCGGTCGGCATGGCCGGCGACTACGTGCCGGTGATGGTCGCCGCGATCCTGGTCGCCGTCACCGTGATGCTGCTGGCGGCGCGACCGCTGGGCCAGTTCATCGATGCCAACCCGACGGTGAAGATGCTCGCGCTCGCGTTCATCGTGCTCATTGGCGCCTACCTGCTGCTGGAAGGCTTCGACGTGCACATCCCCAAGGGCTACATCTACGGTTCGATGGGCTTCTCCGTGCTGGTCGAGGTGCTGAACCTCTGGGCCAAGCGCAACGCCCGCTTGCGCGGCGAAGCGATGTAGCAGGGTGCCCGGGCGGCCGGCGGTGCGTGCCGATTGCGCGCCCGCCCGCGGGGTGCTGGAATGCGCGCGTCCCCCGCCCGTGCCCCAAGGAGCCTGGCCATGCGTTCCCTGAACCCGTTCCGCGCGGCGGCGTTGCTGCTGCTGGCGTTGGCGCTGTCCGGTTGCGGCTACAACCAGATCCAGCAGAAGGACGAGGCGGTGTCCGCCGGCTGGTCGGAGGTGCTCAACCAGTACCAGCGCCGCGCCGACCTGATCCCGAACCTGGTCAACACCGTCAAGGGCTATGCCGCGCACGAGCAGCAGGTGCTCACCGCGGTGACCGAAGCGCGCGCCAAGGCCAGCAGCATCAGCGTCAACGCCGACGACCCGGCCTCCCTCGCGCAGTTCCAGTCGGCGCAGGGGGAACTGTCCGGCGCGCTGTCGCGGCTGATGGTGGTGGTCGAGAACTACCCGAACCTCAAGGCCGACCAGTCCTTCGTCAACCTGCAGACGCAGCTCGAGGGCACCGAGAACCGGATCACCGTGGCGCGCGGCCGCTACATCCAGCTGGTGCAGGATTACAACACCACCATCCGTCAGTTCCCGGTCAACCTGACGGCGATGATGTTCGGGCACAAGGCCAAGCCGAATTTCACGGTGGAGAACGAGGCGCAGATCAGCCAGGCGCCGACCGTGGATTTCGGCGCGACCCCGGCGCCCGCACCACCGGCTGCACCGGCTGCACCGGAAGCGCCGCAACCCGCGCCCGCGCCGACCCACTGACGCCTCCACGATGACGCGCCTGCCGCGCGCGTTTTGCCTGGTCGCGCTGCTGCTCGCCTGCGCCGTGCCGTCGTGGGCGCAGCAGGCAGCGATTCCCGCGCTCGACTCGCCGGTGGTCGACACCACCGGCACGCTCGATGTCGCCACGCGCAAGATGCTGGAACAGCAGGCGCTGGCGCTGCAGCAGCGCAAGGGCAGCCAGCTGCAGGTGTTGCTGGTGCCCACCACCGGCAACGAGACCATCGAGGCCTACGCCGTGCGCGCCTTCGAGCAATGGACGCTCGGACGCAAGGGGGTGGACGACGGCGTGCTGCTGGTGGTGGCCAAGGACGATCGCAAGGTCAGGATCGAAGTCGGCTACGGACTGGAAGGCGCGATCCCCGACATCACCGCCGGGCGCGTGGTGCAGGAATACCTGGTGCCAAGGTTCCGCCAGGGCGACTACGCCGGCGGGATCGTCGATGCGACCGGTGCGCTGGCGAAGCTGGTCGACGGCGAACCGCTGCCCGCGCCGGTCAGCACGCACCGCGCAGCACCGGAGGGCGGCGGCGACCTGCTGATGGCGCTGGTGGTGGCTTTCGTGGTCGCGATGTTCGTGCGCGGCTTCTTCGGGAAGAAAACCCCGGCCGGGATCCGTGGCCTGTTCAGTGCAGCCGCCGCGGGCGGTGCGGCGTGGCTGGTGTCCTCGCTGTTGGCGGGGGCGGTGGCCGGCGGCCTGTTGGGGTTGTTCTTGGGCCTGCTGTCGGTCTCCAGCGGCCGCTATGCGCGCCACGGCGGCTGGGGTGGCTGGGGCGGTGGTTCTTCCGGCGGCGGCTGGGGCGGCGGCGGGATCGGAGGGGGTGGCGGTGGCTGGTCGGGCGGTGGCGGCATGTCCGGGGGCGGTGGCGCCTCGGGGAGCTGGTGATGGATCGCATCGCACGCCTGCTGCGCCACTGGTTCGCGATGCCGTCGCGGCGGTTGTTCTCCGCCGACAGCCTGGCGCGCATCGCCGCGGCGATCGGCGATGGCGAGCGTCGCCACCGGGGCGAGGTCTGCTTCGCGGTCGAGTCGGCGCTGGGGACGGGCGAGCTGCTGCGCGGGATCGACGCGCGCGCCCGTGCCGGCGAGGCGTTCGCGGCACTGCGGGTCTGGGATACCGCCGCCAACAACGGCGTGCTGCTGTACGTGCTGCTGGCGGACCATGCGATCGAGATCGTCGCCGACCGCGGCCTGGCCGGTCGCGTCGACGATGCGCAGTGGCGCGCGATCTGTGCGCGGATCGAGGAACGCTTCCGCGCCGGCGACCACGAGGGCGGGGCGATCAGCGGGATCGAGGCGGTCTCCGACCTGCTCGCGACGCATTTCCCGCAGGACGGCACGCAGCCGGACGAGGACGAACTGCCGAACCGGCCGCACCTGCTCTGACCGGAGCGCCGCCGGACGGGCGGCTCGGGCACAATAGGCGCCTGCCCGCAGAGGACCGCGCCGCTTCATGACGTACCTGCACCAGATCGATCCGATCGCGATCCAGTTCCCGGCATTCGAACTGTTCGGCCGCAGCTTCCATCCTGGGATCCACTGGTACGGGATCATGTACCTGCTGGCGTTCCTGGTGGCGTGGTGGCTGGGGCGTCGCCGCATCCTCGCCGGCCGCCTGCCTGGCGTGGACATGAACGCCTTCGGCGACCTGATGTTCTACGGCATGCTGGGCGTGGTGCTGGGCGGCCGCATCGGCTACGTGCTGTTCTATGCGTTCGGCGATTTCCTGCGCGACCCGCCGATGCTGGTGCGCGTGTGGGACGGCGGCATGAGTTTCCATGGCGGCCTGCTGGGCGTGCTGGTGGCGGCGTGGATCTGGGCGCGCAGGCAGAAGCTGCATTTCTTCGACGTGATGGACTTCATCGCGCCCTGGGTGCCGCCGGGCCTGGGCTTCGGCCGCATCGGCAACTACATCGGCGGCGAGTTGTGGGGCAAGTACACGCAGGCCGGCTGGGGCGTGGTGTTCCCGACCGATCCGAAGTTCGCCGGCTGGACCACCCAGCAGCTGCAGGCGCAGTACGCCACGGGCGCGCTCGACCCGTTCGCCCGCCACCCGTCGCAGCTGTACCAGGCGTTCCTCGAAGGACTGGTGATGTTCGTCGTGCTGTGGTGGTTCTCGTCGAGGCCGCGCCCGCGCTATGCCGTGAGCGGGATGTTCGCCCTGCTGTACGGCGTGTTCCGCTTCGTGGTCGAGTTCGTGCGCGTGCCGGACGCACAGATGGGCGAGGGCGGCTACCTCGCGTTCGGCTGGTTGACCATGGGCCAGGTGCTGTCGCTGCCGCTGGTCGCGCTGGGCCTGTTCTGGCTGTGGAAGTCGCACTCGTCGCCGACGCTGCAGCCGGTGGCGACCGGAGGCAAGGCATGAGGCAGTACCTGGATCTGTTGCGGCACGTGCTGGAACAGGGCGCCGAGAAGTCCGATCGCACCGGCACCGGCACGCGCAGCGTGTTCGGCTGGCAGATGCGCTTCGACCTCAACGAAGGCTTCCCGCTGGTCACCACCAAGAAGCTGCACCTGCGCTCGATCATCCACGAGCTGCTGTGGTTCCTGAAGGGCGAGACGAACATCGCGTACCTCAAGGACAACAAGGTCAGCATCTGGGACGAGTGGGCCGACGGGAACGGCGAGCTTGGCCCGGTGTACGGCAAGCAGTGGCGCAGCTGGGAAGGCGCCGACGGCAAGACCATCGACCAGATGCAGTGGCTGGTCGAGGAGATCAAGCGCAACCCGGATTCCCGCCGGCTGGTGATCAGCGCCTGGAACGTCGCCGAGCTGCCCAAGATGGCGCTGATGCCGTGCCATTCGCTGTTCCAGTTCTATGTGGTCGACGGCAAGCTCAGCTGCCAGCTGTACCAGCGCAGCGGCGACATCTTCCTCGGCGTGCCGTTCAACATCGCCAGCTACGCGCTGCTCACGCACATGGTGGCGCAGGCGACGGGACTGGGCGTGGGCGATTTCGTGCATACGCTGGGCGACGCGCACCTGTATTCGAACCACTACGACCAGGCGCGCGAGCAACTGGCACGCACGCCGCGCGCGCTGCCGAAGCTGCACCTCAATCCCGACGTGACCGACCTGTTCGGGTTCACCTTCGACGACATCGAGATCCACGGCTACGACCCGCATCCGGCGATCAAGGCGCCCGTGGCGGTCTGAGCGGGCGATGCGGATCTCGCTGATCGCCGCGCTCGACCGCAACCGCGCCATCGGCCAGGGCAACGCCTTGCCCTGGCACTTGCCGGATGATCTCCGCCGTTTCAAGGCGCTCACGCTGGGCAAGCCGGTGCTGATGGGGCGCAGGACGGCCGAGTCACTCGGTCGTGCCTTGCCCGGGCGGCTGAACCTGGTGCTGACGCGGACCGGTCGCGCGCCCTTCGAGGGCATGCGCGCGGTGGCTTCGATGGAGGAGGCGCTGCAGGCTGCGCGTGCGCAAGGCGCCACGGAACTGTGCGTGATCGGCGGCGGCGAGGTCTATGCCCTGGCCCTGCCGTTCGCGGTGGCGATGCACCTGACCCAGGTCGATACCGTGGTCGCGGATGCCGATGCGTTCTTCCCGCGGTACGACGACGGCCACTGGCAGGCAACCGCGCGCGAAGCGCATGCCGCGGATGCGAAGCATCCCTTCGCGTTCACGTTCGTCGACTACCTGCGGGTGGATGCGCTGGACGCGGGACGCGGATCGCCCGCGGTCGCCATCGCCTGAACCCTGCGGCGGGCGCGAGGCGCGCCGGTCAGTCCTTCGGCGGTTCGCCTTTCGCGGGCGGCGGCACGTCGCGGCCCGGCACCTGCACGACGTTCAGGCCGTCCGCGTCGAGCTGCAGCGCGGTCAGCTGGCCCCCCCAGACCGCACCGGTGTCCAGCGCGTGCACGCCGTGGCCGATGAACAGGCCGAGCGTGGACCAGTGGCCGCATACGATCCTGAGGTCGCGCTCGGCACGGCCGGGCACTTCGTACCACGGATACAGCCCGGGCTCCTGCGTGCCCGGCGCGCCCTTGGCATCGAACGCGATGCGACCGCGCGGCGAACAGTAGCGCATGCGCGTGAACACGTTGATGATCGCGCGGTCGCGGTCGAAGCCGGCCAGCTTGGGCGACCACGCCGGGCGGTCGCCATACATGTTCTTGAGCAGCTTGCGGGCGCCGCCGCCGTGCAGCTTGCGTTCCACCTCGCGCGCATGCTGTTCGGCCAGGCGCGTGGTCCACTTCGGCGCGAGGCCGGCGTGCACCATCATCCAGCCCATCGCGCGATCGACATGCAGCAGCGGCTGGCTGCGCAGCCAGTCCAGCAGCAGGTCGCGGTCCTCGGCGAACAGCACCGAGCGCAGGTCGGGATTGACCTTCTGCTGCTCCGGCTCGCTGCGCTCGGCGATCGCCAGCAGCGACAGGTCGTGGTTGCCCAGCACCGTCACCACCTGCTCGCGCAACGAGTGCACCAGGCGCAGGGTCTGCAGCGATTCCCCGCCGCGGTTGACCAGGTCGCCGCAGAACCACAGGCGGTCGCGGGCCGGATCGAAGCGGATCTTCTCCAGCAGCCGCTGCGTGGGTCCGTAGCAACCCTGCAGGTCGCCGATCGCCCAGACCGCCATCAGTGCAGGGTTCGCGGTACGGCGAGCGTGAACGGCGGGATCGGCGCGTCGAAGCGCGTGCCGTCGTCGCCGATCATGTCGTAGCGGCCTTCCATGGTGCCGACCGAGGTGGGCAGGGTGGCGCCGGAGGTGTAGGTGAACTGTTCGCCCGGCTCCAGCCGCGGCTGCTCGCCGACCACGCCGTCGCCGTGCACTTCCTCCACCTGGCCGTTGCCGTCGGTGATGATCCAGTGCCGGCCGAGCACCTGCGCCGGCAGCCGGCCCAGGTTGCGGATGCGGATGGTGTAGGCGAACACGTAGCGATCCTGTTCCGGGACCGATTCCTCGTCCAGGAACTGGGTGGCGATCTGGATTTCCAGGCTGTAGTCGGCGATCTCGTCCATGGCACCAGTGTATGCGTCGCGCGTGAATCCTTCGACTACGCGGCGGGCGAGAGGTTCGCCAGGCGCACGAAATCGGCCACGTCGAGCTGTTCGGCGCGGGCCTGCGGGTCGATGCCGGCGGCGCGGATCGTGCCCTCGTCGACCAGCCGGGACACCGCGTTGCGCAGCGTCTTGCGGCGCTGGCCGAAGGCGTCGCGGACGATCGCGGCGAAACGCGCCGGGTCGGCGATGCCCACCGATTCCGGCGCGCGCGGCACCAGCCGGACCACGGCCGAATCCACCTTCGGCGGTGGCCGGAACGCGCCGGGACCGACGTTGAACAGCGCGGTCACCTGGCACCAGGCCTGCAGCATCACGCTCAGGCGGCCGTAGACCTTGCTGCCGGGGGCGGCGGCCATGCGGTCGACGACCTCCTTCTGCAGCATGAAATGCATGTCGCGCACCGCCGGCGCGTGTTCCAGCGCATGGAACAGGATCGGCGAGGACAGGTTGTAGGGCAGGTTGCCCACCAGCCGGATCGGCGTGCCGCCGGCGAGCGCGGTGAAGTCGACGTCGAGCACGTTGGCGTGCACCAGGGTGAGTTCGCCATGGGCGCGCGCGTGTTCCGCGAGAGGCGCCAGCAGGTCGCGGTCGAACTCGATCGCGGTCAGGCTGCCGTGCCGGTCGAGCAGCGGGAAGGTCATCGCGCCCTGTCCCGGTCCGATTTCGACGATGCGCTCGCCGGGACGCGGATCCACCGCGAGGATGATCTTCTCGACCACGCCGCGTTCGTGCAGGAAATGCTGGCCGAGTGACTTCTTCGCCGGCTGGCTGAAGATCGGGGTCGCGGGGCGGCTCACAGCAGGCGCGTCCCGAGCGGCACGTCGCGGTCCGGTACGCACAGCGCGACCCGGCCTTCGGCATCATGGAAGCCGGTGACGAGGCATTCGGACATCAGTGGACCGATCTGCTTCTTCGGGAAGTTGACCACGCCCACCACCAGCCGGCCGACGAGCGCCTCGGGCGCATACAGCGCGGTGAGCTGGGCGCTGGACTTGCGCACGCCGATCGCCGGCCCGAAATCCACTTCCAGCACGTAGGCCGGCTTGCGCGCCTCGGGGAAGGTGCGCGCGGACCGCACGCGGCCGACGCGCAGCTCGACCTTCATGAAATCGTTCCAGTCGATGTCTTGCATGGGCGTGGTCCGGGCTCGGGGCGTGGCGCAGGCAGGCTAGGCGGCGATGCGGCGTCGGTGCGCGAGGTGCGCGCAGGTGCGGATCGCCGCGAACAGGCTCGACGGATCGGCGCGGCCGCTGCCAGCGAGGTCGAGCGCGGTGCCGTGGTCGACCGCGACGCGTGGATACGGCAGGCCGAGCGTGAGGTTCACGGCCTGCTCGAAGCCGCTGTATTTGAGCACCGGCAGGCCCTGGTCGTGGTACATCGCGAGCACGGCATCGACCTCGCGCAGCTTCGACGGCAGGAACGCGGTATCCGCCGGCAGCGGGCCTTGCAGGTGCAGGCCTTCGCCGCGCAGGTGCCGCAGCACGGGCTCGATGACGTCGATCTCCTCGCGCCCGAGGTGGCCCGATTCGCCGGCATGCGGATTCAGGCCGAGCACGACGATGCGCGGATCGTCGATGCCGAAGTCGTCGCGCAGCGCGGCATGCAGGATGCGCAGCGTGCGTTCGAGCGCATCGTGCGTGATCGCGTCGGCGACCGCGCGCAGCGGAAGGTGGGTGGTGGCCAGTGCGACGCGGACGACGTCGTTGGCGAGCATCATCACCACCTCGCGCCCGGCCTGCGTGGCCAACAGCTCGGTGGTGCCGGTGAAGGAGATGCCGCCGGCGTTGATGCTGGCCTTGTGCACGGGTCCGGTGACGAGGCCATCGAAGTCGCCGGCGAGGCAGCCGGCCGCGGCTCCGGCCAGCGCGTCGATCACCGGCGCGGCGTTGCGCGGGTCGGGCGTGCCGAAGACCGTTGACGCCGCATTGGGGCAGTCGTGCAGGCGCAGGCTGCCCGGCGGCGCGTCGGCGGCGTCGGCCGGCACGAGGCGGAGCGGCAGGTCGAGTGCGCCTGCGGCGGCGAGGAGGGTGTCCCGGTCGGCGAAGGCCACGAGGTCCGCGTCCCAGTCCTGCTGGACCGCGCGCACGCACAACTCGGGGCCGACGCCGGCCGGTTCGCCCGGGACCAGCGCCAGCCGTGGACGAGTCACTCAGCCGCCAGTCGCGCCCGCGGCGGTGCCGAGGCGGATATCGACGTAGGCTTCGCCGCGCAGCTCGCGCAGGTAGCGATCCCACTCGTCTTCGAGCTTGCGCTGGCCGATGGACTCGCGCACCTGCGCCCGGCGGTTCTCGTCGTTGACGCTGGTCTGGCGCGAGGCGATGCGCTGGACCACGTGCCAGCCGGCCTGGGTCTTGAACGGCGCGGACACCTGTCCGTCCTGCAGCGCCGCCACCTGGACGCCGAACTCGGGGCCGAACTGGTCCTGCGTGAACCAGCCGAGGTCGCCGCCTTCGCCCTTGCTGACGGTGTCGTCGGAGTTTTCGCGCGCGACCGCCTGGAAGTCGGCGCCGCCGGCGATGCGCGCGCGCAGCGTGTCGATGCGCGCCTTGGCTTCGTTGTCGCCGTTCGCGCCCGCGGCCGGTCGCACCAGGATGTGCCGCGCCTGGTACTGGGTGACCGTGCCGCCGGCGCCGGCCTGCGCGCCGTCGCGGGTCTCGACCAGCTGCAGCAGCTGGAAGCCGCTGGGGCCGCGGATCGGGCCGATCACGTCGCCGGGCTTCATCGCGCGGATCGCGCTGGCGAACGACACCGGGATCTCGTCGAGGCTGCGCCAGCCCAGGTCGCCGCCCTCGAGCGCGTTCGGGCTGTCGGAATAGCGCACGGCGGCCGCGGCGAACTGAAGTTCGTTGCGCTCGATGAGGTTCTTCACGCCGTCGATCTTCTGCTGGCCGGTGGCGATCTGCTCCGGCGTGGCGCCTTCGGGCAGGGCGACCAGGATGTGCGCGAGGTGGTACTGGGTGGCACCGGCCTGTGCGGCGAGCGCGCCGTCGACCTCGGCATCGCTGACGCTGATGCGGCCCTGCGCGAAGCGCTGGCGCAGGCGCTGGGTCAGCAGTTCGTCGCGCAGCGAGTTGCGGAAGTCCTCGAACGACATGCCGTCGCGCGCGAGCTGCTGGCGCAGCTGGTCGGGCGAGAGGTTGTTCTGCTGCGCGATGGCGTTGACCGCGCTGTCGATCTCGGCATCGCCCACGCGCACGCCGGTGGCGGCGGCGCGCGCCGTCTGCAGGCGCACCAGGATCAGGCGTTCAAGCACCTGGCGTTCGAGCACGTGGCGCGGCGGCAGCTGGTTCTGGCGGCCCGCGTACTGGGCCAGGATGTTGGCCACGGCGCGGTCGAGTTCGGTCTGCAGGATCACGTCCTCGTCGACCACGGCGACGATGCGCTCAAGCGGCTGCGTCTGCTGCGCGAAGGCGGAGGCCGCGAACAGCAAAGCGGCGCACAGGAATGCGATACGGGTCTTCATGGCGGGAGGTCTGGCGAGGAGTCGTTGCCGCTGCTGCGGACTTCGGACGGCGGGACGAGGTAGAGGTCGTCGCGGTGATACCCGAGGATAGCACGGCGCAGGCGGCTCCGGTTGTCGGGGCCGGCCGAGCCGAGGCCCTTGAGTTCGATCTCGAGCTGGATCGCGTCGTTCATCTCGCCGCGGGTGTTGCGCACGTAGCGGCGCGCCACCAGGCGCGCGGCCAGGCAGCAACTTTCCCACTGCACGCCGAGGATGCCCTCGAGCAGGCGGCTGGCGCGGGTGCCGTTGATGACGGGCGGGTCGAGCAGCGAGTAGTAGTAGCGGCCGACCACGCTCCACGACGGATTGATCGGGTACAGGAACGACAGGTCGACCTGCTTGAGCAGGTCGGCCTGGGTCAGGGTGTTGCGGCGATAGCGGTAGGACAGGTTGACGATGCCGTCCTCGCCGATCAGGTAGCGGGTGCGCACCGTCGCGAGGTCCTCGCGACGGCTGCTGGGGTTCCACTGGTAGGAGCCGCCGATCGTCCAGCGGTCGTTGATCGCATAGCTGGTGTCGGCGATCCAGGCCGAACGGCCGCGTTCGATCGGCAGTTCGTTGCCGAGGGTGATCCGGGCGTCGTCGAAGTAGTGGATCTGGCCGAAGCTCGCCGAGAGCTTCTCGCGGCCGTCCGACTCGCGGATCATGCGCGTGGTCATCGCCACCGTGAGCTGGTTGGCATCGGCTTGGCGGTCGGCGCCGGAATAGCGGTTGTCGCGGAACAGCTGGCCCCAGCTGAAGGTCATCGGGCGCGTGTCGAAGATCGGCATCGCGTCCTGGTCGCGGTAGGGCGAGTGCAGGTAGAACAGGCGTGGTTCCAGCGTGTGCAGGTAGTCGTCGCCGCGGA
>JAIUOJ010000052.1 GCA_020161335.1 Pseudomonadota bacterium
ATGCTCTGCGCCCTGCCGGACGCACCGCCCGCCGCCTGTACCACGACGCACTGAACTCGCCGAGGGCCCTCCCTTCCCCCGGGAGGGCCCTGGGGCATCGATGTTCAACACAGGCCCCTTCTCACGTGTACGGGAGTAAGGGCCCCGAAGGGGCGGATGCGGGCGGATGCGAGCGCTTGAGCGCGCCTGCGGCGCCGCCCCAGGCGCCTTCACCCCCTTCCCCGCAAAGCGGTGGAAGGGACCGCCAGTGAAGATCGGTGCCTGCCCAAGGGCCGGGCGCCGCCATCCCATGCCGTTCACCGCACGCGCTTCACCGCACGCCCTTCACCGCACGCCCGGGTACGGTCGCCCCGAGCCCCGTCGGCTAGACTGTCCGCTTTCCGGCCCCAGGCCTGCGGATGAACCCGAACTACCTCGATTTCGAACAACCCATCGCCGACCTCGAGGCCAAGATCCACGAGTTGCGCCAGGCCAGCAACGGCCCGGCGGTGAACATCGACGCCGAGATCCACGCCCTCCAGGACAAGCTGCGCAAGCGCACCGCGCACATCTTCCGCGACCTCACCCCGTGGCAGGTCTCGCAGCTGGCGCGCCATCCGATGCGCCCCTACACGCTGGACTACGTGAAAGTGGTCTGCGACGAGTTCGAGGAGCTCGCCGGCGACCGCGCCTTTGCCGACGACGCCGCCATCGTCGGTGGCCTCGGCCGCATCGACGGCCGCCCGGTGGTGATCATCGGCCACCAGAAGGGCCGCGACAGCAAGTCCAAGGTCAGGCGCAATTTCGGCATGCCGCGCCCCGAGGGCTACCGCAAGGCGCTGCGCCTGATGAAGATGGCCGAGCGCTTCAAGCTGCCGCTGCTGACCTTCATCGACACCATGGGCGCCTATCCCGGCATCGGCGCCGAGGAACGCGGGCAATCGGAAGCGATCGCGCGCAACCTGATGGAAATGGCCGAGCTGAAGACCCCCATCGTGTGCACGGTGATCGGCGAAGGCGGGTCCGGCGGCGCACTCGCCATCGGCGTCGGCGACCGCACGGTGATGCTGGAATACAGCACCTACTCGGTGATCACGCCCGAAGGCTGCGCCTCGATCCTGTGGAAGGACGCGCGCAAGGCCAAGGACGCGGCCGAACAGCTCGGCCTCACCGCCAGGCGCCTGCGCGAGCTGGGCCTGGTCGACAAGGTGGTGCGCGAGCCGATCGGCGGCGCCCACCGCAATCCGCGCCAGACCGCGGTCCGCCTCAAGACGGTACTGCTGAACGAGCTCGATGCGCTGGAGCAGGTGCCGATCCCCGATCTGCTCGAACGCCGCTACCAGCGCCTGCGCGGCTACGGCGTCTACGAAACCGCCTGATCCGCGGGCCCGCATGAGTCCGGTCATCCTGCTGTCGATCGCGCTGCAGATCGCGTGCGCCGTGCACGTGGTACGCACCGGGCGTCCGCTGTACTGGATCTTCATCCTGCTGATCGGTTCGTTCATCGGCATCGCGATCTACCTCATCGCCGAAGTGCTGCCCGGGCTGCGCCACCATCGCGCGGCGCGCAACCTCGCCCGCGACGTGCAGCACAAGCTCGATCCCGGCCGCGGCCAGCGCGAGGCCAGCCGCCGGCTCGACATTGCCGACACCCTCGACAACCGCCGCGCGCTCGCCGAGCAGAGCCTGCACGCCGGCGATTTCGCGCAGGCGGCCGATCTCTATCGCGCCTCGCTCAAGGGCCTGTACGCGACCGACCCGCACCTGATGCTGGGCCTGGCGAGGGCGCAGTTCGGCCTGGGCCAGCCGGCCGACGCGCGCACGACGCTCGACGCACTGATCGCGGCCAACCCGGACTTCCGTTCCAGCGAAGGCCACCTGCTCTACGCCCGCGCGGTCGAGGCCAGCGGCGACATCGCCGCGGCAAGGCACGAATACGACGCCGTGGTCCAGGGCCATCCCGGCGAGGAGGCGCGCGCCCGCTACGCGTTGCTGCTCAAGCGCGAAGGCGACACCACCGGCGCCGAACGCCTGTTCCGCGAGATCCTCAAGCGCGCCGACGCCCTGCCCCGCTACTACCGGCGCGAACAGCGCGAATGGATCGACCTGGCGAAGCGCGAGCTGAAGTAGGCGGCAGTCCCGCGTCGCCGGTCCGCCGCGCAGGATGGCCCGGAAAAGATTGGGTCTAGAATCGCCGCTGTCCGCAACCGGCGGACCTCCGGGGAGCGATTGCAATGATCATCAAGAAGCTGGACATCCTGTCCGTGGGCAAGATCACGGGCATCATCGCGGCTGCGTTCGGCCTGATCGCGGGATTGCTGCTGCTGGTGTTCGGCAGCATGATCGCCGGCCTTGCCGGCAGCCAGGGTGACGCCGGGCCGCTGGCTGCGCTCGGCGGCGGCGTGGTCGGCGTGATCGCGCTGCCGATCCTCTACGGCATCTGCGGATTCGTCGGTGGCGTGATCCAGGCGCTGATCTACAACCTTGCCGCCGGCGTGATCGGCGGCATCCGGATCGAAACCGAGTAGGCCCACGGCATGGCGCGCGCCCGTGCGTGCGCCATGCTTCACGCCGAAGCACCGTGCCCGACGTCCCTCCCTTGACCTTGCCGGACCCGCCGGCGCCCGCATCGCCGCTGCGGGTCGGACTGAGCGGCGGGCTCGATTCGAGCGTGCTGCTGCACCGCCTTGCGCTCGACGCCACCCTGCGCGCACGCGGCCTGCGCGCGCTCCACGTGCACCATGGCCTGCATGCGCAGGCCGACGCCTGGGCCGAGGCCTGCGCGCGGCAATGTGCCGCGCTCGGCATCGTGCTCGACGTGGTGCGCGTCGACGTGGCGCGCGACCAGGGCGACGGCCTCGAGGCCGCGGCGCGGCAGGCGCGGCACGCCGCGTTCGAGGCGGCGCTCGGTGACGGCGAGGTGCTGGCCCTCGCGCACCACCGCGACGACCAGGCCGAAACCTTCCTGCTGCGCGCGCTGCGCGCATCCGGCGTCGATGGCCTCGCCGCGATGCGGCCTTCGCGGCGCTGCGGCCGCGGCTGGCTGTGGCGTCCGCTGCTCGACGTGCCACGCACCGCGCTGCTCGATTACGCCCGGGCACATGGGCTGGCGTGGATCGAGGATCCTTCCAATGCCGACACCGCGCATGACCGCAACGTCCTGCGCCATGCGGTGATGCCGGTGGTGCACGCGCGCTGGCCGCACGCAGCGGCCGCGTTCGCGCGGGCCGCGACGCTGCAGGCCGAGGCCGCGTCGCTGCTGGCGCAGGAAGACGCCGCCGCCCTCGCGTCCGCGCGCAGTGTCGACGCGTCCTGGCTGCAGGTCGAACCGCTGCGGGAACTCGACCCTGCACGGCGTGCGCGCGTGCTGCGCCTGTGGCTGTCGTCGCTGGGGCTGCCGCCGCTGCCGGGCGAAGGCGTGGCGCGGATCGGGCGCGACCTGGTCGACGATGCCCGCGGCGATGCGCCCGCCTTCGCCTGGCGCGATGCCGCCGTGCGCCGCTGGCGCGACCTGCTGTGGGCCGGGCGGCCAGCGCCCCCCCTTCCCTCCGCGTATCGGCACCCCTGGACGGGCGCGTCGCCGCTGCGCCTGCCCGGCGACGCGCGGCTGGCGTTCACCGGGCAGGCCGTCGCTTGCATCGACCTGCCGCAGGACGGCTTCATCGTGCACGCCCGCCGCGGCGGCGAGCGCATCCGCCTGCCGGGCCGCCGCCACGACCACGCGCTCAAGCACGTGCTGCAGGACCTGGGCGTGCCGCCATGGCAGCGTGCGCAGGCGCCGCTGCTGTCGGACGCCCATGGCCGCCTGCTCGCCGCGGGCGACCTGGTGTCCTCGGCCGCGTTCGACGCATGGCAGCGCGCACGCGGCTGCCGGCTGGCATGGCGACCCGCTGGCTGACATCCGTCGCCACGGCGCGTCGCGTACACTTCGCGAATGGCCAAGAAACCCTCCGCCGATGCCGCTCCGGTCGCCGATTTCGAGACCTCGCTCGACCAGCTCGAGCAACTGGTGGAGAAGATGGAGCACGGCGAGATGAGCCTCGAGGACTCGCTGGCGGCGTACGAGCGTGGCGTGGGCCTCTACCGTCGCTGCCAGCAGGCGCTGGAACAGGCGGAACTGCGCGTGCGCCTGCTCACCGATCCCGATGCGCCGGACAAGGCCGAACCCTTCCCCGGCGCCGGCCATGGCGACGGCTGAACCCGGCGACGAGGTCCAGGCGCGGCTGCAGCGCTGGCGCATGCAATCCGACGCGGCGCTGGCCGCGGCGCTCGACGGTCTCGACGGCACCGAACCGCGACTGCTCGCCGCGATGCGCCACGCCGTGCTGCTGGGCGGCAAGCGCATGCGCCCGCTGCTGGTGCATGCGAGCGGGTACGCCTGCGGCGCCGACGACGCGACGCTGGCCGCGCCCGCCGCCGCGGTGGAACTGGTCCACGCCTATTCGCTGGTGCACGACGACCTGCCCGCCATGGACGACGACGCGCTGCGCCGCGGCCAGCCCACGGTGCATGTCGCCTTCGACGAAGCCACCGCGATCCTCGCCGGTGATGCACTGCAGGCGCTGGCGTTCTCCGCGCTGGCGCGCGCGCCGTCGTCCGACGCGGCGCGCATCGGGATGCTCGCCGAGCTGGCCGGTGCCGCCGGCGCCGCCGGCATGTGCGGCGGGCAGGCATTCGACCTCGCCGCGACCGGGAAAGGGGGGCCGCATCACTTTTCCGGGCAGGCGGATCAGGTGCTCGAAGCCGCTCGGCGGAAAAGTGACTCCGACCCCCTTTCTTTCCTGGAACGCCTGCATGCGATGAAGACCGGCGCGCTGCTGCGCGCCGCGGTGCGACTGGGTGCGATCGCCGCCGACGCCGATGCCCGCGTGCGCACTGCGCTCGATGCCTACGCCGAAGCCCTGGGCCTGGCCTTCCAGATCCGCGACGACCTGCTCGACATCGAGGGCGACAGCGCCACGCTCGGCAAGACCGCAGGCAAGGACGTCGCTCAGGACAAGGCCACGTTCCCCGCGCTGCTCGGCGTCGACGCCTCGCGTGCACGCCTGCGTGCGCTGGCGCAGGCCATGTCCGACGCGCTCGCCACCTGCCCCGGCGACACCGCACCGCTGGCCGCGCTCGGCCGCCAGGCGATCGAGCGCGACCACTAGGAAAGCCGGGGTCAGAGTCGACTTTCCCCGGGCGGCTTGCCAATTCCATGCGCCAAAGGCAAGTCGACTCCGACCCCGGTTTGTTCTACAGCAGCCGGATCGTCAGCGGATAGCGATAGTCCTCGCCGTTCCAGGCCTTGATCGTGGCCACGATGCTGCACACCAGCCACATCATCGCGATGCCGGCGATCGCCACCAGCAGCGCCAGCCCCGCCGGCAGGGTCACGATCAGGCCGATGCCGAGCGTCAACACCGTCGCGCCGAGCAACAGCATGCCGATCGCGCACACCGCGCAGGCATACAGGAACATGCTGAAGTTGAAGTTGAACGCTTCGCGCGCATGCGCGGCGACAAAACCGGAGTCGTCACGCTTGAGCAGGTAGACCACGCCCGCCGCCAGCATGCCGGCGAAGCCCGCGGTCCAGCTGGTCAGCAGCGCCAGGGCCAGCGCGGAGGCGTGCGCGGCGGCAGCCCACTGGCGGTCGCCCTGGGCGACGTCTTCACGATGCAGAATCACATCCATCGTTCGGCTCCCCGCCGGAAACCGTCCGGCGTCACCACGATGATGCGGATGGGGGGCAGGAACTCAACCCAACGGATGGGCTAGTCACATCCAGACCGGTGGGCGCGTCGCGCGCCCACCGGCGGGGAGATCACTTGATCAGGCGCAGCGCGAACGGGTAACGATATGCCTCGCCACGGTTGGCGGCAAGGCCGGCGATGATGAAGAACACGATCGCGACAACCCACAGCACGAAGAACAACGGACTCGCGAGGCCGAGCGTGACCACTGTCAACACGACCAACGCGAGATAGACACCTAACAGCGTGATGTTGAAGTTCAGCGCTTCCTTGGACTGGTCGATCAGGAAGCCCTTCTCAGGCTTGTCCTTGTTGATCAGCCACACGATCAGCGGGACGATGAAGCCGAGGACAATTCCGGACAGGTGGGTCAGCATTGCAACGGTGCGATCGTCCTGATTCGCGTCACCGACGGTCGGGTTCGTGTCGTTCATGTATCCATCCCCATGGAATGATGTAGGAGTCGGGCCGAGGCCGCTCCCGCCTGCCGGATTGCGCATGCGGAGGCCGTCGCTAGCATAACGTCAATCGCCGCCGGCGACGGTCATCCGCCCCACCAGGATCGAGCCGGTGCGCAGGTGCGAGCGCGGGTCGACGTCGCTGCCGACCGCTTCGATGCCGAGGAACATCTCGCGCAGGTTGCCGGCAATGGTCACGCCATCGACCGGATTCGCGATGGCGCCGCCCTCGACCAGGAAGCCGGCGGCGCCGCGCGAGTAGTCGCCGGTCACGCTGTTCACGCCCTGCCCCATCAGCTCGGTCACCACCAGGCCGCGCCCCATGCCGCGCACCAGCGCATCGAAGTCACCGGCATTGGCCGACACGTCCAGGTTGTGCACGCCGCCGGCGTTGCCGGTGGTCTCCAGGCCAAGCTTGCGCGCCGAGTAGCTGCCCAGCACGTAGCGCTGCAGGACGCCATCCTCGACCAGCATCGACGCCCGCGTGGCGACGCCCTCGTTGTCGTAGGCCGCCGAGCGGAAGCCGCGCGCGAGGAACGGGTCCTCGCGCATCGACAGCCAGTGCGGGAACAGGCGCGTGCCGGCGCTGTCGAGCAGGAAGCTTGCGCGCCGGTACAGCGCGCCGCCCGAGATCGCGCCCAGCAGGTGGCCGACCAGCGAGCGCGCCACCTCGGCGGTGAACAGCACCGGGTATTCGCCGGTGGCGATCGCGCGCGGCTGCAGCCGCGACAGTGTGCGCTGGGCCGCCTTGCGCCCGATCGCGGCCGGCGACTCGAGGTCGCCCTCGGCCAGCGCCACGCTGTACCAGCCGTCGCGGCGCATGTCGTCGCCGCGGCCGGCGATCAGCGCGCAGCCGATGCTGTGGTGGGTGCCACGCTCGGCACCGACGAACCCGTGCGAATTGGCGTAGACGCCGAGCGACGCGCTGGTGGAGACCGAAGCGCCGTCGGAGTTGCCGATGCGCGCATCGGCGTCGCGCCCGGCGGCCTCGCAGGCCAGGGCGAGGTCGATCGCGCGATCGGCGTCGATCGGCCAGGGATGCCAGTCGTCGAAGTCGGGCCACCCGCCGGGGCCGGGCCGGGCCATCAGCGCCGCATCGGCGAGGCCGGCCGCATCGTCGTCCTCGGTGTGGCGGGCGATGGCGCAGGCCTGCGCCACGGTCGCCTCCAGGCTCGACTCGCGCAGGTCGGCAGTGCTGGCGCTGCCCTTGCGCTGGCCGAAGTACACGGTCACGCCGATGCCGCGGTCGCGGGTGGACTCCACCGTCTCCACCTCGCCCATGCGCACGTTCACGCTCAGGCCGCGCTCCTCCGAACAGGACACCTCGGCCTGGGTCGCACCCTGCGCACGGCAGGCGTCGAGCAGGCGCGCGGCCAGCCCCTCCAGGCGGTCGAGCCGCTCGGGGCTGTCGTCGGTCACGGGCACGGCAACGCTGTTCAATGGCTTATCCTGATGCAATGAGAGGAAAGGACGAAGAGACCGGCGAGTTCCTGTCGCCCAGCCGCAGCCAGCAGCGGCGCGACGCGCTCGACGTGCTGGCGCTGGCCGGCCAGCTGACCGAACTGGAACCGGGCCGGCTGGCGAAACTGCCGGTGCCCGAGCACCTGCTGCCGCATATCGCCGACACCCGGCGCATCCGTTCGCACATCGCGCGCAAGCGCCAGCTGGCCTTCCTGGCCAAGCAGATGCGGCGCGAGGAAGACGAGACGCTGGCCGCGATCCGCGACGCGCTGGATGCCGGCGGCGAGGCGGCGAAGCTCGACACCGCGCGGCTGCATCGCGCCGAACACTGGCGCGAGCGCCTGCTGGACGAAGGCGACGAGGCGCTGGCCGAGCTGCTGGCCGAGTTCCCGCAGGCCGACCGGCAGAAGCTGCGGCAGCTCGTGCGCAACGCGCTGGAGGAGCGCAAGCGCAACAAGCCGCCGAAGTCGTTCCGCGAGCTGTTCAAGCTCCTGCGCGACACGCTCGCGCAGGAGGCGTGATTGGGGATTGGTGATTCGGAATTCGTGAAGGCAAGGGGCAAAAGCATCCCCGCTTTTTCCAATCACGAATCCCGAACCACCAATCACGGCCCTCACGCCTTCGTCCCGCCCACCGTGACCTGCGAGATCAGCAGCGAGGGCTGGCCAACGCCCACCGGCACGCTCTGCCCGTCCTTGCCGCACGTGCCGACGCCTTCGTCGAGTGCAAGGTCGTTGCCGACCATGGTCACGCGCTGCATCGTTTCCGGGCCGTTGCCGATCAGGGTCGCGCCCTTCACCGGCGCGGTGATGTTCCCGTCCTCGATCAGGTAGGCCTCGGTCGCGGAGAACACGTACTTGCCGCTGGTGATGTCGACCTGGCCGCCGCCGAAGTTGACCGCGTACAGGCCGCGCTTCACCGACCGGATCATCTCCTCGCGCTCGCGCTTGCCGGCCAGCATGTAGGTGTTGGTCATGCGCGGCATGACCAGGTGCGCAAACGATTCGCGGCGGCCGTTGCCGGTCGGCGCCACGCCCATCAGCCGCGCGTTGAGCGTGTCCTGCATGTAGCCGGTGAGCACGCCGTCCTCGATCAGGGTGGTCGACTGCGTCGGCGTGCCCTCGTCGTCGATGTTGAGCGAGCCGCGGCGGCCATCGAGCGTGCCGTCGTCGACGATGGTCACCCCCGGCGACGCCACGCGCTGGCCCATGCGCCCGGCATAGGTGGACGTGCCCTTGCGGTTGAAGTCGCCCTCCAGCCCGTGGCCGACCGCCTCGTGCAGCAGCACGCCCGGCCAGCCTGCGCCCAGCACCACCGGCATGTTGCCGGCCGGCGCGTCGATCGCCTCGAGGTTGACCAGCGCCTGGCGCAGCGCCTCGCGCGCGAAACGCTCCGGCCGGCCGTCGCCGAGCAGCTCGTCGTAGCCATGGCGCCCGCCGTAGCCGGCATAGCCGCTCTCGCGGCGCCCCTCCTGCTCGACGATGACCTGGATGTTGAGCCGCACCAGCGGGCGCACGTCGCCGGCCAGCACGCCGTCGCTGCGCGCCACCAGCACGGTGTCGACGCCGCCGGTGAGGCCGACCATCACCTGCTTCACGCGCGGATCGGCGGCACGCAGCAGCCTGTCGACGCGGCGCAGGGCCTCGACCTTGGCGGCGTTGCCCAGCCCGTCGACCGGATCGTGCGCCGGGTAGAGGTCGTGCCCGCCCGGTGCGCGCGCGCGCCCCACCGCCAGCGCGCGCGGCGACTGCGACGACCCGTCGCGCGCGATCGCCCGCGCCGAGCGCGCGGCGTCCAGCAGCGCCTCGCCGTTGATGTCGTCGGAATAGGCGAAGCCGGTCTTCTCGCCACTGATCGCGCGCACGCCGACGCCCTGTTCGATCGAATGCGCGCCGTCCTTGACGATGCCGTCCTCGACGCTCCAGCTCTCGCGCCGAGCGTGCTGGAAATACAGGTCGCCGAAGTCGATGCCCGGGCCCAGCAGGGTGCCGAACATGCGGTCGAGGCCGTCGGTGTCGAGGCCGGCGGGCAGCAGCAGCCGCGATTGCGCGAGGACCAGGGGGGATTCGTTGCTCATCGTGTCTGGATGGGGGGCGTCGAGGGGATTGGCAAGCCGTGGCGCGCGGGGCACACGCCACGCGCAGGTGCGCAGGCTAACGCGTCCGGGGGAGGTCGGCGCTATTGCGCCGGAAGCGGCGGCGTGCGCGGGGCCGCGACCGCGTTGTCGCCGCGGCCATGTTCGACCACCTCGACCTTGGGTTCCTTCCACGGCCCGCTGACGCGATAGGTCTTCGCGCCCATCTCGCCCAGCGGCTTCTTCAGCACCGCGTTGGCGACTGCGCCGACCGCGGCGCCGATGGGGCCCCCGGCCAGCGCGCCCACCGCGGGCAGCAGGTTGCCGGTCTTGGGCAGCACCTCGATGGTCTGGTCGTGGGTCTGCGCCCGCAGGTCGCTGCGGCCGCGCATGCGGATCTCCGCAGCCGGGCCGTCGATGACCATGTCGTCGCTCTGCGCGACGCCGCCATCGAAGCGCACGTGGCCGCCGATGCGATCGAAGGCGAAGCCCTTGGAAAAGAAGTCGCGGAAGTCGAGCATCAGCCGCCGTGGCAACTGCGCCACGCTGAGCAGGCCGAGCACGCGGCCGGCACCGGGCTCCACTTCCACCAGGCGACCGTCCTTGATCGCGACCGTCAGTTGCCCCTGCAGCGCACCCAGGGTGAAATCGGCGGGGCTGCGCGGCCAATCGGCGGTGAACTGCAGTTCGCCCTCGCCGCCGTCGAGGCTGCGGCCGAAGCCCAGCCCGGCCATCAGCGCGCCGAAGTCGCGACTCTGCGCCCGCATGTCGAGCCGGGTGCGCCCGGCGCTGCCGCCGCTCCAGGTGCCGGTGGCCTCGATGCGCTGCTTCGGCGCCACCGCCTGCAGCTGGTCGATGCGCAGGCCGTCGGCGGTCGGCCGGGTGCGCAGCGCGAGCCGGCCCAGGGCCAGGTCGCCGAAGCGGAAGTCGGCGATGTCGAGCTGCAGCGGCGGCACCTTGGCCGGATCGGTGGCGTCGCGGCCGGCCGGCGCGGTTGGCGCCGGCGATGCGGAAAACGCGGTCGCCGGATCCGGGCCCTGCCAGTACACGCGTTCGAACGTGCCGACCACCGGGGCGCGCGGATCCTGCGGCAAATGCAGTTCGCCGGCAACGGCCGCAGCCTCGAAGCGCAGGCGGGTGCCGCCGGCCGCGGGCGTCGCCACCAGCCGCGCGTCGGCGAAGCCGGTGCCGAGCAGTTGCAGGCGACCGGCGGTGATGTCGATCCCGCGCAGCGGGAACTCGCCGCCGCTGCCGCCGCCCCCGGCGATCGCGGCCCAGTCGAGCGCATCCAGCACCGGCGTGCGGCCGCTGGCCACCAGTCCGTTCGCCGGCGGCGCCTCGGCCACGCGCGACGCGCCCAGCGCCACGCGCACGCCGGTGCCGGCGGGCGTGGTGCGCGCGCGCAGCGCCAGCCGGCCGCCGAAATCCACCTCGACTTCGCCATCGCCGAACGGCAACGCGGTGGCGATCGTGGTCGGCAGCGTCGCGCCGGCAGGCTTCTCCAGCGGCGCGGGCAGGTCGAGCGTGGTGCCGACCAGCGACGAGCGCAGTTGCAGCCGCACCGGTGCCGCGCGCGCCGCCGGCTGCGCCTTCGGGATCGCCACCGCCACCTGCCACGGCGAGCGCCCGCGCACATGCGGCTGCAGCCACGCCAGGTCCGGCGCCTGCTTCAGCAGGTCGGCGGCGCTGAGCGAGGCATCGAGTTCGGCCTCGAACGCCTGCGCGGCATCGCGCACGTGGCCGGCGCCGGCGCGCAGCGACAGCGTGCCGGCGGCGCCGTCGCGCACGGCCGCCAGCCGCTCGGCGGCGAATCCGTGGCGGTCGTAGCGCGCCTGTCCGCGCACCTGTTCGAACGCGACATCCCAGCGCGCATCCGCCAGTTTCGTGCTGCGCAGTTCCACTGCGCCTGCCACCGTCGGCGGCTTGCCGCCTTCGAGCGGCAGCACCAGCGCGAACGTCGACGCCACCGGCCCGCTCGCGGACAGGCTGTCGAGCGTGTCCTCGATGCCCTCGCGCAGCGGGCTGGCGCGCAGCAGCGCGAGCAGCCTGGCCGCATCGCCCTCGGCGCGCGCGTCCACCGACAGGGTCGCGTGGTGGTAATGGTCGAGCCGCGCCTCGAGCGTCGGCACGCCGACGCCGGCGATCGCCGCGCGGCCCTTCACCGAAAAGCCGTCGTTGACGAACACCACGTCGCCGTTGAGATGGTCGGCGGCCGGCCAGTCGGGCTGGAACTTGACCACGGCGTCGACCAGCTGCGCCTCGGCCTGGAACAGGCCCTGCGCCTGGTGGCCGTCGACGCTGCTGAAAGGCCACGCATCGAGGTCGCCGGACACCACCGCGCGACCGCCGCGCACGGTGCCGCCGACCAGCGCCGCGTCGAGCCAGTGCTCGGCCGCGTCGGGCATCAGGTGGCGCACCCAGAAGCGCTTGGCGATCGGCACCTGGGCATCGTCGAGCCTGGCCACCAGATCGATGCGCGGGCGCGTGCCGTCGTTCTGGAACCACAGGCCGCCGCGCGCGTCGGCGGCATAGCCTTCGCCCTCGATGCGCAGCGCCGGCGCATCGATGCGCACGCCGTTGCCCTCGCGCCAGCCGGCCACCTCGCCGCGCAGCGTCACCCGATGCGGCGCGCCGAAGCCGGAGGGCCAGTCGAAGCGCACCGTCGCGGCCGGTTCCGGCACGAAGCGGAAGCCCTGTTCGTCGCCGGTGAGCATTCCGGCCAGGCCATCGAGGCCCGGCGTGTCGCCGACCGTGGCGAAGCGCAGGGATTCGACCCGCGCCGACGCGCGCATGCGCCCGCCGTCACCACCGGCGATGACGATGTCGCGCAGCCCGGCATCGGGCGCCGCGGCCAGCAGCCAGCGGCGCAGGCCGGGGTCGAGCCGGTCGCCCAACGCCAGCCCCATCACCAGCGGCCCGGCGTCGAGCCGCGCGGCGCGCAAGGCGAAGTGCCGGCCGCCGGCGACGGCAAGGCCGTCGAGCACCTGCGGCGCGCCTTCGGCACCGATGCGCAGGCGCGGTGCGTCGACGCGCCAGCCCTCGTCGGTCAGCTGCCAGCGCGCCTTGGCCAGCAAGTGTTCGAACCGCATCCGCGGCGGCGCGCGCCCGTCCGCAACCGGGCTGCCGCGCAGCGCGACGTCGTCCAGGTCGGCATCGACCATCACCATGGTGACGCGCTTGTCGTGCAGGTGCATCCACGCCTGGGCGCGTCCACCCCCGGCCTCGGCCGAGACGCCGGCGAAGTGCAGCAAGGGCGACCATGCGGCCAGGTCCGCACGCATCGCCGCCGCGTACGCCTCGCCGTCGCCGGCGCGGCGGTCGATGTCGGCCGACACGTCCAGCGGCGACGCGTCCTCGCGGATCCACGCACGCACCGCGGTGCGCACGCGATCACCGTTGACCTGCAGGCGCAGGTCGATCCTCGGCAGCGTGGTCTCGATGCCCAGCGCCGGCGCGACCAGGGTGAGCCGGCCCCCGATCACCTGCAGCTCGCCCAGCCGCTCCAGCGCGGCGAAGGGATCGCCCGCGGCCTGCTGGTCACCGGGCAGGCCGTGCACGCTCCAGCGGCCATCGTCGCCGCGTTCGAGCGTCAGCTGCAGGCCGCGCAGGCGCAGCTCGGTGAACGAGCGCCCCGGCAGCAGTCCGGCGTACTGCGACACCAGCATCTCCGCCGCGCCGATGCGCAGCGCGTCCGCGCCCTCGCCGACGCGCAGGCCGTCGAAACGCAGCAGCGGGCCGCGCCGCGTCCATTCGGTCTCCAGCCGGTCGAACGCCACCGGCCGCCCGACGCGCTCGCCGAGCCACGCGGCGACGCGATCGGGATGGCGTTCGGCCAGCGGCAGCAGGCGGCTGAGCGCGCCCGCGGCCAGCGCCATCAGCACCAGCACGATCGCGACCGCGTACCACGCGCCGCGTCGCGCCAGCCGCAGCCGGCGACGCAGGGGCGCGGTCATGGGCATCGCGCTCCGCTTGACGCGGGGAATGGGGAATGGGGAATGGGGAATGGAAACGGCAACGTCAACAGCAGGGAACGCGGCGGGCTATTGCCTTTCCCGTTCCCGATTCCCGATTCCCGATTCCCGGCCCTACAGCAGCACGACATCGAACTGCTCCTGCAGGTACTGCTCGTCGCCCTGGAAGCGGATCGACTTGCCGAGGAACTCCTCCAGCTCGGCCACCGCCGTCGATTCCTCGTCGGTGATCCGCGCCACCACCTTGGGCGAGGCGATCACCAGCAGGCGTTCGGCGTCGAACTGGCGCACCGCGCGCACGATCTCGCGGAAGATCTCGTAGGTCACCGTCTCCGGCGTCTTGAGCATGCCGCGGCCGCCGCACTCGTGGCAGGTCTCGCTGAGCTGGCGCTGCAGGCTCTCCACGGTGCGCTTGCGCGTCATCTCCACCAGGCCCAACGGCGAGAAGTCGTAGACCGTGGTCTTGGCGTGGTCCTTGGCCAGCGATTTCTCGAGCACGCGCAGCACCTGGCGGCGATGCTCGTCGTCGACCATGTCGATGAAGTCGATGATGATGATGCCGCCGAGGTTGCGCAGGCGCAGCTGCCGCGCCACCGCCTGCGCGGCCTCGAGGTTGGTGCGGTACACCGTTTCCTCGAGGTTGCGCTGGCCGAGGAACGAGCCGGTGTTGACGTCGACGGTGGTCATCGCCTCGGTCTGGTCGATGACGAGGTAACCACCGGACTTCAGCGGCACCTGCTTCTCCAGCGCGCGCTGGATCTCGTCCTCGACCCCGTACAGGTCGAAGATCGGGCGGTTGCCGGTGTAAAGCTCGATGCGTTCGGCCAGCACCGGCATGTACTTGGCGACGAACGCCTGCAGCCGGTCGAAGGTCTCGCGCGAATCCACCTTCACCTTCTCCACGTCCTTGCGGATCAGGTCGCGCACCGCGCGCAACGGCAGGCTGAGGTCTTCGTAGATGCAGGTCTGCACCGGCGCCTCGCGCGAACGCTTGCCGACGATGTTCCACACCCGCGACAGGTAGGCGATGTCCTCGCCCAGCGCCTCGTTCGGCTGGCCTTCGGCATTGGTGCGCACGATGTAGCCCAGCGGCACGTCGCCGGCGGGCGACAGCTCGCCCACCAGCGCCTTCAGCCGCGCGCGTTCGGCCTCGTCCTCGATCCGCGCCGACACGCCAACCACGCGCGACTGCGGCAGCAGCACCAGGTAGCGCGAGGGAATGCTGAGCTGGGTGGTCAGGCGCGCGCCCTTGCTGCCGATCGGATCCTTGACCACCTGCACGATCACTTCCTGGCCATCGCGCAGCAGTTCGGTCACCGGACGCGTCGGCACCGGCACCGGCAGCGCCTCGTCCTCGGCATCGGACGCCTGCGAGCGCATCACGTCGTTGGCGTGCAGGAACGCGGTGCGCTCCAGGCCGATGTCGACGAACGCGGCCTGCATGCCCGGCATCACCCGCTGCACCCGGCCCTTGTAGATGTTGCCGACCACGCCACGCCGCCAGCCGCGTTCGATGTGCAGCTCCTGCAGCATGCCGTTCTCGACCACCGCGACGCGCGTCTCGCGCGGGGTGACGTTGACCAGGATTTCTTCCGACATCGAATCCTTACTCCCGGCCTGATGCCGCGGTTGCCGATGGCAATGAGCCCAGCGACTCCCGCGCGGCACCGCCGCCCCTTCCCGCTTGCGGGGGGGAAGGATGGGATGGGGGCACCGGGAAGCCGGTCACCACCCCGAACCCGCGCAGCAGCTGCGCCGTTTCGTGCAGCGGCAGCCCCATCACGCCGGAGAAGCTGCCGTCGAGGCGGGTGACGAAGCGCTCGGCGCCGCCCTGGATCGCATAGGCGCCGGCGCGGCCCATCGGTTCGCCGCTGGCGACGTAGGCGGCGATCTCGTCCTCGCCCAGCGCCGCGAAGGCCACCCGCGAACGCGACACCGCCTGCGCCTCGCGCCCGGCCGAGACCAGGCTCACCGCCGACACCACCGCGTGCGTGCGGCCCGACAGCCGGCGCAGCATCGCCATGGCGTCGGCGGCGTCGCGCGGCTTGCCGAACACCTCGTCGTCGAGGATCACCTCGGTGTCGGCGCCCAGCACCAGCGCGCCGGGCACCGCGACGACTTCGAGCAGGCCGGCGCCGGCCTTCTCGCGGGCGACGCGGCGCACGTAGTCCTCGGGCGGCTCGCCGGGTTCGCGGCGTTCGGGGACGTCGACGTCGATGACCCCGAAGTCGACGCCGAGGCGCGCCAGGAGTTCGCGCCGGCGGGGCGATTGCGAGGCAAGATGCAGCATCCGGCAAGGATACCCGCGGCAGCGTGCCGACCGGCCGCCGCGCCGGCCGTAACCCCATTCAGGCTCACGGGCCGTTCACTGGCTCCCGACAACCCTGTCCACCGCCCCCACGGGAGAACCGCATGACCCGCAAGCCCCTCCGCCTCCTGCTGCTCGCCAGCGCCCTCGCCCTCGGAACCGCCGCGATGACCACCGCCTCCGCGCAGACCGCGCCCCCGTCGATCGCCGCGCCCAGCGACGGCACCCTGCTCTCGGTGTCGGCCAGTGCCAACGCGACCCGCGTGCCCGACGTGGCCTCGCTGTCGACCGGCGTGGTCACCCAGGCCGCCGACGCCAATGCCGCGCTGAAGGCCAACTCGACGCAGATGAACAAGGTGGTGGCCGCGATCCGCGCCGCCGGCATCGCCGAGCGCGACATCCAGACCAGCGGCATCAACATCAGCCCGCAGTACCGCTACGCCGAGAACCAGCCGCCGACGATCACCGGCTACCAGGCCAGCAACACCGTGAACATCAAGGTGCGCGACATCGCCAAGCTCGGCGAGGTGCTCGATGCGCTGGTCGCCAGCGGCGCCAACCAGGTCAACGGCCCCAGCTTCGAGATCGACCAGCCGGAAGCCGCGTACGACGAAGCCCGCCAGGCCGCGTTGAAGAGCGCGCAGGCGCGCGCGGAGATGTACGCCAAGTCGCTCGGTCTGCGCGTGCGCCGCATCGTCAGCATCAGCGAAGGCGGCGGGTTCCAGCCGCCGATGCCGATGATGAAGGCGATGGCGATGGACGCGCGCATGGAATCCGCGCCGGTGTCGCCGGGCGAGACCACGCTGTCGGCCAACCTCGACGTGGTCTTCGAACTGGGGAGGTAAGCCATGGCCCGCAGCCCGGCCGGCGGCGACGCCGGCACGCCCGGCGACACGCCGGGCTATCCGGAACCGCAGCCACGCGACGGCGAGGACGCGCGTCGTCGCGGCCGCAAGCCGCCGCCCGACCCGGACGACGGCGGCCTCGACCGCGATCCGGAGCAGGACGGCACCCACCGCGGCGATTGACCCCGGGGTGTCGCCCGGGGCGGCCGGTGGCGGCGTCGGTGCCCACGGCACCCACCCTGTCGTCCGGATTCCCTGATTCCATCCGGGTTGCCTGTTTCCACAGGGATTCCTGCTGCCGCTGGACTCCCTGCCCTTGCTTGCATTCCCTTCTCCCGCTTGCGGGAGAAGGTGGCCCGCAGGGCCGGATGAGGGCGACCTTCGCTGCCTTCGCGCCGTCCCCGCCCCCATCCGCCTTCGGCACCTTCCCCCGCGAGCGGGGGAAGGAACGGCATGGCGACGCGAAGTGCTACCGGGGCGGCCGGTGGCGGCGTCGGTGCCCACGGCGTCCACCCTGTCGTCCGGATTCCCTGATTCCATCCGGGTTCCCTGTTTCCACAGGGATTCCTGCTGCCGCTGGACTCCCTGCCCCTGCTTGCATTCCCTTCTCCCGCTTGCGGGAAAAGGTGGCCCGCAGGGCCGGATGAGGGCGACCTTCGCTGCCTTCGCGCCTTCCCCGCCCCCATC
>JAIUOJ010000053.1 GCA_020161335.1 Pseudomonadota bacterium
CGCCCCCCGGCGGACCGGGTAAGGTGTCCGGCCATGTTCGTCTCCGTCCCCACCCGCACCCGCCCGACGCTGCGCTGGGCGACGCCGTTGCTCGCGGCGTTGCTGTGGGCGGCGTTCCTGTGGGCGCAGTCGCGCTCGGACGACTCGCTGCGGGCGCTGATGCTGGACTGGGGCGCGCTGGCCGGCGACCCGTTCCTGACCAGTGGCTGGCAGGCCTGGGCCGACCCCTGGCGCTGGCTGCGCCTGTTCACGGCGCTGTTCCTGCACGCCGACTGGGCGCACCTGCTGGGCAACCTGGTGTTCCTGCTGATCTTCGGGCTGCCGGCCGAGCGGGTCATGGGCCCGTGGCGGTTCCTGGCCCTGTTCTTCCTCGGCGGCGCGCTGGCCAACCTGTTCGCGCTGCTGGTGATCGGCGCCCCGGACCGGCTGATCATCGGCGCCTCGGGCGCGGTGTCGGCGGTGATCGGCGCCTACCTCGCCCTGTTCCCGCAGGCACGCCTGGGCGTGGTGGTGCCGCTGGGACTGTTCCTGGAGTTCGTGCGCGCGCCGGCCTCGCTGCTGATCGGGGTGTGGGCGGCGCTGCAGATCGTGTTCGCCTACGTCGGCCCGGCGTTCGGCGCGGTGGCGTGGGCGGCCCATGCCGCGGGGTTCCTGTTCGGGATCCTGTTCGCGATCGCCTCGCGCGGCGCGATCGCGCGGCGGCTGCGGCGATTGAAAGGGTACTGAGGGCCGGGACAGGGACCGGGAACAGGGCGTGAGGCGGCGGCGCCTTGCTTGTCATCCCGAGCACAGCGAGGGATCTGCCCTGGCCCGGGGTCTCAGGAAGCAGATCCCTCGCTGCGCTCGGGATGACAGGCTTCGAGGGCATCGCGACCGGTCCGCCTCCCTGCCCCTCGGCCGCCGGTCCCTATAATCGGCGCATGTCGAAGACGCTCTACAAGGTCACCTTCCTGAACCACGGCAAGGTCTACGAGCTGTACGCGCGGCGCGTGGACAGCGGCCGGCTGTGGGGCTTCGTCGAGGTCGCCGACCTCGTGTTCGACGTGCACGAAGGGCTGGTGGTGGACCCGACCGAGGAGCGCCTGCGCGACGAATTCGGCAATACCCGCGCCCTGCACCTGCCGATGCAGGCGATCCTGCGCGTCGAGGAAGTGGAGAAGAAGGGCCAGTCCGCGATCCGCGACGCCGAATCCGGCGAGAAGGTGGTCACGCCGTTCCCGCTGCCGGCGAAGCCGCGGTGATGGCGGGCACGCTACGTGCGATGCTCCTGGTTGCACTGGCGCCTATCGGCGCGCCCGCGTCCGAACTATGCAATGGCGTGGCGCGCAGCATCGAACCGGACATGCAGATCCTCGAAAGCGATCTCACGACCGCGCGCGCACGCGAATCTGTCGAAGGCCTGCGCACGCTCGTCGCCGTATCCAGTCCCGACCAGACCACCGAATTCGGCATTGCCAATCACCTGCAACGCCTGACCGGCTATACGATGCGGCAACAGGCGCTGGAGGATATCCGCCTGCACGGCGCCTCTGCCGGGGAGGCGAAAGAGTCCATCGACGCGTTCTGCCGGTGGCTTGTCGAACGCGGCGCCTGGTACGACTAGGGCGATGCCCGCCTCACTGCATGCATTGCTGGTCGTCGGCCTCGGCGGCGCCATCGGCTCGATCGCGCGCTACCTGTTGGCGACGTGGACGATGCAGGCGGCAGCGCCGGAGAAATTCCCGCTGGGCACCTTCGCGGTGAACCTCATCGGCTGTCTCGCCGCGGGCCTGCTCGCGGGCTGGGCGGAACGGCATCCGGGCGTGTTGTCGCCGGACCTGCGCGCGCTGCTGTTCGTGGGCCTGCTCGGCGGCTTCACCACGTTCTCGGCGTTCGGCCTGGAGACCGCGCAGCTGCTGCGCCGCGGTGAATGGCTGGTGGCGTCGGGCTACGTCGGCGGCAGCGTGCTGCTCGGGCTGGCACTGGTGCTGCTGGGGCTGCGGATCACCGGGCCGGCGGGCTGAGCGTGCCACGCCGCGCGACGGCGTCGGGTGTCCCGCGCGGCGCTCAGTCGCGCTTCGCGGCAGCGGCAGCCGGTGCTTTCGCCGCGATCGGCCTGGGCTTCTTGAGTTCCGCCAGCGCCGCGGTGATTGGGCCGTCGCCGTCGAGCACGTCGCCGGCGGCGAAGCCTTCCTGCTCCTCGTCGCCGCGCAGGTGGCCGGGCAGGGTCGCCTCGGTGTAGCCGGGCACGCCGGCCACCGGCTTGGCCTCGGCGCGGTCGGGCGTGAGCACCACGTCCGGGTCGATGCCGCGCGCCTGGATCGAGCGGCCGCTGGGCGTGTAGTAGCGCGCGGTGGTGAGCTTCACCGCGTCGCCATTGCCCAGCGGCATCACCGTCTGCACCGAGCCCTTGCCGAAGGTGCGGCTGCCGACGATGCGCGCGCGGTCGTTGTCGCGCAGCGCGCCGGCCAGCACTTCGGCGGCGCTGGCCGAGCCGGCATCGACGATCGCCACCACCGGCGCGCCGCGCAAGAGGTCGCCTGGCGTGGCATTGAACTCGGTGTCGTTGACCGGGTTGCGGCCGCGGGTGCTGACGATGCGGCCCTTGTCCAGCAGGTCGTCGGCCACCTGCACGGCCGAGGTGAGCAGGCCACCGGGGTTGCTGCGCAGGTCGATCACCAGGCCCTTGAGCGTACCGCCGGCGTCCTTCTGCAGGCGTTCCAGCGTGCGCGTGAAATCGGCGGCGGTTTCCACCTGGAAGGCGCTGAGGCGCACGTAGCCGTAGCCCGGTTCGAGCATGCGCCCGCGCACGCTGGCGACGCGGATGGTTTCGCGGTGGACCACGATCGCCAGCGGCGCGGCCTCGCCCTCGCGCAGCACGCCGAGGGTGACCTGGCTGCCCGGCGGGCCGCGCAGCGGACCGGCGCCTTCGGCATCGGAGGCGCCCAGCGGGCGGCCGTCGACCGACACGATGACATCGCCGGCGCGGATCCCGGCCTTGGCCGCGGGCGTGTCGTCGATCGGCGCGATGATGCGCATCTTGCCGTCGGGCAACTGCAGCACCTCCACGCCGATGCCGTCGTAGGCGCCGGTGGTGCCTTCGTCGAACGCCTCGGCGGCGTTCTTCTCGAGGTAGGCGCTGTGCGGGTCGAGGTCGAGCAGCAGGCCGCGGATCGCCGAATCCATCAGCTTGCGGTCGTCGACCGGATCGACGTAGCCCAGCCGGATCGCGTTGAACAGGCCGACGTAGCGGCGGATCTCGTCCAGCGGCACCTTGGTCGCGGCGTTCTCGACCGCGTCGGGATCGTCGCTCGCGGCGACCTCGGGCGCGGTCTCCGGCGTGGCGGCGTCTGCCGGCGTCGCGTCCGGCGCCGCCTGGGCCGGCGCGGCATCGGTTGCCTTGGCCGGCGGCGTGCCGGCCTCGCGCGGCGGATCGCGCGGCGCCTCCGGTTGCGCGGCCTGCGGTGCCGGTTGCGCGGCCCGGGGCGCGTCCTGCCCGCGCGCGACGGGCGCGGCCAGCGCCAGCGGCAGCAGGGCGATGAGCAGCAGCGGTGGCGTGCGGAAGGACATGCAGGGCTCCGGAACGGGTCGGGACTGTGACCCCGCGCGGCTCGCGGGGTTCCGGTCGATTATGCGGGCGCGCATCGCCGGCGGGTGAAGCCGCGCTGGCCGCGGAGGCGATCCGGCGCGCCGGTTCAGCGCCGCTGCAGCAAGCCGGCGGGATTCACCGGCTGGCCGTTGCGGCGCAGTTCGAAATACAACGCCGGCTGGCCCTGGCCGCCCGAGTTGCCGACGGTGGCGACCGCGTCGCCGCGCTTGACCGCGGCCCCCGCATCCTTGAGCAGCGTCTCGCAGTGCGCGTACAGGCTCATCGTGCCGTTGCCGTGGTCGACGATCAGGATCATGCCGTAGCCGGTCATCCATTCGGCGAACACCACCGTACCGTCGGCCACCGCGCGCACCGTGCTGCCGACCGCGGCGCCGATCAGCACGCCGCTGCTGTTGCGGCCGTCGGGCATGCGCCCCCCGAATCCGGCGAGCAGCGCGCCCGACACCGGCCAGCCCAGGCCGCCCACCTGCACCGGCGCGGCACGGGCGGCCTGCGTCGGCGCCCGCGCCGGGCGCGCGCTTGCGGCGGGCGTGGATTCGCGCTTCGCGGCGCGTGCGGCCGCGGCCTTGCGTTCGGCCTCGGCGCGTGCCGCCGCCGCGCGCAAGCGCGTGAGCAGGCGTTCCAGCGACTTCGCATCCTGGCCCAGCGCCTGTTCGCGCGCGCTGCGGTCGCGGTAGCGGCGTTCGAGCGTCGCCGCCGCCTGCGCATGCGTGCGGCGGTCGCGCTCCAGCGTGGCCACCTGCACCTGCTGGCGCTCGCGCACGCCCTCCAGTTCGGACTGGCGCTCGCCGATCTGCCGCTCCACCGACGCCAGCTCGGCCAGTTCCGTGCGCAGCGCGGCGATGCGCTCGGCGCGCTGGCGCTGCAGGTAGCGCTGGTAGGTCAGCGCGCGGTTCGCGTCCGCCACCTGGTCCTGGGCCAGCAGCAGCTTCAACGGCGCAGCGTTGCCGTTGGCGTAGCTGGCGCGCAACAGCGCGCGCAGCTCCTCGCGCTGGCCGCGCAGGCGCGCGTCGAGCGCGTCGCGCTGCGCCTGCAGCCCGGCCAGCGCCTCGCGCTGCCGCGCCAGTTCGGCCTCGGTGCCGTTGAGCGTGCGCGCCGACGAGGCCACGCGCTCGTCGGCGTCGCGCAGCTGGCGCGCGGCGTCGCCGCGTTCGCCTTCCAGCTTGCGCCGCTCGCTGGCGACGTCGTTGAGCTCCTTGCGCACGCGTTCGAGCCGGCGCTCGGCGTCGCGGCTGTTCTGCTGTGCGTCCGCCGCGAACCCCACGGCCAGCAGCGCGACGGCCAGCCACGCCAGGCGGGCGTACCGGCATTGCGTCATCCCCTGTCGACCAGCAGGCTGTGGCCACTCATCTCGGCGGGCTTGTCGAGGCCGAGCAGGTCGAGGATGGTCGGCGCCAGGTCGCGCAGCGCGCCGCCGCGGCGCAGCGTCGCATCGCGGCTGCCGACATACACCAGGTCGACCGGGCCGACGGTGTGCGAGGTATGCGGCTCGCCGGTCTCGGGGTCGCGCATCATCTCGCAGTTGCCGTGGTCGGCGGTGACCAGCAGCTCGCCGCCCTTCGCGCGCACCGCGGCGACGATCTCGCCGACCGCGCGATCCACCGTTTCCACTGCGGTGATCGCCGCCGGCAGCACGCCGGTATGGCCGACCATGTCGGGATTGGCGAAGTTGCACAGGATCACGTCGAAGCGCTCGTCCTCCACCGCCTGCACCAGCTTCGCGCAGACCTCCGGCGCGCTCATCTCCGGCTGCAGGTCGTAGGTGGCGACCTTCGGGCTCGGCACCAGGATGCGTTCCTCGCCGGGATACGGGTCTTCGCGCCCGCCGCTGAGGAAGAAGGTGACGTGCGCGTACTTCTCGGTCTCCGCGATGCGCAGCTGCGTCATGCCGTTCGCGCCCAGCACTTCGCCCAGCGTGTTGGCGAGGTTGTCCGGCGCGAACGCGACCGGCGCCGGCAGGCTGGCGTCGTACTCGGTCAGGCACACGTAGCGCGACAGCGCCGGCCGGCGCACGCCGGCGCCGAAGCCGTCGAAGCCCGGCGACACGAACGCCGCGCTGAGCTGGCGCGCGCGGTCGGCGCGGAAGTTCATGAACACCACCGCGTCGCCGTCGCGCATCGGCTGCGCACCCGCAAGCGCGGTCGGTTCGACGAACTCGTCGTTCTCGCCCCGCGCGTAGGCGGCGTGCAGCACCGACAGTGCGTCCGGCGCGTCGCCCTTCGCCTCCACGATCGCGTCCCAGGCCTTGCGCACGCGCTCCCAGCGCTTGTCGCGGTCCATCGCCCAGTAGCGGCCGGACACGCTGGCGATGCGGGCGTTGCCGAGCGCGTCGCACTTCGCCTGCAGTGCGCGCAGGCTCGCCTCGGCCGACCGCGGCGGCATGTCGCGGCCATCGAGGAAGGCATGCACCGCGACCCGCGGCACGCCACGCTTCGCGGCCAGGTCGAGCATGGCGAAGATGTGCGATTCGTGGCTGTGCACGCCGCCGGGCGAGAGCAGGCCGAACACGTGCAGGGTGCCGCCGCTGGCGAGGACCGCGTCGCAGGCGGCGTTGAGTTCGACGTTGTCGAAGAAGCTGCCGTCCTCGATCGCGGCGTCGATGCGGGTCAGGTCCTGGTAGACGATGCGGCCGGCGCCGATGTTCATGTGGCCGACTTCGGAATTGCCCATCTGCCCGTCCGGCAGGCCGACGAAGCGACCTTCGGTGTGGACCAGGGTGGTCGGGTGCTCGGCCAGCAGGCGGCGCCAGTTCGGCACGTCGGCCAGCGCGATCGCGTTGTCGCGCGGATCGTCGCGGTGGCCCCAGCCGTCGAGGATCAGCAGCACCACCGGGCGGGGACGGTGCGGACGGGGGGCGTGGGTGGCTTCGGACACGACGGGAGTCCCGGTGACTTGTGACAGGTGCGATTGTAGCCAAGCGGGTGCAAGCTGGCCCCATCACGCCGACCCGCGGCCGCGACGGTTGCAACGGCAACCGCGACGCCAGACCGGAGCACCCGACCATGCCGAACACCCGCACCTCCCTCTCGATCGCGCTCGCCCTGCTGCTCGCCGCCGGCACCGCCGCCGCGCAGCAGGACATCAGCAAGGTCAACGGCAGCGTCCTCGCGCAGGCCGGGCAGCAGTACGGCGATGTCTCCACCGTGAACGGCAGCGTCACCGTCGAGACCGGCGCCAGCGTCGAGGACGCGGAGACCGTCAACGGCAGCATCCGCACCGGCGACGACATCAACGCCGACAGCCTGTCGACCGTGAACGGCTCGATCCGCGTCGGCGAGCGCGCCACCCTGCGCGGCGGCGTCGAGACCGTGAACGGCAGCATCTTCGTCGATCGCGCCAGCACCGTCGGCGGCGGCGTCTCGACCGTGAACGGCGCGATCGGCCTGGTCGGCGTGCAGGTCGGCGGCGGGATCGAGACGGTCAGCGGCGACGTCACCGTCGGCGTGGGTTCGCGCGTGGCCGGCGGCCTCAAGGTCAACAAGCCGAACTCGAACTGGTTCCCGGTGCGCGTGGGCGGCAACCGCAAGCCGCGCATCATCATCGGCCCGCAGGCGGTGGTCGACGGCGAGCTGGTGTTCGAGCGCGAGGTCACGCTGTACGTCCACGAGACCGCCCGCATCGGCAAGGTCACCGGCGCCACGGCGATCCCGTTCAGCGGCGCGCGCGCCCCCACCGAGTAAGGCCGCCGGACGCCGGCGTCGGCCGGCGCCCATGACCATCGGCACCCGGCCGCTGCGGGCAGCCGCGTAGAATCGCGGGTTCCTGCTGTCCTGGAGCCCATGGAATGATGCGCCACGCCCCGATCCCGCTGAGCGCCCTGCTGTGCGCCGGCACCCTCCTGCTGGCGGCCTGCAGCCGCGAACCGGCCGCCCCCGCCCAGCCCGCCACTCCGGCCCCCGCGCCCGCCGCCGACCACGCGTTCAAGGACGGGATCGACGCCGACGACTTCCGCACCCTGGTCACCACGCTGTCCTCCGACGCGTTCGAGGGCCGCGCGCCCGGTTCCGCGGGCGAGGAGAAGACCGTCGAGTACATCCAGGCGCAGTACCAGCGCATCGGCCTCAAGCCCGGCGGCGAGAACAACAGCTACTTCCAGACCGTGCCGATGGTCGAGACCACGGCCGATGAATCCACCGTGCTCAAGCTCGACAGCGCCGGCACCGCGCGCGACCTCGCGTTCGGCACCGACTTCGTGCTCGGCACCCGCACCGGCAAGCCCGAGGTGGCCGCCAAGGACAGCGAGCTGGTGTTCGTCGGCTACGGCGTGAATGCGCCGGAGCAGGACTGGAACGACTACGCCGGCCTCGACGTCAAGGGCAAGACCGTGGTGATACTGGTCAACGACCCGGGCTTCCACGCCAAGGACGAGTCGCTGTTCGACGGCAACCGTATGACCTACTACGGCCGCTGGACCTACAAGTTCGAGGAAGCCGCGCGCCAGGGCGCGACGGCCGCGCTGATCATCCACGACACCGCGGGCGCGTCCTACGGCTGGGACGTGGTGAAGAACTCCTGGTCCGGCCCGCAGTTCGACCTGCGCGCCGAGGACGATCCGGAACCGCGCCTGCCGGCGCAGGGCTGGATCACCGGCGACGTGGCGAAGCAACTGTTCGCCGAGTCCGGGCTCGACCTCGACGCGATGTACGCCGCCGCCAACAAGCGCGGTTTCAAGGCCGTGCCGCTGAAGGCCAAGGTGTCGTTCGACCTCAAGAGCACCGTCGCCGAGAAGACCTCGCGCAACGTCGTGGGTTACTTCGAGGGCAGCGAGCGGCCCGAGGAAACCATCGTCTACATGGCCCACTGGGACCACCTGGGCAAGCACGAGGGCGAGGGTGACACCATCTACAACGGCGCGATCGACAACGCCACCGGCGTCGCCGGCATCATCGAGATCGCCGAGCAGTTCAAGGCCTCGCCGCCGAAGCGCTCGGTGGTGTTCCTGGCGGTGACGCTGGAGGAATCGGGCCTGCTCGGCTCGAAGTACTACGTCGCGCAGCCGGCCTTCCCGCTGGAGAAGACGGTCGCCGTGATCAACCTCGATGCGATGAGCGTCGCCGGTCGCGCGCGCGACGTGGTGGTCACCGGCCTGGGCAACTCGGAGCTGGAGGACATCCTCAAGACCCTGGCCGATGCGCAGCAGCGCACCCTGGTGCAGGAGAGCAACCCGGCCGGCGGCTTCTACTTCCGCTCCGACCACTTCAACTTCGCCAAGGCCGGCGTGCCCGCGCTGTACGCCAAGGGCGGCAGCAACCTGGTCGACGGCGGAGAGGCCGCGGGCAAGGCCGCCAGCGACGACTACGCCAAGCGTTACCACCAGCCCAGCGACGAGATCCACGCGGGCTGGAAGTACGACGGCGTGGTCGAGGACCTCGGCCTGCTGTACGGCGTCGGCCGCCAGCTGGCCGACAACGACGCCTGGCCGAACTGGTACCAGGGCAACCCGTTCAAGGCCGCGCGCGACGCGCAGCGCGCGACCGTGCAGTAAGCCGGGCCCCGCGGGCTTGCGGAACGGCGCCTTCGGGCGCCGTTCCTGCTTTCCGGCACGCCGCTGTGATGCGCTACGCTGCGCGCACCCCGAGGGAGGACCCGCCATGACCATCGCCACCGCCTACTGGTGCATCCTGATCGCCGCGCTGCTGCCGTACGTGTGGGTCTTCGTCGCCAAGTCCGGCGCGCCGAAGTACAACAACCGGCTGCCGCGCGCGTGGCTGGAGAAGCAGGGCGACAACTACAAGGTCCAGCGCGCGCATGCCGCGCACCTCAACGCCTTCGAGGCCTTCGCGCCGTTCGCCGCCGGCGTGGTGCTGGCGCAGCTGGCGGGGGTGGACCCCGGCCGCATCGCGCTGCTGGCGGTGGTGTTCATCGCCGCGCGCGTGCTGCACGGCATTTTCTACGTCGCCGATGTCGCCCTGATGCGCAGCCTGGTGTGGGCCGTGGGCTTCGCCTGCGTGGTTGCGCTGCTGGTGCAGGCCGCGCTTCGCATCGCCTGAGGCGTCAGCGCCGCGGACGCGCCAACCGCATCCCGAACCCCGCCTGCAGCGGCACCGGCAGCAGCACCGCGAGCAGGAACCAGCGCGGGAACACCTGCCACGCCGTGACCACGGCATACAGCGCCGCGCCGAAGTAGATCGCGAAGAACGCCAGCACGTGCACGCGCCGGGCCGACGCGGCCACGCGCGCCAGCAGCGCCGCGGCGACGCATCCGGCGACGGCCAGCCAGGCCAGGTCCACCGACAGCCGCAGCGCGCCGCCCCCGCCCAGGCCGGGCACCCGATCGCTGAGCGCGCCGCCGAGCGCGTTCACCAGCGGGATCGCGGCCAGCGCCAGCAGCCACGCCAGCACGCCGCGCAGCACGCGGGATGCGCGTCCGGGTGTCCCTGCAGTGACCGGCGCGGGGTGGTCGGGTTGCGTGCGGCGGGGTCCGGTCATGCGGCCAGCATCATGAAAGGGCATGCGGCGCGCAAGCAGGTCGATGCAGGCATGTGTTCCCCCCGCGCGGGAACACATGCCTGCATGACGCAAACCGCCATCCGCATCGACCGCCCGGGACCGCCGCCTCAATCGCTCTCGTGGCGCCAGTTCACCGAGCCGCGGCTTTCCAGGGTGCTCGATTCGATCTCGACGTCGAAGCCCTTGCGCAGCAGGTACTTCAGCGTCAGCACCTGGCCGGTGCCGAGCAGCGACACGCCGAAGCCGACGTACAGCCGCGGCGAGATCTGCTTGCCGATGCCGAACACGCTGCCGCCAAGCGCGCGCGAGTCCATCACCCCCGCCTCGTCGAGGCCGAGCTTGGCGCCGAGCTGGCCGGCGAGCATGCTGCCGCCGGCGGTGAGCGCGGCGGACGCCGCATCGAGCTGGCGTCCTTCCGCACGCGACAGGTTCGACAGCGGCCGACCCAGCGCGAGGTACGACAGCGCCTGCATGTCGTCGCTCGCCGGGTCGGTGTACACCTCCGCCTGCGGCGCCGACGCGCGACCGGTGACGCTGATGCCGGCGGTGACGTCGTAGGCCTCGATCCGGCGCTCGGCGCGGATGTCGAGCAGCGGATCGGCCACCGGGCCGTTGAAGTTGAGGCGGCCGCGGGTGATCTGCAGCTTCTGGCCGTAGGCCGAGTAGCGGCCGCCGACCTCCAGCGTGCCGCTGCCGGCCATCTCGCGGCCCGGCTGCGCGCGCACGCGCATGCTGCCGCCGAGCGTGCCTTCCAGCCCGAAGCCGCGCAGCTGCACGTCCTGGCCCATCGCCAGCGTGAGGTCGAGCAGCAGCGGCGAGGCCGCGCCGCGCTCGGGATCGACCGGATCGAGCACCACCACGTCCGGCGACGCCGACACGCCCTGCTCCAGCCTTTCGAGGTCGATCATCGCGCTCGGTACCGTCACCGTGCCACTGACCGACAGCGGCTGGCCGGCGGCATAGCGCACGGTGAGGTCCGGGTTGGCGATGACGCGCAGGTCGCGCGTGTCCGAGGCCAGGACGTTCTCGCCGCGCAGGTTGAGCACCAGCGGCGCGGTGGTGTCGCGCCAGTTGAGCGTGCCGTCGATGTCGAGCAGGCCCTCGCCCGCGCGCACGTTGCCGGCGATGCGTGCACTGCCGTCGTTCTGTGCCTGCAGCTGCACGTCGCCCTGTTCGAGCACGATGCCCAGCGACGGGATCTCGGTGCTGAACGCGCTCAGCCGCGCCTGCCCGCCCAGCGCCGGTTGCGCGCGCGTGCCGCCGAGCGTGATCCGGCCATCGAGCTTGCCGGTCGGCTCGACGATGTCCTGCGAGAACAGCTCCAGCCAGGTCAGCTCGTCGGTGTTCACCTCGATCTCGCCGTCGAGCGCCGAAGTGGCGTCCCAGCCGGTGGCGAGCCGCGCGCGGATGCGGCCGTCGCTGTTGAAGATCGTGTCCAGCCGCGCCTCGATCCGCGCCGGCGTGAACTGCGCATCGAAGCGCAGGTCGCGGTAGCCGACGAAATCGCGGCGCGCGCGCGCGCTGTTGCGCAAGCCGCCGTCGCTCGAGCGCAGGCTGGCCTGGCCCTGCCACGCGCGCCCGGCGGGGCGCAGTTGCGCCTCGAGGTCGACCTCGCCGCGCAGCGTCCACGGGCGGCCGCCATCGCGTTCGGGCAGGTACGGCGACACCAGCGACAGCGGCAGCTTGCGGCCCTCGACCGCAAGCCCGCGGCGCGGCCAGTCCGCGTCGGCGCACAGCGCGCCGCCATCCGCGGCCGCGAAGCAGCTGCGCGACAGCGTCCAGTTGTCGCCCGCCTGCGCATAGCGCGCCGGCGACTCCAGTCGCCACGCCGCGCCCTTCTCCGGGGTGAGCAGGAGCGACGACAGCTCGCCGCCCCAGTTCTCGCCGCGCTTGCGCGCCGTGCCCTGCAGCGCCAGCGAGCCCAGGCCCGCGCTGCGCGCCTGCGCCTCCAGTCGCAGGTCCTCGACCGCGCCGGCGGCGCTGATGTCGACCGCATCCAGCGCCGCGCCCACGGCCACGCCGGTGCCCTGCACGCGCAACGTGCCGTTGCCGCCCGACCACGGCAGCCGGCCCTGTGCCGACAGCGTGGCCGCGGTGTAATCGCCCCAGCGCAGGCCGCGGCCGTCGAGGTCGGCCTCGACGTCGGGCGCGTCGCGCGCGCCCGTCACCTGCAGCGTGCCGCGCAGCGTGCCGGCGGCATCGGGCAGCAGGTCGGCCAGGTCCAGCGGTGCGAAGCGGGCATCGATGTCGATGCGCTCGCGCAGCGATCCACGCGCGTCGACGCGGCTGCCGCCGAGCGTCAGCGCCACCTCGCCGGCGTAGTCGCTGCGTGCCTGGCCGGTGGCCGGGCCGTACATCGCGAACGTGCCCTGCCCGCCGAGCCGGCGACCGCGCAGCGTGCCGCCCAGTTCACGCGCATCGACCGTGACGTCCAATCCGCCGTCGTCGCGCGTGGCGCCGCTGCTGGCGAGCACGCCGTTGACGGCACCGCGCCAGTCGGCCGCGAAGTAGCCCGGGTCGAAGCCGGCCAGGCGCGCGTCCACCTGCCAGCGCAGCGCCGGCGCCCAGCCGACCACGCCGCTCGCGTCGAGCGTGCCGGTGGGCATCGTCGCGCGCAGCGTCTCCAGCGCCAGCTGCTCGAGGTTGCCGCGTCCCTTGAAGTCGACCTGCGCATCGAGCCCGTCGCGCTGCAGCGTGGCCTTGCCGGTGGTGCTCCAGTCGTCGCTGCGCCCGGCGATGCCGAGGTCGGCGTCGACACCGATCACCGGCGCGGGATCGGCGGGCGTCGGATCGGCGGTGGCCGGATCGCCGCCGAAGCGCAGCCCGCGCGCGTTCACCGCGAGCTTGAAGGTGGCGTCGCGCGGCTCGCGGAAGTCGCCATGGCCATTGGCGGTGATCCGTCCCTCGAACACGTCGAGCACCAGCGGCTGCACGTCGAGCACCTGGTCCTCGAGCTTGACCTTCGATGGCTGCAACACCGCGTGCAGCGTGCCCTGGGTGAACTCGCCGCGCAGGTCGGCCGCGCCACCGGTGCCATCGGCGGCCAGCGTGAACGCGATCGGCGTGCCGGGCTCGCCGCTGCCGGCGAGCAGGCCGGGATCGAGCGCGGTGGAGTCCGCGCGCAGCGTCCACTGCCTGCCGCGCAGGGTGAGGTGCGCGCGCAGCGGATCGGGCACGTGGCCGACGATCGCCACGTCCATGGTGTCGAGGTCGCCGCGCGCGACCAGCCCCAGCCGCGGCCGCGTGCGCGGGAACGGCGCCGGCAGCAACGCGCTGGCGGTGAGGTCGGTGCGGTAGTGGTCGCCGGGCGCGTAGTGGCCGTCGATGCTGAAGCGGCCGCGGTCGCTGTCCACCACCACCTGCTTCACGATCAGCTCGCCCTGGCGCGCATCCAGGCCGCCGCGGATCGTGGCGATGTCGATCATCGGCGCGCCCGCGCTGGTCACGCGCAGGCCATCGACGCGGATCGTGTCGGACTCCAGCGACAGCGGCAGTTCGATCTGCGGCAACACCTCCGGCCAGGTCGGCATCTCGAACGGCGTGTCGTCCTGCGGCAGGTCGAGCGTCGCCTGCTCGACGTCGAGCGCGTCCAGGCGCAGGCGGCGACCGATCAGCGGCGTGATCTCCGGATCGAGCACCACGCGCTTCGCGGTGAAGGTCAGCACCGCCGGCTTCGCGCATCCGCCGTAGGCCACCGGCTCGCCGTCCACGTCCGGGCACGAGCGCTGCACGTAGCGCACGTCGTGCATCACCAGCGGTCCGGACGCGGGGCCCTCGGCGCCGGACCAGGTGAGTTCGCTGCCCGCCGGCAGCGCGCCGACGATGCGCGCCAGCAGGAAGTCGCGGCCGCCGAACGTCGCCAGCAGCCAGTACAGCCCGGCCGCCACCAGCACCGCCAGCACGCCGGTGCCGATCGCGCTGCGGATGGCGAGCACGCGCATGCGCCTGCGTCGCTGCTCGCGCAGTTCGGCGATGCGCGCCTCGCGCTGCTCGGGCGTGAGGTCGTCTGGCAGGCGGCGGGTGCGGAAGCCCATCCTAGAATTCCGTGCCGATGCTCAGGCCGAGCGTGAACGGCGAGTCCGGATGGTCGAGGCCGCGCGCGATGTCCACGCGCAGCGGGCCGACCGGCGAGCGCCAGCGCGCGCCGATGCCGACGCCGGTGTGCCAGTCGGGCGAGGTGCCGTCGAACGCGCTGCCGCTGTCGACGAACACCGCCGCGCCCCAGCTGCCGAGGAAGTAGCGCTCGTACTCGACGCTGGCGGTGACCACGTTCTTGGCGCCGACCGCATAACGGCCGTGGTCGGTGTCCACGCGCGGGCCCACCTCGCGCCATTCGTAGCCGCGGATGCTGCGGTCGCCGCCGGCGTAGTAACGCAGGCTGGGCGGCATGTCGACCAGGGCGTTGGTCCAGGTGTAGCCGGCCTCGGCGCGCAGGATCAGCCGGCTGTCGTCGCCGATGCCGCGGTAATTGGTGGCGCGCGCGTGCAGCTGCACGAAGTTCGCGTCCGAGCCGATGCCCTGCACGCCGCTGCGCAGCATCAGGAAGCCGCCGATGCCGCTGCGCGGGAAGATCCGGTCGTCGACGTTGACGTATTCGGCGCGCACCGAAGGGAAGGTGAAGGTGGCGTAGCGGTAGGCCGGGGCGGCCAGCGCGCCCTCGCCGTCGTCGGCGACCTCGAAGAACCAGCGCTCGCGCAGCGCGTGCAGCGAGGCGACGAGGTTGATGTGCTCGTTGTACTGGCCGCTGCGGCTGCCGACGAACTCGATCCGGCGCGTGTCGATGTAGTCGGTCTGCTCGTCGTAGGCCTGCGCGCTGACCGTGTACCAGCCATCGCGCCAGGCGAAGGCGGGGATGCGGTACTGCAGGGTCAGCGTCTTGCGCTTCTGCGCGTAGTCCAGCTGCGCCAGCGCCTTGTGCCCGCGATCGTTGACGAAGCGGCGCTCCACGCCAAGGCGCACGCCGGCGCCGCTGTCGGTGCCGAAGCTGACGCCGGCGGTGTAGATGCTGCGCTTGGCCGGGGTGAGCGTGACCGTCACCGGCACGCGCTTGTCCACGGCCTGCGAGGGGTCGGGCGAGATGTCGACGAGGGCGAAATAGTCGAGCTTGGCCAGCGAGGTGCGCAGGCGGTCCAGGCGGCCCTGGTGGAAGTAGTCGCCCTCGTTCCAGTACACCAGCTTGCGCAGCAGGTCGTCGCGGATGATGTGCGGCTGCTGCACGAAGGTGGTCGGGCCCATGTCGTAGCGTTCGCCGCTGGACCAGACCAGGTCGATGTCGGCGGCATGTTCGGCGCGCGTCACCTCGACCCGGCGCGAGAGGAAGTCGGCGTCGAAGTAGCCGCGTTCGGTCAGGCGGCGGCTGATGCGGTTGCGGCTGGCCTCGTAATCGGAATGGTTGAAGACCGCGCCCGGCGAGGGCACGAAGGCGTCGATCTCGCGTCCCAGGTAGCGGTCCTGGCCGCCCTCGCCGACGATGGCGATGTCGGAGTTGCGCACGCGCACCGGCTGTCCGGGCTGGATGCGCAGGGTGACGCGCACGTTGCCCTGTCCACCGCGCGCGGCGGGCGCGGCGTCGGCGGACGTGTCGTCGGCGCCGGGATCCTCGGCGGGCGCGCCGTCATCCGGGCGATCGTCGGCGGGCGCGCCGCCGCCGGCGTCCGGTGCGCGCGCCTCCCCGACCACCGTGACCGGCCCGTTGCCGCGCTGGCGCTCCACCACGATCGTCGGTGCGTAGTAGCCGAACGGCTCAAGCGCCTCGCGCGCCTCGTTCTGCGCCTCGCGCAGCAGGAAGCCCAGGCGCCGCCCGCTGAGGTCCTTGCCGATGGCATCGACCAGCGACAGCGAGACGCGCACGTTCTCGGTCATCTCCTCGTCGAGGCCGGTGATGTCCACGCGTTCGACCACGACCGCGCGTGCCGCGCCGCTGGCGGACAGGCACAGCGCGGCGAGGATCAGGGCGAGGGGCAAGCGCATCCGTGCAGGATATCCAAGTCCGGTCAAGAAGCGATTAACACGTGCCGCCCCGCGCGCGGGGCGACTGCGGCACGGGATTCAGGTCGAGAGGTGCTCGATCGCGGCGACGCTGCCCAGCCGGTCGGCCAGGCGCTTGAGCAGGGCCAGGCGGTTGCGGCGCAGCGCCTCGTCGTCGACGTTCACCATCACCTGCTCGAAGAAGGCGTCGACCTGCGGCCGCAGCCGCGCCAGGTGCGCGAGCGCGTCGACGTAGTCGCCATGCGCCAGCGCGTGCCCGGTTTCGGCGTACACCGCTTCCACCGCTTCGGCTAGCGCCGACTCGGCCGGCTCGCGCAGCAGGTCCCTGTCCTCGATCGGCGGGATCGTGTCGGTGGACTTCCTGAGGAGGTTGAGGATGCGCTTGTTGGCCGCGGCCAGCGCCTCGGCCTCGGGCAGGGTGGCGAAGGTGCCGATGGCGTCGATGCGGCGGTCGAAGTCGTACAGCGACTTCGGCTTCAGCTCGGCGACGGCGTTGAAGTGCGCGGCCGGCACGCCCTTGTCGGCGTAGTAACCGCGGAGGCGGTCGAGGATGAAGTCGTAGAGTTCACCGGCATCGGCGTAAGCGCGTTCATCGCCCTTTCCGGTCGGCAATGCGCCCACCGCCTCCGCCGCCGATGTGATCAGCGGTTTGATCGACAGACCAAACCCACTTTCGATGATCGTCCGCGCCAACCCCAGCGCCGTGCGGCGCAGCGCGAACGGATCCTTGTTGCCGGTCGGCTTGAGGCCCGCGGCGAAACCGCCGGCCAGGGTGTCGAGCCGCTCGGCGATCGCCAGCACCTTGCCCAGCGACGACAGTGCGATGTCGTCGCCGGCGAAGCGCGGCTGCCAGGCTTCGTCGATGGCGTTGGCCACCGCCACGCGGTCGTCGTGCGACAGGTCGGCCAGCGAAGCGTCCTGCATCGCGTAATGGCGCCCGGCGATGCCCTGCAGTTCGGGGAACTCGTTGACCAGCCGCGACTGCAGGTCGGCCTTCGACAGCAACGCGGCGCGCCTGGCCAGCGCGGCATCCACGCCCACCTGCGGCGCGATGGCTTCGGCCAGCGCGGCGACGCGCGCGACCTTGTCGGCCACCGTGCCCAGTTTCGCCTGGTAGGTGACGGTCTTGAGGCCCTCGTTCATCGACGCCAGGCCCTGCTTCATGTCCTCGACGAAGAAGAAGCGCGCGTCGGCGAAGCGCGGGCGGATCACGCGCTCGTAGCCCTTGCGGATCTCGCTGTCGTCCCTGGGCTCGATGTTGGCGATGCCGATGAAGCGCGGACCCAGCCGGCCGGCATCGTCCAGCACCGGGAAGAACTTCTGGTTGGCCTCCATCGTGGCCACCAGCGCTTCCTGCGGCACGGCGAGGTATTCCTCCTCGAACGCACACGACACCGCCTTCGGCCATTCCACCAGGCACACCACCTGGTCGAGGTTGCCGGGGTCGATGCGCGCGCTGCCGCCGGCCGCC
>JAIUOJ010000054.1 GCA_020161335.1 Pseudomonadota bacterium
CCGGTGCGGTCCAGGCCCATGCCCAGGATCATGGTGGCGATGACGCTGATCACGGCGTTGGAGGAGAAGCCGTTGAACAGGTCCTCCGGCTGCACCAGCCCGGTCAGGCCCAGCATCACCAGCACCACCAGTGCGACCAGGTCGGCGCGCACGCGCTGGAACAGGAACAGGACCATGGTCAGGCCGACCAGCCCGAGCACGATCTTCATGTCCGTGGTGAGCGCGAGCTGGGTGTCCATCAGGGCGGGGATTGGGGATTGGGGATTGGGGATTCCGAAGCGCCCGGAGTCCGCCGGGGGCAGGGTGACCGCTGCAATCGTGCTCGCGACGGGCGGACAGCATCCTGGCGATCCGGAATCCGCATCACGGCGCCCCGGCCGCCGTTGCCGAATCCCCAATCCGCAATCCCGACTCCCGGTCGTACAGCAGATCCCATACGCCGTGCCCGAGGCGCTGGCCGCGGGTCTCGAAATGGGTCTGCGGGCGCCAGTCGGGTCGCGGCACGTGGCCGCGCGCGCCGGCGCGGTTGCGCAGTCCCGGGGTGGCGTCGAGCACGTCCCACATCTGCTCGGCATAGTCCTGCCAATCGGTGGCGAGGTGCAAGCGTCCGCCGGGTGCGAGCTTGCGCACCAGCAGCGCGGCGAACGCGGGCTGCACGAGGCGCCGCTTGTGGTGGCGCTTCTTGTGCCAGGGGTCGGGGAAGTAGATGCGGACCTCGTCGAGGCTGCCGTCGGCGATCTCGTGCTGCAGCACTTCCACCGCGTCGTGGTGGTAGAGGCGCACGTTCGCCGCGCCATCGGCGGCCAGCGCGTTGAGCAGGCGACCCACGCCCGGCGCATGCACTTCGATGCCCACCAGGTCGCGGCCGGGATCGTGCGCGGCGGCGAAGCGCAGCGCCTCGCCGTTGCCGAAGCCGATCTCCAGCACCCGTGGCGCGTGGCGCCCGAAGGCAGCGTCGAAATCGCGCGGCGCACCGCCTCTCTCGTCCGGCGCGAAGTCCAGCCCGAAGCGCGGCCAGAGCTCGTCGAACGCGCGCTGCTGGGCTTCGGTGAAGCGGCCCTGGCGCAGCACGAAGCTGCGGATCTCGCGCCGGCCCTCGGTCGCCGTGAACGGCTTGGGCGGCGCCTTCGCGCCCGGGCTGGCGTAGGGGTCGGTCATGCCCGCGCAGGTCAGCCGATCAGGCCATCGACCGGCGAGGAGGCGCTGGCGTTGCGCTTGCGCGGGATGCGGCCGGCGAGGAAGGCGTCGCGCCCGGCCTGCACCGCCAGCTTCATCGCCCGCGCCATGCGCACCGGATCCTTCGCACCGGCGATGGCGGTGTTCATCAGCACGCCGTCGCAGCCCAGTTCCATCGCGATGGCGGCATCGGACGCGGTGCCCACGCCGGCATCGACGATGATCGGCACCTTGGCGTTCTCGATGATCTCGACCAGGTTCCACTTGTTCTGGATGCCCAGGCCCGAGCCGATCGGCGCGGCCAGCGGCATCACCGCGGCGCAGCCGATCTCTTCCAGCCGCTTGGCCAGGATCGGGTCGTCGCTGGTGTAGACCATCACGTCGAAGCCGTCGGCCACGAGGATTTCGGCAGCCTTGAGCGTCTGCACCACGTCCGGGAACAGGGTCTTCTGGTCGCCCAGCACTTCGAGCTTGGTGAGGGTGTGGCCGTCGAGCAGTTCGCGTGCCAGCCGGCAGGTGCGCACCGCGTCCTCGGCGGTGTAGCAGCCGGCGGTGTTGGGCAGGAGGGTGTAGCGGTCCGGCGGCAGCACGTCGAGCAGGTTGGGCTCGCCCGGGTTCTGGCCGATGTTCGTGCGGCGGATCGCGACGGTGACGATCTGCGCACCGGCAGCCTCGGTGGCGCGGCGGGTTTCATCGAGGTCGCGGAACTTGCCGGTGCCGGTCAGCAGGCGCGAGGCGTACGGCTTTCCTGCGATGACGAGCGCGTCATCGTGCGTGGGCTGCGTGGTCATCGCGGGATTATCGCGCAAACGTCGCGCAAACGTCGCGCGAAGCGGCGCGCCCGGGCGCGCTCGGGTCAGCGGCGGGCAGGGTGTGCGCGGTGTCCGGCGCGACGTGGCGTGCCGGACGCATGGCCCGCGCGTGGGGTTCTCGCGTACGCGCGATGACGCGCGCGCGGCGCGCGTCGGCTCATCCGCCGCCGAGGGCGTGCACGATCTCGACGCGGTCGCCGGGCTGCAGCGCGTGGGTGGCGTGCAGGCTGCGGGGCACGATCTCGCCATTGACCTCCACCGCCACGCGACGCTCGGCCAGGCCCTGCTGTTGGAGCAGGGCGAGCACGGTGCCGGTGCCCGCGAGGGCCAGGGGTTCGCCATTGAGCTGGATGTCCATGCCGCGCATTGTCCCCCGGCGCGGACCGGGGCGCATCCTTGCGGCACTGCGGCGTGAGCCCGGGCCGGGCTTCCACCACACTTGCGCGCCATGCGGTCCCGTATTGGGCCGCGGTATCCCCCCCCTCATGGAGTTGTGGCATGGCCCGTCCGAAGCAGTCCCGTTCCCTTCCCGCCACCTGCGCGCTGGCCGCGGCGCTGGCGCTGGCCGCGGTCCCCGCGTTCGCCGGCGACACGTTCTCGCGCACGGTGTTCTTCGGCGACAGCCTCACCGATGCCGGCTACTTCCGGCCGCTGCTGGTGCAGCAGGCCGGCCCGGGTGCCGCGATCCTCGGCCGGTTCACCACCAACCCGGGCCTGACCTGGGCCGAGTGGCTGGCCGACTACTACGGCACCAATGCCTCGGCCAACGGCAACGGGCAGGTCGGCGACAACTACGCCGTCGGCGGCGCGATGGTGGCCACCGACCGCAATGGCCCGCCGTTCGGGCTGACCCCGTCGCTGCGCTCGCAGATGACCCGTTACCTCGCCGCCAACGGCGGCCGCGCCGACCCGGATGCCCTGTACACGGTCTGGGGTGGCGCCAACGACCTGTTCTCGATCCCGGCCAATCCCTCGCAGGCGCAGCAGATCATCGGCGCCGCGGTCACCGCGCAGGTGGGTATCGTCGGCACGCTGCAGACCGCCGGCGCGCGCTACGTGCTGGTGCCCAACGTCCCCGACCTCGGCATCACGCCCTCGTTCCTCGCCCAGGGCGCGGCGGCCGCGGCGCAGGGCACCGCGCTCGCCACCGCCTACAACACCGCGCTGTATGGCGGCCTGTCGACGAGTGGCCTGCGCGTGATCCCGGTCGACACCTTCACCTTCCTGCACGAGGTGGTGGCGAACCCGGCGGCCTACGGTTTCGCCAACGTCACCGGCACCGCCTGCCAGCCGCAGATCACCGCGCAGTCGATCACCTGCAATCCCGGCACCTATGTCACCCCGAACGCGGCCGACACCTACCTGTTCGCCGACGGCGTGCATCCCTCTGCGCGCGCGCACCGGATCATCTCCGAACTCGCGCTGGGCATGATCGAGGGCCCGCGCCAGATCGCGGTGCTGCCGCATTCGGCGGCGATGACCGGGCGCGCCCGCGCCGAGCGCGTCGGCGCGCAGCTGTCGACCGCGCCCGAGCAGGACGGCCGCCGCTGGTGGGTGGACCTGCGCGGCGACTTCCAGCGCTACGGCCACGGCGACAATTACGACGGCGCCGGCCCGGCGCTCACCGCCGGCCTGGGCTGGGCCAGCGGCGCACTGGTCTACGGCGGCTTCGCCGGCTACGGCCGCCAGTCCAACGACTGGGGTCTGCGCCGCGGCGACTGGGACCAGAGCGAGGCCACCGTCGGCGGCTTCATCGGCTGGCATGGCGAAAGCGGGGCGTGGGTCAACGGCCAGCTGAGCTACAGCCGGGTCGACTTCGACATCAACCGCCAGGTGCCGCTGGGCCCGGTGACGCGCGTGCACCGCGGCTCCACCGACGGCAAGAACCTGACCGCGGCGTTGCAGGCGGGTTGGACCTTCGGTGACGGCGCGCTGAAGCACGGCCCGGTGCTGGGCGTGGTGTCGCAGCGCATCGACGTCGACGGCTTCGCCGAAAGCGATCCGGCGTCCTCGACCTCGCTGGCGTTCCCCGACCAGTCCTTCGACTCGCTGATCGGCAGCGTCGGCTGGCAGGCCAGCTATGCGATCAACGAGCACCTCGCGCCGTACGCGCGGCTGACCGTCGACCGCGAGTTCGAGGACAGCGCCGAGGAAGCCTTCGCCCGTTCGCAGACCACCGGCCTCGACTACGCGGTGCCGGGCCAGCGCTACGACGATGGCTACACCACGCTGACCATCGGCGCGCGCACGTCGCTGTTCGGCCTCGACGCCAACCTCGGCGTGAGCCTGAACTCGGGCGAGAAGGCCGGCCGCCAGACCACCGCGTTCGCCACCGTCGGCGCCGGCTTCTGAGGCCGGCGCGCCCGCCGGGCCAGCGCGTCCGGCGGGCGTGAGCGCGTTGCCAACCCGCGCCGCGCGGGCATAGACTGGCGGCGCAACGCGGGTGTAGTTCAATGGTAGAACTGCAGCTTCCCAAGCGTGCGACACGAGACCGCAGAATCGTGGCGTGACGTTGTAGGCCAGTCAGGGGCTCAAGCCTGACTTCATCAGTCCGGAGCAAGCGGTTGCGAAGGTCGGGACCATGGCCCGAATCCATGGACAACGTGAATGTCGGCCCTCCGGGGGCGGCACTCAACTGCGGCCGAAGGCCGTTCATGCAATTGTTGGCCATCCTCTCTGCCAAGGGTCCAGATGAGTCAACCCAGTCTTCAGCGACTGGTAGCCAAGGAGCTGTGCGAGGCGGGTAACTGCTTGGTGCAAAGCGCTCCGTTAATGTAGCCCCCTCACGGGACGCCGATTCCCGCGAGGGAGCCGGCGTGACCCCGGAAATCGCATCCGGGTAGGCGCTAGGCTGAGTTTGTAGGGTTAGCACAAGCGAATCACCGTTAAACGTCGTCAAGCTGAATGAGCCAAAGCGATTGATAGGCTCAACCCAAAAGGGATGAGGTCGGTTGTTTCTCTGCTTGGTAGAGACACGCTGACATTTGACCTCCGGCGAAAAGGTGGAACCCGAACAACTCTGTTGCATGTACGGAACGTGGAAACCCCGTTATCCTGTTGGCAGTTGATCGCCAACTAGGCTCCCCGTGAGGGGTTCCGAAGGGATAGCGGGCACAGGAGTGCGGAAAAAGCGAATGCCCGGCTGTAATCGCCGGGATAGGGGATGAAATGATCGCCCCGACCCGAAAGGGTGCTGACGTCCGCGCGGTGGCCTATCGCTAGAAGAGTTGGCAATCAACTAACCCCAAGGGGCATGGCGTCCCTTTGGGGGCGTCCTATGTCCTGAGGGTCATCGGGCGGGTGTAGCTCAATGGTAGAGCTGTTGCTTCCCAAGCAACTGACGAGGGTTCGATTCCCTTCACCCGCTCCATCTCAGGAGGAAGATATGGACGCTCATTCAATGGGTGATGTCGCCTCCTGCGTCTGGGAGTCATGGACCACGATTCCGTGGGACACGGCCAACCAGCACGTAAAGAGGTTGCAAGCTCGTATATCGAAGGCAGCAAAGGGCGAAGACTGGCGCGGCGTGAAACGTCTGCAACGGTTGTTAGTCCGCTCGTCCAGCGGCAAAGCTGTCGCCGTGCGGCGAGTTACGGAGAACCAAGGGCGAAGAACTCCCGGTGTCGACAAGGTTGTCTGGTCGACGAGTGGGGAGAAATGGACGGCGGTGAAGTCGCTGACGACAGTCGGCTACAAGCCCCTCCCGCTCCGGCGTATCCATATCCCGAAAGCCAGTGGCGGGAAACGGCCGTTGGGTATCCCGGCGATGAAAGATCGAGCAATGCAAGCGCTGCACTGGCTTGCGCTCGATCCAGTCTCCGAGGCCCGTGCGGACCCCAACTCGTACGGCTTTCGCCTTTACAGATGCACGGCAGACGCCCTGAAACAGTGCGAAAACGCACTGAATCGGAAAGCGTCACCGCAGTGGGTGCTGGAAGGTGACATCAAGGGCTGCTTCGACAACATCGACCATGACTGGCTGATGGCACACGTTCCGATGGATCGAGGCGTGCTGTCGCGGTGGCTCAAGTCTGGATTCATGGAGCGCGGTCGTTTTTACCCGACCGAGGCAGGCACACCACAGGGAGGCATCATTTCACCTGTGCTCGCCAACCTTACGCTCGACGGAATGGAACGTGTCCTGAAAGATGCGCTCCCCCGGCGGGCCAAGGTGAATTTCATCAGGTACGCGGACGACTTCATCGTGACGGCAGACTCGAAAGAGCTGCTGGAAACGAAGGTCAAGCCGCTGATCATCGAATTTCTGTCGGAAAGAGGGCTGGCCCTGTCCGAGACGAAAACGGTGGTGACGCATGTATCGGATGGGTTCGATTTCCTCGGTTTTCGAGTGCGGAAGTTCAAGGATTTCCTGTACATCGGACCGTCGCCAAAGGGCACCAAGGCGCTGTATGCCAAGGTCTCTTCGACGCTCAGAGGGCTGCGCGCGGCCAAGCAAGGGGAAGTGATCCATGTCCTCAACCCGATCTTGTCGGGATGGGCTGGATATCACCGAACCATGATGGCAACGCGTACGTTCGCGGTAATGGATCACCGCATCTTCTGGGCGCTCTGGCGCTGGGCAAAGAGGCGGCACCCGAACAAGGGCGCCCGCTGGGTGAAGAAGCGCTATTTCAAGGCTTCCGATTCCCGGCAATGGGTGTTCTCGGACGGAGCGTCAACACTGGTGCGGCTGTCGAGCTACAAAAAACGGCGCCACACCAAGATCAGAAGCGAGACGAATCCGTACGATCCTGCCCAGGAATCCTACTTCGACGAGGTATTGAAGCGTCGGATGACGGAAACGCTGGCGGGGAGGCGGAAGCTTCTGTGGCTCTTGGAAAAGCAAGAGGGAGTGTGTCCCCGATGTCGTACGAAGATCACCAAGCAAACGGGATGGCATGTCCATCACCGCGTTTGGCGAACCCTCGGCGGCTCGGACAGGCTCAGCAACCTCGAACTGCTCCACCCAGTCTGTCACGGGCAGTTGCACGCCCGTGCCGGACGGGTCATGCTGCCGCCCATCAGTGAGTGATGGGTTTCAGGCTGCTTGAGCCGTATGAAGCGAAAGTTTCACGTACGGTTCTTAGGGGGGAGGGTGGCCGTGAGGCCACCCTCCCACCCGACTGCTAGCGTGGGTTCGATTCCCATCACCCGCTCCACCTCGCAGGCGGCGGCACCATCGGGTGATGGTGCCGCCGTTTTTCGCTGGCGCCGTCCCGTCATGAAGCTCGCGATCCTCTCCCGCAACAGCAAGCTCTACTCGACCCGACGCCTGGTGGAGGCCGCGCGCGGCGCGGGCCACAGCGTGCGCGTGCTCGATCCGCTGCGCTGCTACATGCGCATCGGCGACGATGGCTTCTCGATGCGCTACAAGGGCCGCGCGATCGACGGCTACGGCGCGGTGATCCCGCGCATCGGTGCCTCGGTCACGCGCTATGGTTGCGCGGTGCTGCACCAGTTCGAGCTGATGGGCAGCCACAGCCCGAACCCGTCGGCGGCGATCGCGATCGCGCGCGACAAGCTGCGTTGCCACCAACTGCTGGCGGCGCAGGGCATCGGCCTGCCGACGACGGTGTTCGGCGACAACCCGGACGACACCGCCGACCTGCTGGCGCTGCTCGGTCCGCCGCCACACGTGATCAAGCTCAACGAGGGCACCCAGGGCGCCGGGGTGATGCTCACCGAGAAGCCGTCGGCCTCGCGTGGCGTGGTCGAGGCGCTGCGCGGGCTGTACGCCAACTTCCTGGTGCAGGAGTTCGTGGCCGAGGCCGAGGGCGCGGACCTGCGCTGCTTCGTGGTCGGCGACCAGGTGGTGGCGGCGATGCGGCGCCAGGCGCCGGCCGGCGACTTCCGCTCCAACCTGCACCGGGGCGGGACTGCGGTCGCGATCGAGCCCAGCGCCGACGAGCGCGCGGTGGCGGTCCGCGCGGCGCAGGCGGTCGGGCTGGGGGTGGCCGGGGTGGACCTGATCCGCTCGCGGCGCGGGCCGCTGGTGCTGGAGGTCAACGCCTCGCCTGGACTGGAGGGGATCGAGGAGGCCACTGGCGTCGATATTGCTGCGAAAATCGTCGAAATCGCGGTTTCAAAGGCGGCTTTGGCGGCCAACCCGCCACGCGCCGACAAGCCTCGCGGAAGGCGCGGACGAGCGCCGATTAACCAATAATTCATCCGCGATTTAACGAGGGCTTAATCGCGCCGGGGCTACCGTATCGACACCGGATTCCGCGCTCTCTCCTGTTTCCTTGTCCATGGGCTAGCAAACGGATTACGGTAATCGGGGCAGTACTTTGGGCCCAGGCGATGGCATCGCCTGGGCTCTTTTGTGGCCGGCGTTCGCCCCCGCCTGCGCCCGCGCAGCGGCGACCGCCGCGTGTGACAGAATCCCCTTCCCGTGCCCGCGGAACCGCATCCGGTCCGCGCGGTCGAACAAGCCCGATCCAACGGAACCCGCTGCATGCGCATCCTCGTCATCGAAGACAACCAGGACATCGCCGCCAACCTCGGCGACTACCTCGAGGACCGCGGGCATACCGTCGACTTCGCGGCAGACGGCGTGACCGGGCTGCACCTGGCGGTGGTCCACGACTTCGACGCCATCGTGCTCGACCTCAACCTGCCGGGCATCGACGGGCTGGAGGTCTGCCGCAAGCTGCGCAACGAGGCGCGCAAGCAGACCCCGGTGCTGATGCTGACCGCGCGCGACAGCCTGGAGAACAAGCTGGCCGGCTTCGATTCGGGCGCCGACGACTACCTGATCAAGCCGTTCGCGCTGCAGGAAGTGGAGGTGCGCCTGAACGCGCTGTCGCGCCGCGGCAAGGGCGTGCAGACGCGGGTGCTGGACGTGGGCGAGCTCGAATACAACCTCGACACGCTGGAAGTGCGTCGCCAGGGCAAGCTGCTGCAGCTCAACCCGACTGCGCTGAAGATCCTGCAGGCGCTGATGGAGGCCTCGCCCGCGGTGGTGACCCGCCAGGACCTGGAAACCCGCGTCTGGGGCGAGGAACTGCCGGATTCCGATTCGCTGCGCGTGCACATCCACGGCCTGCGCGCGGTGATCGACAAGCCGTTCGAGGTGCCGCTGATCCAGACCCGCCACGGCATCGGCTACCGGATCGCCGCCCCCGATGGCGGCAACTGAGGCGGAGCCGCGGAAACCGGCGCGCAGGAAGCCGGCCCGGCGCCGCTACCGCCGTCGGCTGCGCAGCCGCATCATCCTGTCATTCGTGCTGCTGGGCGTCGGGCTGACGACGCTGTTCGCGTTCCTGACGGACTTTGCACGGCAGCGGGTCGAGGACCAGCTCGTCGAAGAGGTCATGAACCGCAACATCGACGAGTACGCCCGGCGCTTCTATACGGATCCGACCCGCGCACCAGACGTGCCGGTGGAGCAGATCCGCGCATTCTTCTACACGCCCGACCGCTTCGACCGGGTACGGCAGGAACGTCCGGAATGGGCGCGCCTGCCCAACGGCAACCACAACATCACCGACCTCGACGAGAACGGCGAGCCTTTCAGCTTCAAGCTGGCGGTGCGCAAGACGCCGGAAGCCTGGTTCTTCCTCGCCTACGACACGAGCCAGGCGGCTCGCGGCGCCGCCCAACTGCGGACCTGGCTGTACGTGGCGGTCGCGTTGTTCTGCGGGCTGTCGCTGATCATCGGCTGGTGGTCCGCCTCGCGCGTGATGAGCCCGGTGTCGGAACTGGCGCGCCGCATCGGCGAGTCCGGCGACAGCACGCGGCCTGACCCGCTGGCGCCGCACTTCCCCGACGACGAGGTCGGCGAACTGGCCAAGGCGCTCGACGACTACGCCACGCGCCTGACCGAGGTGGTGCAGCGCGACCGCGAGTTCAACGCCGACGTCAGCCACGAGCTGCGCACGCCGCTGGCGGTGATCAAGGGTGCGGCGGAATTGCTGCTGACGCGGCCCGACCTGGACCAGAAGACCCAGGCGCGGCTGCTGCGCATCCAGCGCGCCGAACAGCAGTGCACCGACCTGATCAGCGCGCTGCTGCTGCTGTCGCGCAACGAGCGCGGCCATGGCGCCACCGACGTCGCGCGCCTCGCCGAGCAGTTGCTCGACGCGCACCGCAGCCAGCTCGGCGGCAAGGCGCTCGACCTGCGCCTCGTCGGTGAACCCGGGCAGGTGGTCGTGGACGCGCCGGAATCGGCGGTGACCGTCGCGCTCGGCAACCTCGTCGGCAATGCCGTGAAGTACACGCAGCAGGGTGAAGTGGTGGTGCGCCTGCGCGACAACGCGGTCGAGGTGATCGATTCCGGCCCCGGACTCAGTGCCGAGGACGCCGCGCGGCTGTTCGAGCGCGGCTATCGCGGCACCCATGCCGAGCACTCGCAGGGCGGCGGCATCGGCCTGTCGATCGTACGCCGGCTGTGCGCGCTGTACGGCTGGAACGTGCGGGTGGTGCCGGGCGACACCCAGGGCGTGGTGGCGACGCTGTCGTTCTCGCCGGGCGAAGTGCCCGCCGCCGCGGACAGGCCCTGACGCGACGCGCGCAGCCGGCATAATACGCGGGCTCGTTGTTTCCCCAGGATCGCCACGCATGGACACCCCTTCCGCCCCCGCCGCGCTCGCCTACCGCGTCTCGCCCTCCGCCCATGCCCGCAGCGCCGAACAGCGGGCGGCGATCCTCGCCGGCGAGCTCGGCTTCGGCAAGCAGATGACCGACCACATGGTCACCATCGACTGGGATGCCGCGCGCGGCTGGCACGATGCGCGGGTGCACGGCTACGGCCCGCTGTCGCTGGATCCGGCCGCGGCGGTGCTGCATTACGGCCAGGAGATCTTCGAGGGCATCAAGGCGTATCGCCATGCCGACGGCTCGATCTGGACCTTCCGCCCGCAGGCCAACGGCGCGCGCCTGCAGCGCTCCGCGGCACGGCTGGCGCTGCCGCAGCTGCCGGTGGCCGAGTTCGTGGAATCGCTGCGCCAGTTCATCGCGGTGGACCACGGCTGGGTGCCGTCGGCGCCGGAGACCAGCCTTTACTTCCGCCCGTTCATGATCGCCACCGAGGCCTTCCTCGGCGTGCGTCCGGCGCTGGCGGCGTCCTACCACGTCATCGCCAGCCCGGCCGGCGCCTATTTCGCCAACGGCGTGGCGCCGGTGTCGATCTGGCTCTCGCGCGACTACGCGCGCGCGGCCAAGGGCGGGACCGGCGCGGCCAAGTGCGGCGGCAACTACGCCGCCTCGCTGCTGCCGCAGCAGCAGGCCCGCGAACACGGGTGTTCGCAGGTGCTGTTCCTCGATCCGGTCGAGGGCCGGTACATCGAGGAACTGGGCGGCATGAACGTGTTCCTCGTGCATGCCGACGGTCGCCTCGTCACCCCGGAGCTGTCGGGCAGCATCCTCGACGGCATCACCCGGTCGAGCCTGCTCCAGCTGGCCCGCGACCGCGGCCTGCGGGTCGAGGAGCGCAAGGTCTCCATCGACGAGTGGCGCGACGGCGTGGCGTCGGGCGCGATCACCGAGGTCTTCGCCTGCGGGACCGCCGCGGTCGTCACGCCGATCGGCGAACTGAAGGGCGACGGCTTCGTGATCGGCGACATCCACGCCGCGCCGGGCGAGGTCACCATGGCGCTGCGCAAGGAACTGACCGACATCCAGTACGGCCACGTGCCCGACCGCCACGGCTGGCTGGTCAGGCTGCGCTAGCTCCCAGGCGGTATCGACAACTTGCGGCGTTCCCTCCCCCGTTTCACGGGAGAAGGGATGGCCCGCCAAGGTCGCTCGGCCCTAGAGGCTGACCCACCAGCAGTCGAGGTGGCGACGCAGCGAAAACACCGTTTGCAGCGGCGTGATGCGGTCGCGGACCGTCTGGTCGACCGCCAGTCCCACCGGCGCGCGGCGCGTGTTCTGGCGGCGTTCGGCGGCGGCGCGCACCTCGTCCGGCAGGGCGTCCGCGTCGGCGGGTTCCGGGGCAGGTGCTGGCGCCACGGTGCGTACGGGACTGCCGGGGGACACCGGCACCCAGGCCAGCGTCGACGGCGGCGGCGCCGATGCCACCGGGGCCGGTGGCTGGATCGGGGTGATGTCGACCAGCGGCCGCTGCACGATCGCGTCGAGCCGCTGCATGATCGCGTACGCACTGCGGCTGGAGGTGCCCGGCCAGTGGTAGATGCCGGCAAGCCGATTGACGTCGCGGTGGTCGATCGCCTGGCCCAGCTCGAAGATCACGTCCTGCACGCTGCGGCTGCAGTCGCGCCGGATCAGGCGACCCGTGGCGCCGGCAACGCCCGCGCGCGCGCCGCGGTCGACGGCGCCGATGTCCGCGCATTCACGATCGGTGTAGACGTGGCCGCCCTCGGGGCTGGCGCAGCGCCGGATCTGCGCCGAGGCCGGCGACGCCGCCATCGCGGCGATCGCCATGATCGGCAGCAGGCAGCACGCGAGCAGATGGCGGCGACAGAGCATGGACGCAGACTAGCGTCGGCGCCGGCGCGCGGGAAGTGCGCGCGGCGCGGGGCCGGCGCCCGCGTTCAGCCCATGCGCGACAGCACGGCCTGCGTCGGCTTGGCGAGGTTGAGCGTGTAGAAGTGCAGCGACGGCGCGCCGCCCGCGACCAGGCGCTCGCACAGGCGCGCGACGATGTCGGCGCCGAAGTCGCGGATGCTTTCGGCGTCGTCGCCGAACGCCTGCATCTTGCGCGAGACCCAGCGCGGGATCTCGGCGCCACACTGTTCCGAGAACCGGCGCAGTTGCGAAAAGTTCGAGATCGGCATGATCCCCGGCACGATCGGCACCTGCACGCCGAGCGCGCGCACGGCGTCGACGAAGTGGAAGTAGGCGTCGGCGTTGTAGAAGTACTGGGTGATCGCGGCGTCGGCGCCGGCGTCGATCTTGGCCTTGAAGTGGCGCAGGTCGGCCAGCGCGTCGCTGGCCTGAGGATGCGTCTCGGGATAGGCGCCGACCTCGATGTGGAAGCGGTCACCGTGTTCGCTGCGGATGAAGGCGATCAGGTCCGAGGCATAGCGCAGGTCGCCGGGATGGCCCATGCCCGAGGGCAGGTCGCCGCGCAGCGCGACGATGCGCTTGCAGCCGATGTCGCGGTAGCGCGCCAGCAGCTCGGCGATTTCCTCGCGCGTGCCGCCGACGCAGGACAGGTGCGGCGCCGCGTCCAGGCCGTGCGCCTGCAGCAGGTGCTGCACGGTCTCGGCGGTGTAGCTGAGCGTCGAGCCGCCCGCGCCGAAGGTGCACGACACGTACTCCGGCGCGTGCGCCTTCAGCTTGTCCACGGTGCGGTCGAGCTGGGCGCGCTGCTCGTCGGTCTTGGGCGGGTAGAACTCGAAGCTGATCGGGATCATCGCGATGGCGTTGGCGGGCGTGGCGGCATTGTATCTCTATATCAAGATGAAAGCATGGATTGTGCCGGACGCGGCCGTGTGGCCGTCGCTCCAGGCGCTGCGGGGCCTCGCGCCGCGGGCCACGGTGGTCAGGCCACTTCCACCCGCATCGAGGTCTCGCGCGCGCCGGGCACGATGACGCGGCCGCCGGCGGCCTTGGCGCGCTTGATCCAGCCGCGCGTGCGTTCCGACGCGTAGTTGCAGTAGATCCGCGGCGACGACGCCGACGCGCACAGCACGCGCGCCAGGGCTGCGTCGTCGGGATGGCCGAAGGTCCTGCCGTCGGTGGACACGAGGTAGCAGGTGGCGTCGATCGCCTCGATCAGCGCGGTGGTCACGTTGGCGCGGCTGCCGTGGTGCGGCAGCTTGCAGATGTCGATGCGCACGCGCTCCTCGCCTTTCATCCGGCCGTAGCGACGCAGGCCGCTGACCAGCGGGGTGGGGTGCGCATCGGCCGCGAGCAGGGCGCGCGCGCCGTCGTATTCGAGGATGAAGGCGATGCTGGCGCCGTTCGCCGCGGAACCGTCCACGGCGGTCGCGGCGGCGAGGCGGGACAGCTGCGTCGGCGACAGTACGTCGGGCAGGGCCTTGACCGGCTTGTCCCAGGATTTCGGCGCGCGTGCCTCCAGGTCGGTGCCCTTGCCCGGCACCAGTCCCGCGTCGACGACGACGTTTTCCCACTCGGTGGCCATGCGCCGCAGCTTGGGACCGGTGGGCGAGAGCAGGGTCAGCGTGGCACCGCCTTCGAGTGCGAAGCTGGGCAGGTCGCCCGTCGCGGGCACCACCACCGGGCCGCCCACCTTCGGCGACACGGGCTTCGCGAACGGTGCGTTCCAGGTGTAGCCGCCGGTCGTGATCGCCTGCGTCAGGCGCTCGCCATCGAGCGGCCCCAGCACGTTGCCGCCCTGCTTGCAGTGCGCGTAGCCGTTGAACCAGACGTGGTCGATGCGGTGCCGCAGGTCGGGATCCTGCAGCAGCTTCACCGCGCCGCCGATGTGGTCTTCGTCGACATGGGTGATCACGAAGGCGTCGTACCTGGCGTCGCGCCGCGCCAGCAGGCGCTTGCGCACGGCGTCGTAGGCATGCGCGGTGCCGGCGTCGACCAGCAGCCGGCGCACGCGGTTGCCCTTGCCGTACTCCACCACCAGGGCATCGCCGTGCCCGCCCTGCAGCATCTCGATCGCCAGCATGTGGGTCGCTCCTTCAGTGGGCCAGGGGCAGGTCGATCTCGCCGTGCGAGACCAGCAGCAGGCCGACGAGCAGGCCATCGTCGACCAGGCGTCGCCGGGCCGCGGTCATCGCCGCGCCGAGCCGGTCGTGGCCACTGGCGCCGTCGAACAGCGCCTGCACCACCGCGCCGGCGGCCTGCGCGCCGTGCGGGCCGGTGAGCTTGGTCAGCGTGGCCACCACTGCGGCCGCACCGTTGCCGGCGAACGCGGCGGGCAGGCCGCCGAAGACGTTGCGCGGCACGCCGGTCGAACAGGCCAGCAGCACCACCAGCGGCGGCGGGGACGCGGCGTCGCGCAGGTAGCCGGCGTCGATGTCCGGGTCGTACAGCCACGCACCCTTGCCGATTTCCAGGCCGGTCTCGCCGTCGACGTTCTCGGTGTGGCCGAGCAGCACCAGCAACTGCGGATTGCGCGTGCGCACCTGCGCCTTCCAGTCGTCCCAGTCGTCCACGCGCGCCAGCCCGGACGCACCCACGATGCCCTTCAGCGCCTTCTCCAGCAGTTGCGAGGGCTTGCGGTTCGCCGGCGCGTCCGCGTCCGCGCGCTTGACCGCGGCGTAGAGGACCGGGCGCAGGTCCAGCGGTACCGGGGCGGCGCGTGCGGCCGGCGCGCGGCGCAGGCGCAAGGTGCGCGCGATGACGCGCCGCTGGCCCCAGAACGCATACGGGCACACCACCTGGCGGCCGGCGTCGGCGCAGGCCTCGGGCCGGCCGGCCATCCTGCCGCCGGCACGGTGTTCGCACAGCGTGGCCCCTGCGGCAGGCGCCGGCGCGTCGTAGGCCAGTTCCAGCGGCAGGATGGCCGTGGTCGCGTCGACCAGCAGCGAGACCGTGCCGGCGTCGTCGATCCGCAGCGGATCGAGGTAGGCCTTGAGCTTCGCCCCCAGCCGGGCCAGCTGCACCAGCAGCGCGACCGCCGCGGGATCGTCGAGCGATGCGGGCGCGTCGTCGCTGGCGAGCACGCGCGAGGCGCGCTGCTCGATACCGTCGAGCAGGTCCTGGATCTGCGGCAGGTTGACCGCGTCGCGCGTGCCGGACCGCTGCAGGTTGGCGCCGTTGACCTCGAGCGACAGCTGCGCCGGCGTGGCATCCGCGCGGGGCTCGGGTGCGCTCGACAGCGCCACCGCCGTCAGCGTAGGCGCGTCGCCGGCGACGGCACGCGCGCGGACCGGCGCGACGTAATGCGCTTCCTGCAGCGGTCGCTCGCGGTGCGTGACCAGGAGCTTGAGGTCGACCACGCTGCGCTCGCCCGGGGTGCGGAACCGGACCAGCGCGATGGTGCTGGGTGCGGCGCGATCCGCGGTGGACAGCACGATCGGCCGCCGCTCGCGCAGGCCAAGCGCTTCGCTGGTGACGTCGACCATGAGTTCCACGCTGGCATCGGCGGGCAGGTCGTGGTCGGGGAACGCCACCTGCGCGGCGGTGTCATTGCCGGCCGGGATGCCGATGCGCACGCGCAGCTCGTGTTCGCGCTCCGGCAACAGCGCCTTGCGTCGCAGCTTGCCCTTGAGCCACGCATCCGCCATCAGGCGTCGTGGCGGCGGCGCCTGCGGGGTGTCGCGCGCGGCGGGTTCGGCGCCGGTCGCCGGTGCCGGCGCCGGCGGCGGTGGCAGGGGTGTTTCGGCCGGTGCGGTGTCCGGCAGCGCGCCCGACAGATGCCTGCGGATTCGCAGCACGGTGTCGTAGCCCGCGCCCTCCAGCGACCGGACCTCCGCGGCCGAGCGATTGGCGCCCTGGTGTTCGCTGTCGAACCGCTCCTGCAGGGCGATCGCGCGCAGCCGGTCTTCGGCGGAGGCCGCGTCCCCGGCATCGTCGCCGGGCTGTCCATGGAGTTGCTGCGCCAGTTCAAGGCTCCACTGGCGGACCGCGGTCAGCGGCAGCAGGTCCACGTCGCCGGCGATGAGGGACGCATGCGAAGCGATCCGCAGGGCGACGTCGATCGGCTGGTCGTGCGCCATCTCGCGGATGGCGTGGTGGAACCAGTCGGGATCGGACGAGGCCGCGCCGATCACGATCGCCGCCTGCGGCTGTTCGGCCAGGCCCTGCAGCAGTCGATCCGCCGGGGAGGCGTCTTCGCCCAGCATGACCACGCAGGTCGCTTCGAACGCGGCGCCAGGCACCGCCGCGTCGACGAAGACGATGTCCAGCGGCGCATCGGTGGTGGCGTCCACCACGCTGACCTCGTACAGCGACGCGAACGGCGACTGCCGCAGTGCATCGCGCCAGCGCGTGCCGAGCGGCCCCGCGGCGACGCCGATCCGCATCGGCCAGCGCCAGGCGAACGGCGCGTCGTGGCGCGCCGCGACCGATGGCACGATCAGGTAGGGGCCGGCGCCGACGAGCGCCGCGAGCCGTTCCGCATCCTCCACGCGGTCCACTTCCAGGCGCAGGACCGGCGTGCCCCAGCCCGCGTCGGCCGGAGGCAAGGCAGCGCGCCAGGCGTCGCGCAGCAGGTCGGCGCGGCTGGCCAGCAGGTGTTCGCGCGGCGCGCGCCAGCGCGGCGGCGCGCCGAGCCTGCGCTGCGCGGAGGCTTCGACGTCGTCCGGTGCCATCGGCCCGGACCACCACAGCGCGGTGGGTGACAGCA
>JAIUOJ010000055.1 GCA_020161335.1 Pseudomonadota bacterium
GCAGCTCATCAGCTTGCGCGCGGCATCGGTGGCATCCCAGGGCTCGGGCGGCTGCAGGCAGTTGTCGCAGTGGCCGCAGCGGCCGTCATGCGCCTGGCCGAAACTGCCCAGCAGCACCTGCCGCCGGCACTGCAGGGTCTCGCAGTAGCCGACCAGTGCATCGAGCTTGCGCTGCTCGAGCCGCTTGCGTTCCTCGCCCGAGTCCGACTGCGCGATCATCTGCCGCAGCAGCACCAGGTCGCCCAGGCCGTGGCACATCCAGGCATCGGCCGGGTCGCCGTCGCGGCCGGCGCGTCCGGTTTCCTGGTAGTAGCCTTCGATCGACTTGGGCAGGTCGAGGTGGGCGACGAAGCGCACGTCGGGCTTGTCGATGCCCATGCCGAAGGCGATCGTGGCGGTCATCACCAGGCCGTCCTCGCGCAGGAACCGGCGCTGGTGGGTGGCGCGTACCTCGGCATCAAGGCCGGCATGGTAGGGCAGGGCGTCGATGCCCTCGGCACGCAGCATCGCCGCGGTCTCCTCCACCTTGCGCCGCGACAGGCAGTAGACGATGCCGGCTTCGCCGCGATGGTCCTGCAGGAACGCGAGCAACTGCTGGCGCGGGTTGTCCTTCTCGACCACCGTGTAGCGGATGTTGGGCCGGTCGAAGGAGCTGACGAAGCGCGTGGCGTCCTCGAGCTGCAGGCGTTCGGCGATCTCGCGCTGGGTCGGCGGGTCGGCGGTGGCGGTGAGCGCGATGCGCGGTACCCGTGGCCAGCGCTCGTGCAGCACGGTGAGCTGGCGGTACTCGGGGCGGAAATCGTGGCCCCATTGCGACACGCAGTGGGCCTCGTCGATCGCGAACAGGGCGACGTCGATGCGCTCGAGCAGTGACAGGAAGCGCGGCGTGAGCAGGCGTTCCGGCGCGACGTAAAGCAGGTCGAGCGCACCGCCGAGCAACTGCCGTTCGACCTCGGCGGCGCGTTCGCCATCGAGGCTCGAGTTCAGCGCCGCCGCGCGCACGCCCAGCTGCAGCAACGCTTCCACCTGGTCCTGCATGAGCGCGATCAGGGGCGAGACCACGATCGCGGTGCCGGGGCGGAGCAGGGCGGGCAGCTGGTAGCACAGCGACTTGCCGCCGCCGGTGGGCATCAGCACCAGGGCGTCGCCGCCGCCGGCCACGCAATCGATGATCGCGGCCTGTTCGCCGCGGAATCCGTCCAGTCCGAACACCTGTTTCAGCAGGGCCTGTGCCGTTGACGCCATCGCCGGTGAATCGCTCCGTGTGGGGAATGCCCGGCGGGGCCGCGCAGCGCGTCATGATACGCGGCGCCCCGGCGCGGTCGGCGCATTCGGCCGACGCGTACGCCTGCCCGCGCACGGCGGGGTGACGCGCAGGGTCAATCGTGTCGGGTGGGCCGTCACCCCGGTGCGTCGCTCGGCTTCGTGAACTCCAGCCACCACCGACTGTGACAGAATTGGCACGTTCCCTGCGTGTTGGGGGAATCCTTGTCGTCCGGATCGTCCACGCAATGCCCCCCACCCACTGCAGTGCCGCCCTGGACCCGGCGGCCGCGATGGCCCATGGACGGCCGACACACCTCCCGATCCTTCGCCGCCGGCGGGCGCGCCGTTCCCGCTGGCTGCTGTCCGCGCTGCTGTTCGCGGCGATGGCGCCGGTCGCGCAGGCGCAGGTACAGCGCCAGTTCGTGAACCTGGGCTTCGAGGATCCGGCGCTGGTGACGCCCGGTTGCCGCGTCTACATCGCCGCCAGCCAGGTGCCGGGCTGGAACACGACGCATCCGGCCTACGCCACCCAGAACGTCGGCGGCTGCGTCGTGCCGGCCGGGTTCAACCAGACCGCGCCGATCCTGGAGCTGTGGCGCACGCCGCGCGACAACGCCTCCGGCGGCACGGTCAACGCCCGCAGCGGCGTGCAGATCGCCGAGCTCAATGCCGAGGTCGCCTCGCGCATCTACCAGAACGTCTGCCTCGTTGCGGGAGAGCCGGTGAACTGGCGCTTCAGCCACCGCGGACGCGGCAGCGCCACCGTGCACGACCAGATGGAACTGCGGGTGGGTGCCAGCAACACCGTGGTGCGCGTGGGCACCACCAATACCGGCGCATTCCTGGCGCCGGTGGTCTCCCAGGGCACGGCGCAGACGCCGGTCAACGTCGCCGGCAACACCAGCTGGGTGGACTACCGCGGCAGCTTCAACTATGCCGGCGCCACCGGCGTGACCAACCTTGGCTTCGAGGCCATCGGCGGCAGCACTTCGGGCAACCTGCTCGACGACATCCAGATCGAACTGGCGCCGTTCGTCGAATTCATCGCGCCCAGCAGCTCCACGCCCGAGAGCGCCACCCAGAACGTGCCCACGGTGCGGGTCAACGGCACCGTGTACACCGCCTTCACCATCACCGCGCGGATCACCGGCGGTACCGCGACCATCGGCGCCGACTACACCACGCCCGGCAACAGCACCACCTTGACCATCAGCGTGCCCGCCGGCAACTACGACGGCGTGTCCAGCGCAAGCCTGTTCCCGCTGCCGATCACCATCGTCAACGACACGATCGGCGAGCCCAACGAAACAATCGAGCTGCAGTTGCCCGCGCCGGCCGGTGCGACCCCGGCCTATCGCCTGGCCTCCAACTCCACCTGCGGCGGCAGCGCGCAGACCACCTGGACCTACACCATCGTCGACGACGACGCGCGGATCAGCGTGGTCAAGAACGCGGCCGCGCCGGTCGCCGTCGCGGGCCAGCCCACGCAGTTCGACGTGGTCTACACGATCGTGGTGGCCAATCCCTCGGGCCAGTCGGCCAGCTACACCCTGTCCGACACGCCCGGCCTGGACGCCGATGCGAGCATCGTGTCGGCAGGTTCGACGCGCAGCGGTGGCGGCAGCGGCGGCGGCGCCGCCAGCCGTACGTTCAGCGGCAGCGGTCCCTGGGCGCTGACCACCGGCAACCGCAGCCTGCCAGCGGGCCAGAGCGACACCTACGCGCTGACCGTGCGCATCCAGGTGAACCGGGGCGGCAGCAGCGCCAACGACACCTGCTCGGTGCCCTCCAGCGCCGGCAGCGGCCTGCACAACAGCGTGACCGCGACCCTGCAGTCGCCAGCGGCCACCTTCGGCGACAGCGCCTGCCAGAACACGCCGACGCCGGTGTGGGTCACCTTGAACAAGCGGCTCGACGCGCGCGCGAACGCCACCGACCAGGCGCAGGTGCGGCTGTTCTCCGGCGGCATCCTGGCGCAGTCCGCCACCACCAGCGGCAGCGGCCTGCCGGCCACGGCCAGCACCGGGCTGCAGGTGCTGCCCGCCGGCAACACCCTGCAGTTCGCCGAGACGATCAAGGCCAACGGCACCGGCGCCGACACCGCGCCGGACGCCTACCTCGTGCAGATGACCTGCACCAACGCCAACGCCGGATCGACCACGGTGCTGCCGTCGGGCGCGGGGGCCACGGTGGGTGCCACGCGCCAGTGGCCGGAATTCAGCCCGGCCGCCGGTGACGACATCAGCTGCACGATCGCCAACAGCCTGCCGGAAGCGGACCTGTCGATCACCAAGGACAATGGCGCCAGCGCGGTGATCGGCGGCGGCACCACCACCTACACCGTGGTCGTCTCCAACGCGGGGCCGGCGCCGGCGAACGGGGCGATCCTGCGCGATCCGGCGCCCGCGGGCATGACCTGCACCACGGTCACCTGCAGCGGGGCGACCGGTGGCGCGGCCTGTCCCGCGGCCACGATCGGCGGCCTGCAGGGCGGCGGCGTGGCCCTGCCGACGCTGCCGGCCGCGAGTTCACTGACCTTCCAGATCGGCTGCTCGGTGAACTGAGGATTCCCCCTCGGCGCATCCGCTGCGGCGCCCGGCATGGCCGGACGCCGCCTCGCCTCACGCTTCGCCGCTCACTGCAACAGCGAACGCAGCATCCACGCGTACTTCTCGTGCGTCTGCAGGCGCTGGATCAGCAGGTCCTCGGTCGGCTCGTCGTCGGCATCGTCGGCGACGTCCAGCGCCTTGCGCGCGGTCCGGCACACGGCCTCGTTGCCGGCGACCAGCTGGCGGACCATCTCGCGCCAGTCCGCGGTGTCGGTGGCGCCGGCCTCTTCCGCGATCGATGACAGCCGCGTGAACTCGCCGTACGACCCCGGCGCGTTGAACCCCAACGCGCGGATGCGTTCGGCGATCTCGTCCAGGGCGCCCCACTGTTCGGTGTACTGGGTCTCGAACATCACGTGCAGCGAGTTGAACATCGGGCCGGTGACGTTCCAGTGGAAATTGTGGGTCTTCAGGTACAGCGTGAAGCTGTCGGCCAGCACCTTCGACAGCTCCTTCGCGATGTGCTTGCGGTCCTTGCCCGAAATGCCGATGTCGATCGCGGGGCCGGCGTCCGGCGCCGGCGATGCGGCCGGCACCACCGGGGTGGCGCGCTTCGCGGGCTTGGTGGATTTCGCGGATTTCGCGGGCTTGCTGGCGCGGGTCTTGGCCATGGGGGTCTCCGTTCGGGTGGTTTTGGCGACAATACGCCGGTTGCAGGTGGGAATTGTGGCGCGAATGCGCGATGGCAAGGCAGGCGATGGATTCTAGACGGGCCGCGGTCACGGCGGGGTTGAAGCAGGCGCGGCGCGCGATCGACGCGGCGTCGTCGCGCGACCGTGGCCGCCTGTCCGGCCTGTGGTCGCGCTGGAACGCGAAGCCGGAAGACGTTCAGGCGCAGGCCGCGTTCGCCGAGGCGCTGCAAGCGTCGGTCGCCGCGCGCGAAGCCCGCGCCGCGCGCCTGCCCGACGCGCCGGTGGCCATCGGCCTGCCGATCGCGGCGCAGGCCGAGCGCATCGTCGAGCTGGTCCGCCGCCACCCGGTGGTGGTGGTCGCAGGCGAGACCGGTTCGGGCAAGACCACGCAGCTGCCCAAGCTGTGCCTGCAGGCGGGGCGGGGCGCGGCGGGCATGATCGGCTGCACCCAGCCACGGCGCATCGCCGCGCGCGCGGTCGCGCGGCGCGTGGCCGAGGAACTGCAGGTGCCGCTGGGCGGCGTGGTCGGCTACCAGGTCCGCTTCAACGACAACGTCTCCGACGACACCGCGGTCAAGTTCATGACCGATGGCATTCTGCTGGCCGAGATCGCGTCCGACCGCTGGCTGTCGCGCTACGACACCATCATCGTCGACGAAGCGCACGAGCGCAGCCTCAACATCGACTTCCTGCTGGGCTACCTCAAGCAGCTGCTGCGCAAGCGACCCGACCTGAAGCTGGTCGTGACCTCGGCGACGATCGATACCGAGCGCTTCTCCAGGCACTTCGACGGCGCGCCGGTGGTCAGCGTGGAAGGACGCGGCTACCCGGTCGACGTGCGCTGGCGCCCGCTGGAGGGCGAGGGTGAAGACGCCGCGCAGCGCAGCGTGCTGGAGGGCATCGTTGCGGCCTGCGACGAGATCATGTCCGACCGGAGTAGCCACGGGCGCGCCACGGGCGACACCCTGGTGTTCCTGCCGGGCGAGCGCGAGATCCGCGACGCGCACCTCGCGCTGGAACGCCGCAAGTACCGCCACACCGAGGTGGTGCCGCTGTACGCGCGCCTGTCGGCGAAGGACCAGGACCGCGTGTTCAACCCGGGGCCGCAGCGCAGGATCGTGCTGGCGACCAACGTTGCCGAGACCTCGCTGACGGTGCCGCGCATCCATTACGTGGTCGATCCCGGGCTGGCGCGCGTGAAACGCTACAGCCCGCGGCAGAAACTCGACCGCTTGCACATCGAGCCGGTGTCGCAGGCCAGCGCCGACCAGCGCAAGGGTCGTTGCGGGCGCATCGCGCCGGGCACCTGCCTGCGACTGTATTCCGAAGCGGACTTCCTGTCGCGGCCGCAGTACACCGATCCCGAGATCCGCCGCGCGGCCCTGGCCGGCGTGATCCTGCGCATGCTGTCGCTGGGGCTGGGCGAGATCGAATCGTTCCCGTTCGTGGAGCCACCCGATCCGCGTGCGGTCGCCGATGGCTGGCAGCAGCTGTCCGAACTCGGTGCGGTGGATGCGCACCGCAAGCTCACCGACATCGGCCGCACGATGGCCCGGTTGCCGGTGGACGTGAAGCTGGCGCGGATGCTGGTCGCGGCGCAGCGCCACGGCTGCCTGCACGACATGCTGGCGATCGCCTCGTTCCTCGGCATCCAGGACCCGCGCGAGCGACCCGCCGACCAGCGTGCCGCCGCGGACAACGCGCATGCGCTGTTCGCCGATCCGAAATCGGAGTTCGTGGGCATCGTCAGGCTGTGGCAGGCGTATCGCGCGGCGCACGAGGACATGACCCAGTCGCAGTTGCGCAAATGGTGCGAAAGGCACTTCCTCGGCTTCCTGCGCATGCGCGAGTGGCGCGAACTGCACCGGCAGCTGAAGCTGCAGTGCGAAGCGCTCTGGCCGGAGCCCCCCGGCGCGTCCTTCCCCCGCATGCGGGGGAAGGTGCCGAAGGCGGAGGGGGGCGCGCGAAGCCCGGAAGCCGCTCCCGTCGACATCCACGCCGTCGCGCCTCTTCAGCCGCAAGCCGAAGAGGGCGCGAAGCAATACGCGCGCCTGCATCGCGCACTCATCGCCGGCCTGCCGACGCAGCTGGGCCAGCGCACCGAACGCGGCCAGTACGACGGGCCGCGTGGGCGCAAGTTCCAGCTCTTCCCGGGTTCAACGCTGGCGAAGAAGCCGCCGCCGTGGGTGCTGTCGGCGACCCTGCTCGAGACCGAGCGCGTGTGGTCGCTGACCAATGCCGCGATCGAACCGGACTGGGTCATCGCCGAGTTGCCGCACCTGCTGTCGCGTCGCCACCACGATCCGCGCTGGTCGCTCGCGCAGGGGCGGGTGCTCGGCAGCGAACAGGTGAGCCTGTTCGGCCTGGTGCTGGCGCCGAAGAAGCCGGTCGACTACGGCCGCCTGTATCCGCAGGAAGCGCGCGCGCTGTTCCTGCGCGATGGCCTGGTGGCGGGCGAGATCAACCTGCGCGCGGCGTTCCTCTCCCGAAACCTGCAGGCGCTGGATGCGGCGCGCGAGGAGGAAGCCAAGCAGCGCAAGGCCGGCCTGGTGGTCGACGAGGACTGGATGGCGCAGTGGTACGCCGACCGCATCCCGGCCGAGATCGTCGATGCGCGTTCGCTGGATGCCTGGTACGCGAAGCTGCCCGCCGAGGGGAAGCGCGCGATGGCCTGGTCGCGCGACGACCTGCTGGTCGGCGACCGCACCGATGCCGCGCGGTTCCCGGCCTTCATCGCGCTGGGCGACGTGCGGCTGGCGGTGTCGTATCGCTTCGAGCCTGGCGCGGCGGATGACGGCATGACCATCGCAGTCCCGCTGCACCTGCTCAATGCGCTGGATCCGGTGCGCCTGTCCTGGCTGGCGCCGGGGCTGGTCGCGGACAAGGCCGCAGGCCTGATCAAGGGCCTGCCGAAGGCGCTGCGTCGCAACTTCGTGCCCGCCCCCGACTTCGCCAGGGCATTCGCAGACGCGCACGGCGCGTCCGAGCCGGATGCCTTCGCCGGCGCGCTGGCGCGCTTCCTCAAGCGGCTGACCGGTGCCGAAGTGTCAGGCGTCGATTTCGAAGAGGCCACGCTCGACCCGCACCTGCGCGCGAACCTGCGCCTGCTGGATCACGATGGACGCCGGGTGCTGGCCGAGTCGCGCGACCTTGACGCGCTGCGCGTGCAGTTCGGCGAGCGCGCGGCCCGTGCGTTCGCCGCACACGCCGCGGAGGGGATGGCGCGGGCCGGGTTGCGCGAATTCCCGGTCGACCCGATCCCCGACTCGGTGCCCGGCGCCGCCGGCGTCCCGGCCTATCCGGCGCTGCGCGACGACGGCGACAGCGCGTCGCTGGCGGTGCATGCGGATCGTGCCCTGGCCCGGGGGCTCCATCCGGGCGGCGTGCGGCGATTGCTGTGGATCGCCCTGCAGGACAAGGTGAAGCAGGCGCGCAAGCAATTGCCGGTGCCTCCAAAGACGGCCCTGCTGTACGCGGCGATCGAATCCGCCGGAGGCGCGACGCGCGACGCGCGCGGCAGCGGCGACCGCCTGCGCGACGATCTGGTCGACGGCGCGCTGGCGGCGCTGCTGGCCGATGGGCTGGAGACGATCCGTGACGCGACGGCGTTCGCGGCGCGGCGCGATGCCGCCGGGCGGGCGCTGTTCGGCGAGGCGATGCGGCGGCTGGAACAGGCCGAGGCGATCCTCGCGCGGATCGCCGAGGTGCGCGCGCGCCTGGAATCGGACCTCGTCGGCTGGGCGAAGGCCAACCTCGACGACATGCGCGCGCAGCTTGCCTCGCTGGCGGCGCCGGGTTTCCTGCGCGACACCCCGGCCGTGGCCCTGGCCGAATACCCGCGTTACCTGAAGGGGCTCGCCCTGCGTGCGGAACGCGCGCTGCGCGACCCGGCGCGCGACCAGCAGCGCATGCTCGACCTCAAGCCGTTCGCCGATGCGCTGGAAGGGGCGACTGCCTCCGGCGTGGCCACGGACCCCGACTGGCAGGCGCTGCGCTGGGACCTGGAAGAGCTGCGCGTGTCGCTCTTCGCGCAGGAGCTTGGCGCGAAGGGCGGCGTTTCGCCGAAGAAACTCGCGGCGCGGCTGGCGGCGCTGCGCGACGGCTGACGCCGGGGCCGGCGGCCGTCGCGCGTGATGCGACGCGCGGCTACTTGATCCGCTCGACCTTGGCGCTGGTGTTGTAGCCCTCGACCTGCAGGTACCACGCGTTGCCCATCACGCTGGGCTTGATCCGCACCTTCGGATTGGTCCGCCGGGCGCCGGCGAGCGAGGCCTCGTCGACCTGCTTCCACTCCTGTCCGTTCTCGAGCACGTACACGCGATGGCGCGCGAAGCCGCGGAATTCGCCCGGCAGGACCGATTCGATCGGCTCGGCCTTGCCGAAATGGAAGAAGCCGCGGTTCTTCTCGATCACGTCCTGCCGGCCTTCCTCGCGCGCCTGGTCGGCGGCCGCGGCGACGGCCGCGCTCGACTGCTCGGCGACACGGCGATCGAGCCACGCGTTGAGGCGGGCCAGTTCCTCGCGGCTCAGCTTGTCCAGTCCCGCGGCCTTGAATTCCTGCGCACTCATCGCCTGTTCGATCGGCGGGGCGTCCTGTGCGAAGCCGGCTGCAGGCAGAGCCAGCAGCGACGCGAGCAGGAAGGTATGGATCATGCGCATGGCTGTTCCTCGGGTCGGGACGCGATGCAAATAGTGTAGGGCTTTCGTGGCCGGAATGACGGGCGGGGCCGGCACCGGGACGCTCGGTGTCCCATCAGCTTCGCGGCATCGACAGCGGTTAAGCGGTCAGGAACATCCAGCCGCCAGTCGTTCGTGCGTGGCTTCGGGGCGAGGGATCGCCCCTTTTCGGTAGAGGCCCGAGGGACGGCGGAACGGCGGACACGAAATTCGCCTACCTGATTTGTTGCACTTTGACCGTCGGAGAGTGTCCCTCCACCTTCAGGTACCAGCCGCCAACCATGCCTGGCATGACGACAGCGGCTGGAGCCATCGAAGCATTGACCTTGCGTACGTAGTAATCGGTGGTGCCGGTGACGCGCCAACGTTGGCCATTCTCCAGCTGGAATTGGGTGCCCACGGTCCACCCTCTGAACTCGCCGACAAGCTTGCTGACGATGGGCTCGCGGTCAATCCGAGGTGTGGACGATCGCTCTTGTTCGGCCTTGGCCTCAACCTCCTGTCGGATGGCGGCGGTCTGGGCAACATGCTCCTCACTTAGCAGGCGGTTCAACAGTTCGAGCTGCGCTTTGCTCAGCTTGTCCAGTCCCGTAGACCGCATCTGCTCCACGCTCAATCTTTGCTCGATCAGCCGGTAGTCCGATTGCATTGATTGCGCCTTTGCGAAAGGAGCGCACAGGAGCAGGAAGATGGTTGTGAAAAAGAGGCGAAGATTCACGAACATTTCTCCAGATAAATCAGCGATGTCGCGATTGCGCGCGTATCAGACGACGCAGGCAGGTGAATCACAGCGTTGCGTCGCCGGTCCCCGATCGATGGGCTCGATCCGAGGTACGCTCACCCCTGTTCCTCGGGTCGGGACGCGGATAGTGTAGGGCTTCCCTCCCCATGATGACGCGCGTGACCGACGCCGCCGCCCCCGGCCTCGATGCCTGGTTCGCCGCGACTGCCGCCAGGGCGGTCGCGCCGGCGCTGCGCGAGGCCATGCGCGAGGCGGCTGCCGCGCTGCCGGCGGAGGCGACGGCGCCGGCCGCGGCCGAGGTCACCCGCGACACGCTGGAGGCGCTGGCGATGCTCGATGCCGATGGCGACGTGGTCGGTGCCGCGCTGCTGTTCGACCTGCCGCAGCTCGCCGAACGGGTCGAGGCGTCGCTGCCGCGCGCCCACGCCGGGATCGCGGCCCTGCTCGAAGGCCAGCGCGCGGCGACGAAGGTGTGGACCCTGCATGCCGAAAGCGGCGGGACCGGCAACCCCGAAGGCCTGCGCAGGCTGCTGCTGGCGATCGTGCGCGACCTGCGCGTGGTGCCGATCCTGCTGGCGCGGCAGCTGGCCACGATGCGCCATGCCGCCCGCCTGCCCGGCGACGCGCGCGCGGCGCTGGCCCGACTCACCCGCGACATCCACGCGCCGCTGGCCAACCGGCTCGGCATCTGGCAGCTCAAGTGGGAGCTCGAGGACCTGGCCTTCCGCTACCTCGAGCCGGACACCTACCGCCGCATCGCGGCCCTGCTCGACGACAAGCGCGCCGGCCGCGAGCGCTTCATCGAGCAGGTGAAGTCCCAGTTGGGCGAGGCCCTGCGCGCGCAGGGCCTGTCCGCCGACGTCGCAGGCCGCCCCAAGCACATCTACAGCATCTGGAAGAAGATGCGGAAGAAGGACGTGCCGATCGGCGAGCTGTACGACCTGCGTGCGGTGCGCGTGCTGGTCGACGACATCCCGGCCTGCTACGCGGTGTTGGGCGTGGTGCACGCGCTGTGGGTGCCGGTGCCCGGCGAGTTCGACGACTACATCGCGCGTCCCAAGCACAACGACTACCGATCGCTGCACACCGCGGTGGTCGGCCCGGAGGGCAAGACCCTGGAAGTGCAGATCCGTACCCGCGAGATGCACGACCAGGCCGAACGCGGCGTCGCCGCGCACTGGCGCTACAAGGAGAGCGGTGGCTCGCAGCGTTCGTCCGCCGGCAACGCCGCGCTCGACCGCAAGATCGAGTGGATGCGCCGGCTGCTGGACGCCAGCGCCGAGGGCGCCGAGGGCGACGCCGCGCTCGCGCGCGGATTCGACACCGAGCTGCTGGAGGACCGGGTCTACGCGCTGACGCCGGCCGGCGAGGTGATCGACCTGCCGCGCGGCGCGACGCCGCTCGATTTCGCCTACCACGTGCACACGATGGTCGGGCATCGCTGCCGCGGCGCGAAGGTGGACGGACGCATCGTGCCGCTCGACCACAAGCTGCGCAGCGGCGACCGCGTCGAGATCCTCACCGCGAAGACGGCCGAGCCGCGGCGCGACTGGCTGGTGGCCGCGAACGGCTTCCTCGCCAGCCCGCGTTCGCGCGAAAAGGTGCGCAGCTGGTTCCACAAGCTCGACCGCGAGCGCAACCTGCAGGCCGGGCGCGAACTGCTCGACCGCGAGCTGCGGCGCATGGGCCTGCTCAATGCCGAACTGCCGCCGGTGCTGTCGCGCTTCAACGTGGCCGGCGTCGACGAGCTGCTGGTGCTGGTGGCGCTGGGCGACGTCGGTCCGCACCAGGTCGGCCGTGCCCTGCAGGAACACGAACGCGCGCTGGCCAGGCCCGACGACGAAGCCCTGCCGGCGATTCCGATGGCGCGGCGCGCGCCGAAGGCGGCGAAGACCGGGTTCACCGTGGGCGGCGTCGGCAACCTGCTGGTGCAGGTCGCCCGCTGCTGCCAGCCGCTGCCGGGCGAGGCGGTGTCCGGCTACCTCACGCGCACGCGCGGGGTCAGCGTGCATCGCGCCGACTGCCCGGCGTTCCTGCGCCTGGCCTCGGCGCAGCCGCAGCGGGTGCTGCCGGTGGCCTGGGGCCGCCAGGACGGCGTGCACGACGCGACCGTGGTGGTCGATGCCGTCGACCGCCGCCACCTGCTGCGCGACGTCAGCAACCTGATCGCGCAGGAGGAAGCCCACGTGCTGTCGATCCACAGCGATGCCGGCCGCCAGGGCCGCGTGCGCCTGCGCCTGCAGCTGCGGGTCGGCGGCTACGACCAGCTCTCGCGGCTGATGGGCAAGCTCGACAGCCTGCCGGGCGTGGAGCAGGCGCGCCGGCAGTAGCCGTGGTCGTGGAGGGGTTCACGGCCGCGTTCAGGCGCGGGCCGTATGCTCCGGCGAATGGCCCGCGACCGTGCTCCCGGACTCGACCAAGGCCCGCCCGGCGGGCGTCGCGAGCCCGTGATCGGCGACGTCGCCGGCCTCGACCTGCGCGCATCGCGCAGGCCGCCGGTCGCCGCAACCATGCGCCCGCGGCCGGGCTGGTGGCTGGCGGCGGCCGTCGTGCTGGCGGCGGTCGTCGCGCTGGTGGCGCTGCGCGAGCCGCTGGCCGAGCGGCTGTGGCCGCAGACGCGGGTGCAGCGCCTGCTGGGCGAGGCCGATGCGGCGCTGGCGCGCGGCCATCTCACCGCGGCCGACGGCAGCGGCGCGCGCGAACTGTACGAAGCGGCGCTGGCGGTCGATCCCGACCGAGGCGAGTCGCGCGCGGGGCTGGCCCGGGTCGCGGAGGCGGCCCTGCAGCGGGCGCGCGAGGCGGCGGATGCCCAACGCTTCGATGACGCGCACCAGGCGCTGGGGCTGGCGCGCACGCTGTCCGCACCGCGCGAACAGACCGAGGCCGTCGCCGCGCAGCTGCGTGGCCGCGAGGCCTCGCACGCCGGCCTCGACGCACTGGTCGCCCGCGCCGCGCAGGCCGCCGCGGCCGGACGACTGGAGGGCGGGGACGACGCGGCGCTACCGCTGTACGCGCGCGTGCTGTCGCTGCAGCCCGACCGGGCCGACGCGCTGCGCGGGCGCGAGGACGCGCTGAGCGCGCTGCTGGAACAGGCGCGCGCGCAACTGCGTGGCGGCGACATCCCCGCGGCCGCGGCGGCGATCGCCACCGTGCGCCGCTACGACGCCGGCCACGTCGACCTGCCCGACACGCAGGCGCGTTTCACCGAGGAACTGGACGCCGTCCGCCGGCGAGCCGAGGCCGACCTTGCGCGCGGCAGGCTCGAGCCCGCGGTCGCGGCGTGGCGTGCGCTGCTGCGTTACGACGCCGGCGACGAGGCGTCGCGCCGCGGACTGCAGCGCGCGGCCGATGTGCATGCGCATCGTGCCGAGCGCCTGGCCGCCGACTATCGGTTCGCCGAGGCCGACGCCGCCCTGGCGCAGGCGCGCGCGCTGTCGCCGGAGGCGGCCGTGGTCCTGGCGGCGCAGTCGAAGGTCGACCGCATCCGGCGCGACCACGCGCAGCGGCAGGCCGTGCAGGCCGGTGGACCGACCACGCAGCGCGTGGCGCGCCTGCTGCAGCAGGCCAGCGCGGCGGAAGCGCGCGGCGACCTGCTCACGCCGCCCGGCGACAGCGCCTACGACAAGCTGCGTGCCGCGCAGGCGCTGGCGCCGCGCGACCGCCAGGTGCAGGCGGCGGTCTCGCGGCTGCTGCCGTCGGCGCGCATGTGCTTCGACCAGAGCCTGGGCGCGAACAACCTCGGCCGCGCCGCCGATTGCCTGGAGGCGCGCAGCCTGCTTGGCGACGACGAGCCGACGGTGGCGCAGGCGCGCCGGCGCCTGGCACAGCGCTGGCTGGCGATCGGCGACGAGCGCCTCGCGGGCGGGCAGCTCGCGCCCGCGCAGTCGGCGCTGGCGGCCGCGCGCGCGACCGACCCGGCCACGCCCGGCATCGCCGAATTCGACCAGCGCCTGCGCCGCGCGTCGCTCTCCGTCGACTGACGCCGGCGACACTCAGCGCATGCCGGGGGCGGCGCCCGCGTCCGCGTGGTTGTCCGCGCCGCGGTCTGCATCGCCATCCGCGCCGCGCTCGCCGGCATCGAAGAAGATCCGCCGGATCGCACCGCGCGCCGCGTCCATCGAGAAGTGCCGCGCGATGTTCTCGTGGCCGTGCAGGCTCAGCGCCATCCACAGCGTGGCATCGCCGTACAGGCGCACGACCGCATCGGCGAAGCCCGCGGCGTCGTCGGCCAGCAGCACGTCGTGCCCGTCGCGCAGGGACATGCCCTCCGCGGCGATGGCCGTGGCGACCACCGGCTGGCCGTGGGCCATGCTCAGGTTGATCTTGCCCTTCACCCCGGCGCCGTAGCGCAGCGGTGCCACGGCGATGCGGCAACCGTCCATGTACGGCGCGATGTCGGGCACGTGGCCGTGCACGATCACGCCCTCGCGTTGCGCCAGCGCCTGGATCTCCGGCGGCGGACCATCGCCGATGCAGTGGAAGCGCACGTCGGACAGGCGCGCACGCACGAGCGGGAACACCTCCTCGCAGAACCAGCGCACGCCGTCGGTGTTCGGCGGATGGCGGAAGCCGCCCACGAATACCAGGTCGCGCCGCTGCGCGAACGGCAGGCCGGCGCCGGCCAGCGTGTGCACGTTCGACAGCACCTCGACCCGCGCATCCGGTGCTTCGCGCGCCAGTACCGCGGCTTCGTCGGGGCTGACGACGGTGGTGAGGTCGCTGCGCGCCACCACGTCCAGCTCCAGGGCGCGGGTGCGCGCCGCGCCGCGCGCCAGGGTGGCATCGCCGGCCAGTTCGGCGGAGCGCTGTTCGCGCACGAAGTGCAGGTCGACGCTGTCGAACACCACCCGCGCACGCGGCGCGTGTGCGCGCAACAGCGGCAGCAGTTCGCGTGCGACGTAGTGGCGGCTCAGCATCGCCGCGTCGAAGCGCGGCCCCTGCGCACGCATCCATGCCGGCAGACGCTTGGCGAAGGGCGCATACCAGGCCTCGATCCCCAGCGCCTGCAGCGCCTCGGTGTAGGCACCGGCATGGGCGAGGTCGGCCGGCAGGAACACCACGTGCGCGCCCTCGTCGCGCAGCAGCCGCATCAGGTTGACCAGGCGCAGCGATGCCGAGTCGCGGTCGGGGCGCGGCGTGGTCGCATCGACCACCAGGACCTGGCGCTGGTGGCGATGCAGCAGCGCCGGTGTCGGCACCGTGCCGGCTGGCAGCTGGCCGGCGAGCGCATCCGCGCGATGCGCCGCGAACACGCCGCGGTTGCGCACCTGGTGCGCCTTCATGCCGCTGCCGGTGTCGGTGCCGGCGGTGGCGCCTTCGTCGTGGACCACGCGTGACGCGGGCTGGTAGCGCACGCGCAGGCCGGCGTCGCGCACGGCGAACGCGAGGTCGGTGTCCTCGTAGTAGGCCGGCGCGTAGCGCGTGTCGAAGCCACCGATGCGCGCAAACAGCGCGCGCGGGATCGCGAGCGCGGCGCCGGACACGTAGTCGGCCTCGCGCACGTAGCCGAAGCGCGGATCGTCGGGCGATTCGAAGCGGCCGAGGTTCCAGGCGCTGCCGTCGGCGAAGACCACGCCGCCGGCTTCCTGCAGCCGTCCGTCCGGGTACAGCAGCTGCGCGCCGGCAAGGCCGGTGCCGGGGAAGCGCGCGAAGGTGTCGAGCAGGGCGTCGAGCCACCCCGGCTGGGGCACGGTGTCGTTGTTGAGGAAGACGAGGAACTCGCCCCGCGCCGCCACCGCGCCGTCGTTGCAGGCCGCGATGAAGCCGCCGTTGGCGGCGCGCGAGACCACGCGCAGGCCGGCCACCTGCGCCAGCTGGCGCGCGCTGTCGTCCGGGGAGGCGTCGTCGACCACGACCACCTCGACCGTGCATTGCGGCGGATGCGCCGCCAGCGCGCGCAGGCAGGCGAGGGTGCGCGGCCATTGCCCGTGCACGGGGATCACGATGCTGGCGCGCGGCGCCCCGTCGGCCGGCACGGCGAAGGGCGCGAAGGGCCGGTCGTCGGCGGCCAGCAGCGGACGCTGCAGCGGCGTCGCCGGGTTCGCCAGCTGCAGGCGCACGCGTTCCCAGCTGTGGCGCCAACCGCGCGTGCGCAGGCTGGCCAGTCCGCGCCGGGCGAGGCCGAGCATGCGCACCGCCAGCAGCCGCGCATCGTCCAGCGAGAAGCTCACGGCGCCGCAACTCCAGCTGACCATGCACGGGCGGTGGCCGGCCGGTGGCCGCAGGGGTGGGCTAGACTCCGCATCGCGCTGATTGTCGCATCCCGCGGCTGACTCCCGGCGCAGGCTCCGGAGCGCATGGCCCGAATCGAGTACGACGAAGACGAGGACGCGGACGACCGCGCGTCCGGCGCCGGCAGCGACTGGCGCAGGCGACTGGTCACCTGGACGCTCGCCGCCGCCGGCCTCGGCCTCGGCTTCCTGATCCCCTATGCGCTGTACCTGAACCACCAGATCAGCGAACGCTTCGGCGAGCTGCGCTGGCAGGAACCCTCGCGCGTGTACGCGCGTCCGCTGCAGCTGGCGCCCGGCCTGGCGATGGACGCGCAGACGCTGAAGACCGAACTCGACGCGGCGTCCTATCGCGAGGGCGACGGCACCCGGCCCGGCACCTATGCCCGCGACGGTGGCCGCTGGACCATTGCCAGCCGCGGCTTCCGCGACGTGGACGGGGCGGTCGGCCCGAGCCGCGTCGAGGCGACGCTGTCCGGCGGCCGCGTGGTCGGCCTCAGGGACCTCGCCGGCAAGCGCGCGGTCAAGTCGGTGCGGCTGGACGCCGCGCGCATCGCCACGCTCTACGGCCAGAAGCAGGAAGAGCGCCGGCTGGTGCGGGTGGAGGACGTGCCGCCGCTGCTCACCGACACGCTGCAGGCGGTCGAGGACCGCGACTTCGCCCACCACATCGGCATCGATTTCAGCGGCATGGCGCGCGCGGCGCTGGTCAACCTGCGCTCGGGCGAGAAGAAGCAGGGCGCCAGCACGCTCACCCAGCAGCTCGCGCGCAGCGGACTGCTCGGCATCGGCAGCGAGCAGACCTGGAGCCGCAAGTTCAACGAGATCCTGTTCGCGCTGCTGATGGAACTGCGCTACGACAAGGGCGTGATCCTCGAGGCCTACCTCAACCAGGTCTACCTCGGCCAGCGCGGCGCGCAGGCGATCCACGGCGTCGCCGCCGGCGCCGAGTTCTGGTTCGCACGCCGGCTCGAGGACCTC
>JAIUOJ010000056.1 GCA_020161335.1 Pseudomonadota bacterium
CGACCCCGTGGTCGCCGGCTCGGTGCGTTCGCGCCAGGAGCGGCGCGGCGACCTCGAGCGTCGCCACGTGCTGCCGGTCCTGATCCACGGCGACGCCGCGTTCGCGGGCCAGGGCGTGGTGATGGAGCTGTTCCAGATGTCGCAGGCGCGCGGCTTCGCCGTCGGCGGCACGCTGCACGTGGTCATCAACAACCAGGTCGGCTTCACCACCAGCAACAAGGAAGACGCGCGCTCCACGCTGTACTGCACCGACGTGGCCAAGATGGTCGGCGCGCCGGTGTTCCACGTGAACGCCGACGACCCGGAGGCGGTGGTGTTCGTGGCGAAGCTGGCGTACGACTTCCGCCAGCAGTTCCGCAAGGACGTGGTGATCGACCTCGTCTGCTACCGCCGCCACGGCCACAACGAGGCCGACGAGCCGGCGGCCACGCAGCCGCTGATGTACCAGACCATCCGCAAGCACCCGACCACGCGCGAGCTGTATGCCGCGCAGCTCGAGCAGGCCGGCGTGGTCACCGCGGGCGAGGCCAAGGCGATGGTGGATGCCTACCGCGACAAGCTCGACGCCGGCGAGGTCACCACCGAGCTGGCCGGTTCCAAGCCCGAGGACTACGAGCTGACCATCGACTGGTCGAAGTACCTGTCGGGCAAGCTGACCGACCCGGTCGACACGCGCGTCAAGAAGGGCACGCTGGTCGAACTGGCGAAGATCATCAACACCATCCCCGCCGGCGTGCACCTGCATCCGCGCGTGGCGAAGATCTACGAGGACCGGCTGAAGATGACCGCCGGCGAGGTCGCGGGCGACTGGGGCTTCGCCGAGAACCTCGCCTACGCCACCCTGCTCGCGGAAGGCTACGGCCTGCGCCTGGTGGGACAGGACGCCGGGCGCGGCACGTTCTTCCACCGCCACGCGATCCTCCACGACCAGAAGACCGACAGCTACTACATGCCGCTGCGGCAGCTGGCCGAGGCGCCGGAGCAGGCGACCATCATCGACTCGCTGCTGAGCGAGGAGGCGGTGATGGCGTTCGAGTACGGCTTCTCCACCACCGACCCGAACACGTTCGACATCTGGGAAGGCCAGTTCGGCGACTTCGCCAATGGCGCGCAGGTGGTGATCGACCAGTTCATCGCGTCCGGCGAGGCCAAGTGGGGCCGCATCTCCGGCCTGACCCTGCTGCTGCCGCACGGCTACGAAGGCCAGGGCCCCGAGCACAGCTCGGCGCGCCTGGAGCGCTTCCTGCAGCTGTGCGCGCTGGAGAACATGCTGGTGTGCGTGCCGACCACGCCCGCGCAGTGCTTCCACATGCTGCGCCGGCAGATGAAGATGGACACGCGCAAGCCGCTGATCGTGATGTCGCCCAAGTCGCTGCTGCGCCACAAGCTGGCGGTATCGACCCTGGACGAACTGGCGAACGGCGAGTTCCAGCACCTGATCCCCGACGCCAGCGCCGACCCGAAGAAGGTCCGGCGCGTCGTGGCGTGTTCGGGCAAGGTCTACTACGACCTGGTGGAAGACCTGCACAAGCGCGGCCAGGACGACGTGGCCATCCTGCGCATCGAGCAGCTGTATCCGTTCCCGCGCGACCAGCTGACCGCCGAACTGAAGAAGTACGGCAAGGCGGCCGACGTGGTGTGGTGCCAGGAAGAGCCGCAGAACCAGGGCGCCTGGTACCAGATCAAGCACCACCTGCAGGCCTGCCTCGGCAAGGGCCAGTCGCTGAGCTACGCCGGCCGCGGCCGCTCGCCCTCGCCCGCCGTCGGCCATTTCGCGGACCACGTCGAGGAACAGCTGTCGCTGGTCGCCGACGCGCTGGTCAACCCGCCCGGCAACCAGTTCGTCGCCGAATAAACCCGCCCCGCATCCAACGCCCCAAGGACGCCATCCCATGGCCACCGAAGTCAAAGTCCCGGTTCTTCCCGAATCCGTTTCCGACGCCACCATCGCCGGCTGGCACAAGAAGGCCGGCGACGCCGTCAAGCGCGACGAGAACCTGGTCGACCTGGAGACCGACAAGGTCGTGCTCGAGGTCCCCTCGCCCGTCGACGGCGTGCTGAAGGAGATCAAGTTCAAGGAAGGCGACACGGTGACCAGTTCGCAGGTCCTGGCGATCATCGAGGAAGGCGCGGTTGCCGCGGCCCCCGCGAAGGACGACAAGCCCGCCGCCGGCGCCGAAGAGGTGCAGGAGAAGAAGGGCGCGGCCAAGGCCGAAGCCGCTGCGCCTGCCTCCACCAAGCCTGCGCCGGTGTCGTCGGGCGGCACCAGCGCACTGCCCCCGGGCGCACGCTTCACCGCCGAGAGCAAGGGCATCGACCCGTCGCAGGTCGAGGGCACCGGTCGCCGCGGCGCGGTGACCAAGGAAGACCTCGTCAACTACGCCAGCGGCCGCACCGCCGGTGTGTCCGGCGGCGCGCGTCCGGAAGAGCGCGTGCCGATGACCCGCATCCGCAAGCGCATCGCCGAGCGCCTGATGCAGTCGAAGAACTCGATCGCCATGCTCACCTCGTTCAACGAGGTCAACCTGGGCAAGGTGATGGCGCTGCGCAAGGAGCTGGGCGAACAGTTCCAGAAGGACACCGGCGTCAAGCTCGGCTTCATGAGCTTCTTCGCCAAGGCCGCCGCCAATGCGCTTCAGCGCCATCCGGTGGTCAACGCCTCGGTCGACGGCGACGACATCATCTACCACGGCTATGCCGACATCTCGGTGGCCGTGTCCACCGACAAGGGCCTGGTGACGCCGGTGCTGCGCAACGTCGAGCGCATGTCGTTCGCCGAGGTCGAGAAGGGCATCGCCGACTTCGCCGTCCAGGCGCGCGAGGGCGGCCTCAAGCTGGAGGACCTGCAGGGCGGCACCTTCACCATCACCAACGGCGGCACCTTCGGCTCGCTGATGTCCACGCCGATCGTCAACCCGCCGCAGAGCGCGATCCTCGGCATGCACGCGATCAAGGACCGCGCCGTCGTCGAGAACGGCCAGGTCGTGGCCGCACCGATGATGTACATCGCGCTCAGCTACGACCACCGCATCATTGACGGCAAGGACGCGGTGCTGTTCCTGGTCGACATCAAGAACCAGCTCGAGAACCCAGGCCGCATGGTGCTGGGGCTGTAACGCTTTTCGCCCCCTCTCCCGCTTGCGGGAGAGGGCTGGGGTGAGGGCCTGTTGCCGCCCTTCCCTCATCCGCCCTTCGGGCACCTTCTCCCGTGAACGGGAGAAGGAACGAGGTTCAAAGGAATATCCAATGGCAGAACAATTCGACGTCGTCGTCATCGGGGCCGGCCCGGCCGGCTACCACGCCGCGATCCGCGCCGCGCAGCTGGGCATGAAGGTCGCCTGCATCGATGCCGCGCTCGGCAAGGACGGCAAGCCCGCACTCGGCGGCACCTGCCTGCGCGTGGGCTGCATCCCGTCGAAGGCGCTGCTGGATTCCTCGCACCAGTACCACAACCTGACCCACCAGTTCGAACAGCACGGCATCAGCGTCAAGGACGCGAAGATCGACGTGGCCAAGATGGTCGGCCGCAAGGATGCCATCGTGAAGCAGTTCACCGGTGGCATCGCGCAGCTGTTCAAGGCCAACAAGGTCACGGCCTACTACGGCTTCGGCCAGCTGCAGCCCGGCAACATCGTGAAGGTCAAGCAGCACGATGGTTCCGAAGTCGAACTCAAGGGCACCAACGTCATCCTCGCCGCCGGTTCGGATTCGATCGAACTGCCGTTCGCGAAGTTCGACGGCGACACCATCGTCGACAACGTCGGCGCGCTGGATTTCACCGAAGTGCCCAGGCGCCTGGCGGTGATCGGGGCCGGCGTGATCGGCCTGGAACTGGGCAGCGTATGGAGCCGCCTGGGCAGCGAAGTCGTCATCCTCGAAGCCCTGCCCGACTTCCTCGCCGTCGCCGATGCGGAAGTGTCGAAGGTCGCCGCGCGCGAGTTCAAGAAGCAGGGCCTCGACATCCGCCTCGGCGCCAAGGTCGGCAAGACCGAAGTCGTCGGCAAGGGCAAGAAGAAGGAAGTCGTCGTCAGCTACGCCGACAAGGACGGCGAGCAGACGCTGACCGTCGACAAGCTGCTGGTCGCCGTGGGCCGCCGTGCCGCGAGCAAGGGCCTGCTGGCCGATGGCACCGGCGTCAAGCTCAACGAACGCGGCCAGATCGAGGTTGACGACCATTGCCACACCGGCGTCGACGGCGTGTGGGCGATCGGCGACTGCGTGCGCGGGCCGATGCTGGCGCACAAGGGCTTCGAGGAAGGCATCGCGGTGGCCGAGCTGATCGCCGGCCTGCCCGGCCACGTCAACTTCGACACCATCCCGTGGGTCATCTACACCTCGCCGGAAATCGCCTGGGTGGGCAAGACCGAGCAGCAGCTCAAGGACGAGGGCGTGCCGTACAAGGCCGGCAGTTTCCCGTTCGCGGCCGTGGGTCGCGCGGTGGCGATGGGCGAACCCGCCGGCTTCGCGAAGGTCATTGCGCACGCCGAGACCGACCGCGTGCTCGGCCTGCACCTGATCGGCGCCAATGCCTCCGAACTGGTGCACGAAGGCGTGCTGACGATGGAGTTCAAGGGCTCCGCCGACGACCTCGCCCGCATCTGCCACGCCCACCCGACCCTGTCCGAGGCGATCCACGACGCGGCGATGGCCGTGGACAAGCGCGCGATCCACAAGGCGAACTGATCTTTTCCTTCTCCCCCGCGGGAGAAGGTGGCGCAACGCGCCGGATGAGGGGACGGAGCACTGGACGCGGCGTGACCTGGCCGTACCCTCACCCCAACCCCTTCCCCGGCGGGAGAGGGGCTTACACCACATGAAATCGATCTGCGTCTACTGCGGCTCCAACGCCGGCAGCAAACCCATCTACGCCAACCGCGCCGCCGCGCTCGGCGACCGCATCGCGAAGGACGGCCTGCGCCTGGTCTATGGCGGCGGCAACGTCGGACTGATGGGGATCGTGGCCGATGCGGTGCTTTCCGCGGGTGGCGAGGTCACCGGCGTGATCCCGAAGCAGCTGGCGGACTGGGAAGTCGCGCATCGTGGCGTGACCTCGCTGGAGATCGTCGGCTCGATGCACGAGCGCAAGTCGCGCATGTTCGAACTCTCCGACGCCTTCGTCGCCCTGCCCGGCGGCTTCGGCACGATGGAGGAGATCTTCGAGATGCTCACCTGGCGCCAGCTTGGCATCGGCAACAAGCCCTGCGCCTTCCTCGACATCGACGGCTTCTACGAACCGCTGATCGGCATGATCGACCGCATGGTCGGCGAACGCTTCCTGCACGCCGACCAGCGCGCCGACCTGTGGCACGGCGACGACATCGACGCGATGCTGGCGTGGATGCGGGATTACACGCCTGCGCGGGCGGAGAAATGGCTGGACGAGAGACGCCGCAACGTGATGCGGTAAGGCCGGCGCGGGTGGCGATGCGGTAGCCCGCCACGTGTGGCGAGGACGCTGGGTCCCGGCTTTCGCCGGGATGACGGGAGTTTCGCGGCTTGCCTGTCTCTCGCAACTCACGGGTCTAAGATTCCGGATCGCCGGAGCTACCCCGATGCCGCAACCGTCATCCCGGCGAAAGCCGGGACCCAGGGTCTTGTCGTTGAATCTTCCATGACAGCCCGCCATGCTCGGAACGTCCACGAAGAAACCACGGCAAGGAAGCGTCGCAGGCGGGAACGGATTCCCGGCGTCTATCTCCTGGCGAGCAAGCGCAACGGCACGCTGTACATCGGCGTCACTTCGGATTTGCCGGCACGGATTGCGCAACACAAGGCCAACCTGGTCCCGGGCTTCACCCGCCAATACAGCGTGCATACCCTGGTCTGGTACGAAGTCCATCCCGACATGCCCTCCGCGATCGTGCGCGAGAAGGCCATGAAAGAATGGAAGCGCGCATGGAAGTTGGCTCTGATCGAGGAAGGCAATCCGCACTGGCACGACCTGTCGACCGAACTCGGTCAGCGGGCGGGCTGCCGGGGAGGCCGGTCGAAAGAATCCCTTCGACGGGCCTCCATGCCTTTCAACTCACGGATAGAGCCGAGCTGAAGGAGGCACTGGGTCCCTGCGTCGTTGATCCGGGGACAGCCTGCAAAGGCTGGTGTACGAATTCGGACTTGCAAAGCCAGGCGCGCGAAGTCAGGAGTCATGAATCTTCCTTCCACCCACCGTAAGAAACCGGGACACTGGATCCCGGCCTGCGCCGGGACGACGGAAACCATTGGATGGGGAGAACCCCATAGTCACAGACATCGCCAGGCACGCTGGCTTTGCCTTTCCCGACCCGAACCGCAAGAATCCCGGGCAATCAATCCCGGCCTGCGCCGGAATGACGGAGCCCGCACATGACGCTACCCGCCGCCTTCAACGCCTTCCGCATCCACAGCGACGACGCCGGCTATCGCAGCGGCATCGAGACGCTGTCGATCGACGACCTGTCGCCCGGCGAAATCGTGGTCCGGGTCGCGCATTCCTCGGTCAACTTCAAGGACGCGCTGGCCGGTACCGGCGAGGGCAAGATCCTGCGCCAGTTCCCGCTGGTCGGCGGCATCGACCTTGCCGGCCACGTGGTGCAGTCGTCCGATCCCGCGTTCAAGGAGGGTGACGCGGTGCTGGTGACCGGCTGCGGCCTCAGCGAAACGCGCGACGGCGGCTATGCCGGGTACGCGCGCATCCAGGCGCAATGGGCGATCCCGCTGCCGGCCGGCCTTACCCTGCGCGAGAGCATGGTCCTCGGTACTGCCGGTTTCACCGCCGCGCTGGCGCTGCTGCGCATGGAGGAGAACCGCCAGTCGCCGGCGCACGGGCCGCTGGCGGTCACCGGCGCGACCGGCGGCGTGGGATCGCTCGCCGTGGACATCTTCAGCAGCGCCGGCTACACCGTACATGCCATCAGCGGCAAAGCCGAGCACGCCGGTTACCTGAAGGCCATCGGCGCCAGCGAGGTGCTCGGCCGCGATGCGCTGGCCACCACGCGCGCGATGGAATCGGTGAAGTTCGGCGGTGGGCTCGACAACGTCGGCGGTCCGATGCTGGCCAGCCTGCTGGCGCAGACGCGACCCTACGGCAACGTCGCCAGCGCGGGCCTGGCCGCCAGCGCCGACCTGCCGACCACGGTGATGCCCTTCATCATCCGCGGGGTGTCGCTGCTGGGCGTGGCGTCGGCGGGCACCGCGCGGGACGTCCGCGACGAGGTCTGGCGCCGGCTGGCATCGGACTGGAAGCCGCGCCACCTGGCACACATCTGCACGCGCGAAGTGGGCCTGGACGGATTGCCCGGCGTGTTCGCCGCGATGCTGGCCGGCGGTTCGCTGGGCCGGACCTTGGTCACACTCCCGGAGGGTGGCCCGTTTGCAGAAACCGCGTGAAGGCTACAATCCCGGCGTCATCCTGGGGAACACAATGGCGCGCATCCTGATCGTCGACGACTCGCCTTCGCAGCTGATGGGCATCCGCCGCATCGTCGAGAAGCTGGGCCACGAGGCCCTCACCGCCGAGGATGGCGCCGCCGGCGTGGAAGCCGCGCGCCAGCACGTGCCCGACCTGATCCTGATGGACGTGGTCATGCCCAACCTCAACGGCTTCCAGGCCACGCGCACGATCAAGCGCGACGCCGGCACCGGGCACATCCCGGTGATCCTGGTCACCACCAAGGACCAGGAAACCGATCGCGTGTGGGGCATGCGCCAGGGCGCGCAGGGCTACCTCACCAAGCCCTTCAGCGAAGCCGAGCTGACCGAGGCCATCGTCTCCACCATCGGCCACGGCAACGAGACCACCTGACCGGGCGATCCGGGCGTCGATGCCGGCCGCGCGCCGCCGTCACTCGCGGCGCCAGTCCCCTGCGAAAGCCTCGCGGATCTTCTCGTAGGCCTCGCGCTGCTTGATGTCGTGCGGCGTGGGTGCCTGTACCTCCAGTTCGACCAGCTGGTCGCCGGCCGGACTGCCCGGCAGCCCGCGTCCGCGCAGGCGCAGCTTGCGCCCGGCCTCGGAATCCTTGGGGATCTTCAGCTCGACGTTGCCGCCCAGGGTGGGCACGCTGACGGTCGCGCCGAGCGCGGCTTCCCACGGCGCCACCGGCAGGGTGTAGACGATGTTGCGGCCATCGACCTCGAAGGTCGGGTGCGCGGCGTACTCGATCTCCAGCAGCAGGTCGCCGCCGTGCGCACCCTGCCGGGCCAGCCGGATCACCTGCCCCGGGCGCACGCCCTTGGGCACGCGCACGTCGAAGGCCTTGCCGTTGACGCCCACGCGCACGCTGTCGCCGCGGTACACGTTCTCCAGCGACACCGCCAGCTTGGCGCGCGTGTCGCCGACGGCCTGCTGCGAGCGACCGGCCGGACGGGCATTGCCGCCCGAGCGCCGGAACAGGCTTTCGAAGAAGTCGCTGAAGCCGCCGCCCGCGCCACCGCCGGCGAACACTTCCTCGAATTCGAAACCGCCCGGCCCGCCCCCGCCGAAGCCGGCGGGTGGCACCTCGTCGCCGGGCCGGTAGCCGCCGGCGCGCAGCTGGTCGTAGGCCTTGCGCTTGGCCGGATCGCGCAGGGCCTCGTAGGCCTCGTTGATGGCCTTGAACCTGTCTTCGGCACCGGCCTCCTTGCTGACGTCGGGATGGTACTTGCGCGCCAGCCGCCGGTAGGCGGACTTGATTTCCGCGTCGCCCGCGTTCGGCTCGACCCCGAGCACGCTGTAGTAATCCTTGAACTGCATGGACGCTCCACGAAAGACGGCCCGCATCGCGCGGGCCGTCGCCAGTTTACCGAGGGAAGGCCGCGGCGGTCAGTGCGCGACTTCCGCCCCCACCTGGATCCGGCGCGGGGTCGTTTCGGGCTTCTTCGGGATCACCACCTCGAGCACGCCGTTGCGGCCGCGGGCGGAGATGCCGTCGGCGTCGGCGCTGTCGGGCAGCGCGAAGCGACGGTGGAAACTGCCCTGGCGGCGTTCGGTGCGCGAGAAGCGCTCGCTCTCGGCGGCCGGTTCGATCGTGCGTTCGCCCTTGATCGACAGGATGCCCTTGTCCATCTGGATCTCGATGGCCTGCGGATCGATGCCCGGCAGGTCGGCGAAGATGACGAAGCGGTCGGCTTCCTCCTTGATGTCCACCGGCGGGACCCACTGCGCGGTGACCACGGCCGAGGCATCGGTGTCCTCCTGGCCGAAGAAGCGGTTGAAGACCTGGGTGATCTCGTCCTGCAGCGCGAGTTGCGGCGCGTGCGGGCGGTAACGGACGATGCTCATGCAATTGCCTCCTGGATGTCTGGATCGACGGCGCCACGGCCGTCCTTGCCGGCGATGTAGGCGCCGCCGCGGGCATTTCAAGCCCCGGGTGCAGCCTCCCGCGCGCGGCGCTAGACTCGGTTCATCCCCCTCAAGGCCCCTGCCATGACCATCCAGATCGGCGACCGCATCCCGGAAGTCGTGCTCAAGTACGTCGCCGATGGCATCCAGGCGATCGACACCCCCACCCTGTTCGAGGACCGCAAGGTGGTGCTGTTCGCGGTCCCCGGCGCGTTCACGCCGACCTGCTCCGAACGGCACCTGCCCGGCTTCGTCGAGCACTTCGACGCATTCCGCAAGCGCGGCATCGAGGTCGCCTGCATGGCGGTCAACGACCCGTTCGTGATGCAGGCCTGGGGCGAGAGCCAGCACGTGCCCAAGGGCCTGCGCATGCTGTCCGACGGCAACGGCGACTTCGCGCGCGCGCTCGGGCTGGAAATGGACGCCAGCGGCTACGGCATGGGCTTGCGCTCGAAGCGTTTCGCGCTCTATGCAGAGGATGCCATCGTCCGCGCGCTGTTCGTGGAGGCCCCCGGCGAGTTCCGGGTGTCCAGCGCGGAGCACGTGCTGGCCCACCTCCCCGACTAGGGCCTGTCGATACCGATCGCCCATGCCCGACCGGTCGCGTGGGCGCGGGCGGCGGCGTCGACGCGGCACAAACATCCCGGCGCGCACGATGGCGGCCCCCTCCCGCCAGCACCGCAGGCCCGCCATGCCCAAGCCCGCCAAGCCCGCCAAGGCCCCTCGCAAGCCCGCCGCCACGCCATCGCCACTGTCCTCGACGCAGACCCTGCGCGCCAACGCCCGCAAGCGCATCGAGGACGGCGCGATCACCCCCGGCTACAGCGCCGACCGCAAGCGGATCATCAGCCTGCTCAACGCCGCGCTCGCCACCGAGTGGGTGTGCGTGCTGCGCTACTACCGCCACTACTTCATGGCCAAGGGCATGCTCGCGGACGCGGTGAAGGGCGAGTTCCTCGAACATGCACAGCAGGAGCTGGCGCACGCCAACCGCATCGCCGAGCGGATCGTGCAGCTGGGCGGCGAACCCGACCTCGACCCCGACACGCTCACCGCGCGCGCCCACGCCGAGTACAAGGAGGGCCGCGACCTGCGCGAGATGGTGAAGGAAGACCTGATCGCCGAACGCATCGCGATCGACAGCTATCGCGAGATGATCGGGTTCATCGGCGACAGCGACACCACCACCAAACGCATGCTCGAGCAGATCCTCGAACAGGAAGAGGAACACGCCGACGAGTTCGCCGACCTGCTCGACGGCTGGATCGGCAAGTAGCCGGCGCGCGCCCGCCGCCGCGCCTCAGCGCAGCACGCGGAACTCGACGCGCGCCCACGCGCCGCTGTCCGACAGCGCGGTCAGCGCATGCGTGCCGGGTGCGTCGAACTCGCGCTGGAACGGCTGCGCGCCGCGCGTCTCCGCGATCCAGCGCCCGTCGAGCAGCCACTGGATGCGCGCGTCCGAACCGATCGCGCGCAACGACACGCGCACGCCACGCACGCTGCCCGGCGCGCGCGCCAGCGTGGCGTTGGCATGGATGCCCTCGATGCGCAGTTCCTCTGCGGCGTCGCGCCCGTCCGGCGCGCAGTCCGGCGACAGCGGCGGCAGGCGCGAGGCACGGCGCGTCGAGCCGGGCAGCCACGGCGACGCCAGCGCCGGCCAGCGCGCAATCTCCATGGCCCTGGGCACGTGCGGCTGGCGGCAGTCGGCGGACAGGCGCAGGCCGCTGCCGGCATCCACGTCGAAACGCTCGAGCCCGGCATTCCACAGCCGCGCGTCGCGCTCGGCGAAGGTGGGCGGGATCGCGCCGTCCAGCACCCAAGCCTCGAAGCGGCGCTGGCACAGCGACGCCGGCTGTGCGTCGGCGGCGGTCCCCAGCGGCCAGCACACCTCGCGCGAGGACACGCTGGCCGGCTGCGGCGGCCGCGTGCCGTCGCCGCGCGTGCGCGGCAGGCTGTCGACCACCTCGAACAGCAGCGGCAGGGCCGTGATCGCACCGTATTGCCCGGGCAGCGGCGTGCCGTCCGGCCGACCCACCCACACGCCGACCGTGTAGCGCCGGGTGCCTCCGATCGCCCAAGCGTCACGGAAGCCGTAGCTGGTGCCGGTCTTCCACGACACGCGCGGGCGTCGGCCGGCGTCGAACATGCCCTCGCGCTCGCCGGGCCGCGGATTGGCCTCGAGGATCTCGCGCACGATCCAGGCCGCGCCCGGCGACAGCAGGCGCCGGTCCTGCACCGGGTCGCCGGCGACGTAGCGCACGCGCCCGGCGATGCCGTCGCGATGCAGCGCGGCATGCGCGCCCACCAGGTCCTCCAGGCGCGCGCCGGTGCCGCCGAGGATCAGCGACAGGTTCGGGGTGGCGCCGCGCGGAAACTTCAGCGCGATGCCGCCGTTGTCCAGCCGCGCCGCGAACCGTGCCGGGCCGACGCGATCGAGCAGGTCCACCGCCGGCACGTTGAGCGACAGCCGCAGCGCGGTCGCCGCGCCGACCGGGCCATTGAACGCGGCGTCGAAGTTGCCGGGGCGGTAGCCGCTGAACGACTGCGGCGCGTCGACCAGCAGGCTCTCGGAGTGGATCAGCCCGTCGTCGAGCGCCATGCCGTACAGGAACGGCTTCAGCGTCGATCCCGGCGAGCGCCACGCGCGCACCATGTCGACGTGGCCCAGCCGCGCCTTGTCGTTGAGGTCGAGCGAGCCAACGTAGGCGCGCGCTTCCATGCTGGCGTTGTCGACCACCAGCAGCGCCGCCGACGTGCGTTCCGGCAGGCCGGAGAAATACGCGGCCACGCGCTCTTCCAGCGTGCGCTGCAGGCCGGCGTCGATCGTGGACGCGATGCGCGGTTCGCGCGGGTGCGCCGCGCGCAGGCGCTGCGCCAGCAGCGCGGCCGACATCGGCGGCCGCAGCCGGCGCGAGACCACCACCTCGATGCGGGCATCGTCGACCTCGGCGCGCGTCCACACGCCCAGCGTCGCCATGCGATCGAGCACCTTGTCGCGCGCGACGCGGGCCGCCTCCGGGTTGCGATCCGGACGCAGGCGGCTGGGCGCCTGCGGCAGCACCGCCAGCAGCGCCGCCTCGGCCTGCGACAGGCGCGACGCCGGCTTGCCAAGATAGGCCCAGCTTGCCGCCTCCACGCCCTCGATGGTGCCACCGAACGGCGCGCGCTCGAGGTACAGCGCCAGGATCTCGTCCTTCGACAGGTGCGCTTCGAGTTGCACCGCGCGCAGCATCTGCACCAACTTGCCCGGCAGCCGGCGCGTGCGCCGCCCGCCGTCGCGTTCGAGGATCCGCGCAACCTGCATGGTCAGCGTCGAACCACCGGACACGATCCGGCCCCCGGCCAGCCATTGCCCGGCCGCGCGCAGCAGCGCGAACGGATTCACGCCCGGATGGCGGCGGAACCAGCGGTCCTCGTAGTTCAGCAGCGCGTCGAGGTAGAGCGGCGACACGCCTTCCGGCGTCGCCGGGTAGCGCCACACCCCGTCGGCATCGGCGAACGCGCGCAGTGGCGTGCCATCGGCGGCCACCACCAGCGTGCTGGCATCGCGCGCCTGCGGCAGCTTCGGCGGGAAGGCCAGGTCGAGCGCCAGCAGCGACAGCAGCAGCGCCACCGTGCCCCAGCGCAGCCACGGCAGCAGCCGCGCGAACAGATGTCGCCCTCCTCCACCTGCTGGAGTTGAGTCGACGGAGGGAACGTCGCCAACCACATGGCGACGCGACGTGACGTGGCGCTTCAGTCCCATTGCAGGCGCCGTACATTGTGTTGTCGGCGCAACCCCGTCCGCTTTCGGCACTTTCCTCCGCAAACGGAGGAAGGGATGGCAGGATCGTCTCCACCTACCCCGGAACGCCGGCACGCAAGACTTCCTGCAGGACGGTCGCCTTGGAGTCCGTAAACCCGGAGGGCGGCGTGCATGGATGCAAGCCGTTTTTCGCCACGGCAAGGATGCCGTGTCGAAGAATCTCGATGCCGTTTCAGGCAGCGGGTTTGCCTTGTCGGGGAAGGTCTTCTTCTTTGGTTCGCTTCTTCTGGGCCGGCAAAAGAAATGAAACCGGCCGCCGCAGGCGGCCGGAATGCCCTTGTCCTTGCCCGCTCGAAACGAGAAAGATCAAGCCAGCTCACAAGCGTGGGATCAGCGACCCGGACCTCCGACGATCACGGCTGCACCACCGTGATCGTCGCCGGCACCGCGCGCCCCACCCCGCGGATGTCGGGGCGGTACATGTCCTCCACCAGCGGCGGCGGCACCGTGTAGGTGCCCGGGGTGACCGCGCGAACCAGGTAGAACACGCGCGCGGTGCTGCCGCGCCCGAGGTCCAGCGCCGCCACGTAGCGGTCGTCGCGGAATTCCTCGTGCTTGACCTGCGCGGCGTCGGACCGGTCGTTGATCTGGATGCCGTCGACGACCACGTCGGCCCATTGCTTGGCGTCGCCGAGGTTGAAGTTCTCGATCTCCAGCCCCGCCGGCAGCAGGTCGGTCAGCAGCGCGTCCGGCATCGCCACGTCGGGGGTGATGGACAGCGCGACGATCAACGCCTCGCCTTCCTTCAATGGCCCCGGCGACCACGGCTTGCCCTCGGTGGTGAACAGCGCGCGCTCGACCTTGATCCGGCTGGCATCGACCTCCGGCGCCGCGTTCGGCACGCCGGCCACGTCGATGTTCACGAACAGCGGGGGCTCGCCCTTCGGATCGAAGCGCACGCCGCGCGCGAGCGCGTCGTAGCCGTAGCTGCGGCCGATCATCCGCGCCTCGGGCAGTGCCTGCTCGACGCCGCCTTCCACCAGCGTGCCGGATACGCGCTTGCCCTGCGCCGAGGACAGCGCCTTGCCCAGCCGTGCCAGCGCGATCTGTTCCTGCGTACTCAGGTACAGGCGGCCATAGGCCTTGCCGCGGCGCAGGTCGAGATCGCGCGCCACGTCCATCGCCGTCGCGTCCCAGGCCGCGCGCGGCGAGCCGCGCTCATGCGTGAGCGCGATCATCAGCGAACGGTCGCGCAACGGGCTGCCGTAATCCCACAGGTAGCCCGGGCGGTCGCCCTTGAACGCGAACGCCTCCTCGACCGCCTTCTCGCCGCGCGCCTTGTCGCCCTGCAGCGACAGCGCCAGCCCGAGGTGCACCAGCGGCAACGCGGTCAGCGTGTTCTTGCGGTCGTTGTCGTACAGCGCGCGCAGCGTCCCCAGCGGCGCGCGGTTGACGCGCGCCAGCACGTAGCCGGCATACGACTGGTAGGCGAAACGCAGGTGCGAGCGGTGGTCGCGGCCGTAGAACTCGTTGCCACCGGACAACAGGTCCTCGCTCAGCCGTTCCAGCGCCTTCTGCAACACGTTCTCGGGGACGTTGAAGCCCGCGTCGCGCGCGTCCAGCAGGAACTCGACGATGTACGGCGTCAGGCCGGGATTGACGTAGCCGTCGTCGCCCCACATCGAGAAATGGCCACTGCCGACCTGCATCGACGCCAGTCGTCCGAACGCGCCCTCGACGTACTGGCGGCGCTTGCCGGCGTCGACGTCCTCGATGCCGAGCATCTTCGCGGTCGCGTCGTCCAGTTGCAGAGCCGCGTAGCCCTTGCTGGTGGTCTGCTCTGCGCACCCGTAGGGGTAGTCGAGCGCGCCGCGGATCGCGCTTGCGAACGGGATCGGCGGCAGCGCGCTGACGCTGAACTGCGCGGTCACCGAGCCTTGCATCAGGCCCGAGGCCAGCCCGGCATCCAGCGACACCGGTGCAGGCGACTCCAGCACGCGCGTGCTGGAGCGCAGGATGGCCGGCCACGCCGCGCGCACCGGCAGGTCGTAGCTGCGGTCCACCTTGACGCCGTTGCCGTCCACGCGCACGCGCACCTTCGCCACGGTGTAGCCGGTGGTCGCCGCCAGCGGGAAGCTCAGCGTGGTCTTGCCGTCCACCGCAAGGCTGGCCTTGCGCGCGTTCTCGCCGACCGACAGCGGGCCCGCGCCATCGACCCGCACGTCGAACTCGCCGGCCTTGCCGGTGAAGTTGGTGAGGTCCAGCGTGACCGTGGCCCGGTCGCCGGGCGCCATCACCCGCGGCATGCTCGCCTCGGCCACGATCGGCGCGCGCGAAACCGTCTCCACCGCTCGGCTGCCGTAGGCGTCGGCCGAGAACACCAGCGCCGACACGCGCAGGGTGCCGTTGAAGTCGGGCACCTGCAGGCGCACGCGGGCGTTGCCCTGCGCATCCAGCTTGACCGGCCCGGAGAACAGGTCGACGGTCTGCACGCGCGCGGTGGGACGGCGCGCCTGCGGCATCGCCAGCAGCGCCATGTCGCCGCCGAAACGCATGCGCGCGGTGCCGCCCTCGTAGCTTTCGATCACGCGGCCGTAGATGTCGTAGGCGTCCACCCCCAGCCGCCGCTGCGCGAAGAAGTGCTTGAGCGCATCCGGCACGGGGTAGCGGGTAATGTTGAGGATGCCAACGTCCACCGCCGACACCGTGGCATACGCCTCCTTGCCGGCCAGCTGCGGCGCGCTCAGCACCACCTGCACCGGGCCCTCCGGACGGATCTTCTCGGGCACCTTCAGGCCCACCGCGACGCGCCGGTCGCGTCGGTCCATCGGCACGTAGGCCACGCCCACCGCGCGCGCCGGCGTCACCTTGCTGGTGGCGCTGCCGCCGCGGAAGACGAGCGCGGTGACGTAGACGTCGTGCCGCTCCCAGTCCTGGGTGACGGGGATCTCGAACGTGCTGCCGGGCTTCGCGTCGATCGCCTGCACGTAGAGCATGCGGTCGCTCTCGACCATCAGCAGGCCCTTGCCCGGGTGCGGCGGCGTCACCGTGACCTTGAGCTTGTCGCCGGCGCGGTAGGCGGTCTTGTCGAGCGAGAGCTTGACCTTGTCCGGACGCGCGTCGAGGCCGCGGTTGTCGTCGCCCCAGCTCCAGCCGGCGCGGAACGGATAGCGCGTGACCAGCTTGGTGGCCGGATCCAGCACGTCGACGCGGTACTCGCCCCACTCCACCGGGAAGTTGAGCCGCGTGGCGGTCTCGCCGACATCGACGCTGCGCGTCTCCACGTTCTCGAAGCGGCTGCTGTACTCGTAGTCCCAGCCGCCGTCGTCGTCATAGCGCCAGTGGTAGTCGCGGTGCTCGCGCACCAGGGTCACCTGCAGGCCCTTCACCGGCCGCGCCTTGCCATCGCTGCCGACGCGCTGCAGCTCGAAGCCGGGATTGCTGTCGGCGTCCGTGCCCTCCTTGTCGTCGAACATCGGGCGCACGCCGACCAGCGCGTCGGCCGGCCACAGCACGCGCTTGAGCGTGCGGTTGACGCTGCGCCCGCCGGTTTCGTACAGGCTGCCCGACACCACCGCGGCCACCGGGGTGGTCGCCTTCACTTCCTCGGGCAACGCGAGGTCCTGGCGCAGGCGGCCCTGGTCGTCGAGGGTGGCGTCGACCACATCCTTCGCCTCCTTCGGCAGCGCCTGGGTCGGATCGCCGAAGAACCAGCCCGGCATGCCCTCCAGCGGATGCTGCTCGACCGCGACCGCGAGCTTGGCGGTGAACCGGTTGCCGGCGGCGGGCGCGCCATAGAGGTACGCACCGATCGCCTCCAGCTTCAGCGGCTGGCCGGGGCGCAGCACCGCGTCGGCGGACTCCAGGTCCAGCTTCATGCGCTCGGGCAGGAACTCCTCGATGCGCAGCACCATGCCCTGCACCGCATCCTTGCTCGACGGATCGGTGCGGAATTCCACCTGCCAGCGCCCGGTGGG
>JAIUOJ010000057.1 GCA_020161335.1 Pseudomonadota bacterium
GCCTGCGTGCTGCTCGACGGCGAGGTGCTGGCTGACGGTCGCGTGGCCCGGGTCGAGCCGGGACGCCGTTACCAGATACGGGTGGAGTTGCCGGCGCCGGCTGCGCCGGGCTGAGCGGGGGTCGCATGGTCGACGATGTGCGGGTGGCGGTGGTGATGGGGGTGTCCGGCAGCGGCAAGACCACGCTGGCGCGGGCCTTGGCCGGCGCCTGGCCGGCGACCTTCCTGGATGCCGACGATTTCCACGATGCACAGGCGAAGGCGCGCATGGCCGGCGGCGAGCCGCTCACCGACGCCATGCGCGACCCGTGGGCGCAGCGCATCGCCGACGACCTCCGGCAGCGCGTGGCTGCAGGCGAGCGCGTATCGCTGGCCTTCTCCGGGCTGCGTCGGCGCCACCGCGACATGTTGCGCGTGGCGGGCGTGTCGATGCGCTTCCTGTTCCTGCAGGGCGACCGCACGCTCGTGGCCCAACGCATGCAGGCGCGCAGCGGCCATTACATGCCGGTGTCGTTGCTCGACAGCCAGTTCGATGCGCTGGAGCCACCGCGCGGCGAGTCCGACGTGCATGCCATCGCCATCGACGCGCCGCCGGCGCGGGTACTGGAGCAGGCGCTGGCCGCGCTGGCCTGACGCGGGGGTGTAGTCGGTGGCCATCACGGGTCGATCCGATTGCACGAGGTGCATCAACATGGTCCTCTTTTGGCCAGGCGAGCCGTTCGCCATTGGTGGCGAACGGCTCGCCTGAAAGCGGGTTCCTGCGGGGGCTATTCGCAGGCTGCATTCGCCCGGCAGTTTGCGAGCCGCTGCATCGCCTTGATCTTGTCGGCCTCGTCGTTCAACAGCTTGGCTTCCTCTGCATCCGATCGACTCCTCAGAAGGTCGACGAGTGAGGTTGCGGCGTCGGAGGCTGCATCGCCCATCGCGACTTTCTTGTAGCGGAGCTTGGTCACTCGTCCCGAGTCAGCGAGTGTCAGGGAAAACTCCTGTCCACCGAATGCCGCTGGTTCTGGCAACGGGATGACCACGGGGTTGGCGTAGCTACTGTCCGCCACGTTGAAGGATGCCAGAGTGATTGCTATTGGATCGCAATGGCTCTTGAAACGTGCCTTCTTGAATGCGATCTCGTCATCCGCATGCGCAGCTTCTATGGCTAGTTGCAGTTGATCGCGCTGCTGTCCGTCAGCAGAATCGAAGTCGCGACTGGCTTTGGACAACGCTTCCTCTGCATTCACCAAGCCTCGTTGGGCGGATGCAATGCTTGTAGATGACGAAGATGGGCATTGCAAGATTTCAACTGTGCGCATGGCGGGATTGGCCACGAACAAGCCATTCGAAAGCGCCAGGCCGGTCCTGATCTCGACAACTTCGCCTGGCCAAGGTGCCGGATCGCCAATGGTGTCGAACTTCAGATGAAGGTCGCCAAGCGCGTCGCGCATGGCGCAATGGTCGACCATGCTTGAGAGCGTTGGCCGAAGCCATGAGGTGCTGTGCCAAAGAGTCTCTGGGCACTGCGAGGCCACGGTAGGCAGCGTCTGGAGAAGCATGGGTGACTCGCCCCTTTTCATGCGGATTGTTGCCTGGTACGACAGCGTGATGTGACGGAAGCCCTTGTCTTCATCTACCGTTCCTCGCGGAGAGACTTCGTCGATGTGAGTGCAGGCAGACATGATGGGATCCTTCCCGTTCGGTGGTGGGGTTTCAGAATTCGGCCTTGCAGATAAAAGGGCGGCCGCGCCTGTACCGCTGGCGGCCATCAGCGTCCCGGCGACAGCCCTGATGATCTCGGGGCCCTTGCCTGTGGCGCTACCGTTGACCCCCGAGAGGCGGCCATCGTCGTGGAATTGGAAGTCAAGTTCGGTGTCGGAGAGCACGTGGTCGTAGTTCATGGTGTTGAAGAAGAGAACGATACTTGTGTCCGCGACGTATCTGGGTTTGACGTCGCTGACTGCGATGAGGTCGTAGAGCATGCGATGTTGATCTTTCGCAGTGCCCGAACACGTCACCACGCGGGTTACGCTGACGGGGACTTCCGTCAACGGCAGGTAGTAGGGAATCTTCACGTCCGGCATGCTCGTGCAGGCCGCCAGCGTCAGGGGCAGCGACAGAATGCCGGCCAGGCTGAGATGGCTCGGGGATTTCGTGTTCATGCGGATTCCTTCTCTGGACAGAAATGTGAACGAGTGATGGCCTTGGGTTCGGCCATGGTGGTTTTCGCCCCGGGGTGGGCGGGACGCGCGGCCAGCGGGCGAAGGGCGATACCCGATGCGCGCGAGGCTTCCCATTCGCTGCGGGTGAAATGCAGCAACGCGCGTCGGCAGCCGCAAGCGCGAGCGAGCATGTCTCCCTGCTTACGGAAAGCCAGGTAGGCGGCAGTTTCCTCGGCAAGTGAGAGCCAGCTTGCCTCGCTGCACACGGGGGGCGATTGCAGCAATCCCTGGAGAACCTTCCGGACGGGCGACTCGCATCGCCAGTCGTGATCGGTCAGCAGGAAACGCAGCAGCTGCAGGCGCTCGTCAGTGGGATCCCGATCCAATGCCAGGCGGATCATGGTGGTCACCTCGCTAGGTTCTCAGCCAGTCGGGGGCGGTTGCCCCCGTGCCAGTCCAGGTCGTCTTGCAACGCAATGGATGCTGGGTGAGGATCAGCCCACCCGGAACAGCTCCATCGCGGCGGATTCGTGGAAACGCTGTCGCAAGATCCGCCGCTGCTCGCGCAGCTTCACCTCGACGCGGTTCGCCGCGACCCAGTCGCATCGCCCGAACTCGACGTCACCGGGCCCGACGCCTCGCAGCCATGCCTCCAACTGGCGCATCCGGCAAAAGTCCTGGAAATCGACGACTTCGGCGGCCAGGCTCGGCCAGGCGGTCTCGATGACCAGCGCATCGTCGAGTCGCCCCACGCTGGGCACCCAGTTCGGGATCAGGCCCCTGTCGCTGGCGAGGTAGGTCACGGCGGCCCTTGCGGCAGCCACGGTGTCGTTGGCCGGCTCCCAGCCACGATCGGCGACCATGCGCGCCAGTACTGAACCGCGGTCCAGTTGTGCCCGAATATAGGTCGCGAGCATCGCGCCCTTGGGGCCGGCAGGAAATGCCCTGGCGACGCTCGCCATCTGGTCGAGGGTCAGCGGGCCCTGCGACCAACCCAGCGAGGACAGCAGGTGGTTGAACGCCTCCAAGTCCTGTTCACGCAGGTTGACTGGGCCAATCCGGTGACGGCGCCCCAGGGGTGATGCGTCCTGGATGACCTGGCGGAAGGACGTGACGATGTTGGCATTTTCGTTCATGATGCTTCTCCGGTTCGGTGGCAGCGCCGCGTTTTGGGCGCGCCGCCAGCTTCGGAAGGAGCGCGGGCCGGGTCATGATGTAATCCCGGGGTAGGGGGCAGGGGTTGCAGCGTTTCATGAGGTTTCCATGAGGAAACCCCGATGGGGCTGGATTTACCCGATACAGGCGCGTCTCGCCTTGGGCTGTACCGCTTCGACGACATCGAAGTGGATGCCGTTGCGCATACCCTGAAACGGGGCGGAGAGCCCCGGGCTGTTGAACCCAAGGCCTTTGCGGTCCTGCTGGCCCTGCTGCAGCGTCCAGGAGCCCTGATCGGACGGGACGAACTGCTTGACGCAGTCTGGGGGCATCGCCACGTCACGCCGGGCGTGCTGACCCGGGCCATTGCACAACTTCGCAACGCGCTGGGGGACGACCCGCAGCATCCGCGCTACATCCTGACGCGGCACGCGCTGGGGTACAGTTTTGTGGGTGATCTTGGGGAGAGATCGCGGGCCGGGAACAACGGAGCGGGAAGCGGAGTGGTCGCGTCCGACTCGAAGATGTCTTCTTCCATTGCCGCCCTTGATGAAGCCAATCTCACTTCATCCAACGCGAGTCGATTTCCATCGCGCGCAAGCAGCCTTGCTGCGGCAGCGCTGCTTGCGGCGGTGCTCGCGGCCGTCGGCTGGCATTACATGGCCCGCGAGCAACGGCGACCTTTACCGACGGGCAACACTATTGCAGTGTTGCCGTTCGCAACCCTCAGTAACGAGGTGCAGGACAGATACTATGCGGAGGGTCTTGCGACGGAACTTCTGGGGGCGCTATCTGGACTGAATGGCCTGAAAGTCGCCGCTTGGCGGCCTCCTGCGGCAGTAGACCGATCTTTGGGGATCAAGGAGCTTGGCGCGCAACTGGGCGTGGCTACAATCCTGGATGCGAACGTCAGGCGTGAGGATGGTCGTCTGCGGATCAATGCAATGCTCTCCGATGTGAACAGCGGATATGTGCTGTGGAGCAAAAGCTACGATGGCGCCATCGCGGATGTTTTTGATATTCAGCTGGACATCGCCAGGCATGTTTCCAGGATCATGACAGGCTCTCCCCCAAACCCGGAGAATGGCCTGAAAAAAAGGCTTTTCCCGACCACGGATGTATCGGCGTTCGAAGACTATCTGCAAGGTTTGGCGAGTGTGCAGGGGAGCGCGGATGCTACTGATGAAGCCACACGTCACTTCCGGCAGGCACTGTCGAAAGATTCCGGCTTCGCCCGAGCGCAGGCTCAGCTCTGTAGACTTGAATCGTGGAGTTTCGAGACGCATCGCAATCCAGATGCCTTTCAGAATGCGCTCATGGCTTGCAGGAAGGCTGAGAAAATGGAACCGGCGCTTGGCGAAGTTGATCTCGCCCTGGGAGACCTCTTCCGAGTCAAGGGCGATCATGAGAACGCCATGCGCTACTACGAAAAGTTGCTCTTAGTCCCGGAGTTTCGGGTGAGGGGACTGATCGGCCGTGCCCAGGTGCTAGTGGACCAGGGGCATGAGGATGAGGCGATCGAACAATTTCGTCTTGCAGAGGCACAGGCTCCTCCGGATGCTCAATTGTATGCAGAGTTGGGGTATCAGCAGTACCGAATGGGCAAGTACCAGGACGCGATAAAATCGTATCGCAGGGTAGTAGATTTGCGGCCAGATCGCGCTGCTTATTGGAGCATTTATGGCGCGCTTCTCCTGCACATTGGAAAGAATGATGCCGCGATGGCTGCGTTGAAGCGGTCTATCGACATCGAGCCAAACGCCAACTCGCTTGCCAACATGGGTGAGGTTGAGTATCAGGCAGGAAATTACTCTGCGGCAGCAGAGTTATATCGGCAGGCAATGGGGCTGAATCCGGGGAAATTCGCCTATGTAGGCTACCTTGCAGACGCGCTCTCCGCGGACGCGTCATCGAGAAATCTCGCCGGTGAGGCGTACGCGCTTGCTGCGGAACGGGCCAAGAAGTTCATCACTCTGAAAAAGAACGATGCGATGGCCTACGCGTGTCTCGGGTGGTACTTGGCGAACTTAGGAGAAAAGGAAGAGGCGATCGTAATGTTGGAATCATCGGAGAGAATCAAGAACGAAGTGGGAGAGGTTGCTTTCGTTAATGCGAGAACGCTGGCATTGCTCGGCGACAAAGAGCAGGCCCGCGAGCGAATTGATGTCGCTAGACGATATGGGGTGTCCGCGAGCCGGATCTCGTCGGATGCGACTTTGGTGCGCGTTGGCCTCGCCAGCCAGGAGGTGGCGTTTGGGAATTGATGACGTGTCTTGGTGAGACAGGGTGCGGACAATGAGGCAGAAAAAACAGGAGTAGTCCCATGAGTAACGAAGAACCTGGCGGCAATGTAGGGCTGCATGTCACGCCGTTAAACGAAGGATTAGAACTGATCTTTCGATTCAGTGAACCACAGTTTCGTATGCTCCAAGCAGGCGAATCATCCGAGCCTTGTATCAGTGCTGTAGTGGTCACAAAAGATGTCGAGAAGCCGCCGCCAAAGAAGAAAATCGGGATGCTCTCGCTTTCGATTCCAATTCGGTCTGGCGATGTTGCTAGCGTGTGCAAGTTGGATATGGAGATCGACCTGGATATCGCCAGTTCTGGGAGCTAGATTTTCCGCAGAATCTGCTTCGCATAGTCCGCAAAGTACTTCGTCATCGTTGCGAGGCTGAGACGATGATGGCGCGCGGGCCGTGCTTGCGCCGTGCCGCGAATTGCAGCGGCACGGGGTCTCCTTTGCAACATGTCGAATCAACGTCACTCGCACCTATCGTCGTTCGGGTGCAAACGAGTGGCCGTGAGCCGGCAAGTCCGGCCGCGCGGTTCAGATGGACAAGAGATGCCGCATGGGCGCAAAGCTGCGCCGGTGCTGTGGGCAGGGGCCGTGTTCGCGCAGTGCCGCCAGATGCAATGGCGAGGGATATCCCTTGTGCTTGTGGAAGCCGTACTGCGGGAACTGCGCATGCAGCGCCACCATCGCGCGGTCGCGCGCGACCTTGGCGAGGATCGACGCGGCCATGATCGCGGGGTCGAGCGCGTCGCCGCCGACCACGGCTTCGGCGGGGCAGGGCAGGTCGTGCGGCAGGCGGTTGCCATCGATGCGGGCGAACTGCGCGGCCGGTGAAAGCGCCTGCAGCGCGCGCCGCATGCCGGCCAGCGTCGCGTGCAGGATGTTGAGCGTGTCGATCTCGTCACGGCCGACGAACTCGATGTGCCAGGCATCTGCGCGCTCGACGATCAGCGGGAACAGCGCCTCGCGGCGTTTCTCGCTCAGCTTCTTGGAGTCGTCCAGGCCCTCGATCGGGCGCGCGGGATCGAGGATCACCGCGGCCACGACCACCGGCCCGGCCAGCGGGCCGCGACCGGCTTCGTCGACGCCGGCCACGCGCAGGCTCATGCGCGCGCCTGCAGCAGCCAGGCGATTGCGTCGGCGGCCGAGGCCGAGGCGTCGCGGCGCAGCGCCAGGTGCAGGTCGCGATAGACCGGTTCCAGCGCGGCCACCGCCGCGGGGTCGTCGAACCAGCCGCGAATGGCGGCGGCCAGCGCCTCCGGCGTGCACTGGTCCTGCATCAGCTCCGGCGCGATGGTGGTGCCCGCGAGCACATTGGGCAGCGCGAAGCGGTCCACCTTCAGCAGGCCCAGCGCCTTGACGATGCGGTAGGTGCTCGGTGCGATGCGGTAGCCGACCACCATCGGCCGCTTGGCCAGCATCGCTTCCAGCGTCGCGGTGCCGGATGCAAGCAGGACGACATCGGCGGCGACCATCGCGTCGCGCGCCTGGCCGTCCAGCACCTGGCAGCGGTCCGCCGGGAGGCCGGCGGTTGCGAGCAGGGCGCGGATGGCGTCGCCGCAGGCCGGCGTGGCCGCCGGTATCAGCACCTGCAGCCCGGGCATCCCGTTCGCGACGCGCGCGGCGGCCTCGAAGAAGATCGCGCCGAGCCGGGCGATCTCGCCCAGGCGCGATCCCGGCAGCACCGCCAGCACCGGCCCGTCGTCGTCGATGCCGAGCGCGGCGCGCGCGCCACGGCGATCCGGATTGAGCGGCATCGCGTCCGCCATCGGATGCCCGACGAAGCGCGCGTCGACGCCGTGCCGCGCGTAGATCGGCGGTTCCATCGGGAACAGGCACAGCACGCGGTCGGCACTGCGCCCGATCTTCGCGGCGCGGCCCTGTCGCCACGCCCAGACCGAGGGACTCACGTAGTGCACCGTGCGCAGCCCGCGACGCTTGAGCGCGCGTTCGAGGCCGAGGTTGAAGTCGGGTGCGTCGATGCCGATGAACACGTCCGGTCGCCAGGCGAGCAGGCGCCTGCGCACCTGCCTGCGCAGCGACAGCAGCCGCGGCAGGTGGCGCAGCACTTCGCTCAGGCCCATCACCGCCAGCTCCGAGGCGTCGTGCCAGGTGTCGACGCCGGCCGCGCGCATCGCCGCGCCGCCGATGCCGGCGAACTCCGCCTCCGGGAAGCGCGCGCGCAGCGCTTCGACCAGGCCGGCGCCGAGCAGGTCGCCCGAGGCTTCACCCGCCACCAGTCCCACGCGCAGCCTGCGGCCGGAGGCGATGGCGTCGCGGTTGCCGGTTGCTTCGAGGCCGGATGCCGGGTGTGCCATCCGCGCGGTTACCGCACCAACGGCCGCTCGCCGCCTTCGATGAAATCGAGCAGGAAGCGCACGTCCTCGCTGGACGCGGCCTGCTCGGCCAGTTGCTGCTTCGCGTCGGACAGCGGCAGGCCGGCGACATAGAGCGTGCGGTATGCGCGCTTGATCGCGGCGATGCGCTCGCCATCGAAGCCACGGCGCTTGAGGCCCTCGCTGTTGATCCCGCGTGGACGGCCCTGTTCGTCGCCGGCGACCATGGTGAACGGCGGCACGTCGCCGCTGACCAGCACGCCCTTGCCAAGGAAGGCGTGCGCGCCGACCCTGCAGAACTGGTGCGCGCCGGCGAAGCCGCTGAGGATCACCCAGTCGCCGATCTCGACGTGGCCGGCAAGCGTGGCGTTGTTGGAGAACACGCAGTGGTCGCCCACCCGGCAGTCGTGGGCGACGTGGGTGTAGGCCAGCAGCCAGTTGTCGTGTCCGATGCGCGTGATGCCGCCGCCGTCGCCGGTGCCACGGTTGATGGTGACGAACTCGCGCACCAAGTTGCGGTCGCCGATCTCCAGTTCGACGCGTTCGCCGCGGTACTTCTTGTCCTGCGGGTCGCCGCCGATCGCGGCATGGCCGACGATGCGGTTGTCGCGGCCGATGCGGGTCGGGCCGTGGACGCTGCAATGCGGGCCGATCACGGTGCCGTCGCCGATCTCCACTTCAGCGCCGATGACGGTGAACGGGCCGATGCTGACGCCTTCGCCGAGGCGTGCCGACGGGTCGACCAGGGCGTTGGGGTGGACGCCGGCCCGGGTCATGTCAGTTGCGTACCTCGGCGCACAGGATCTCGGCACAGGCCACCTGCTTGCCGTCGACGCGGGCGACGCCGGCGTACAGGGTCATGTTGCGGATCTCGCGCTTGATCTCGACCTCGAGGTCGAGCCGGTCGCCCGGCACCACCATGTTCGAGAACTTGGCGTTGTCCACCTTCACCAGGTACGACAGCCGTCCCTCGATGCCGCCACCGTGGGTGACCTGGGTGAGCACGCCGCCGGCCTGCGCCAGCGCCTCGATCACCAGCACGCCGGGCATCACCGGGCGATCGGGGAAATGCCCCTGGAAGAAGTGTTCGTTGCCGCTGACGTTCTTGTAGCAGAGCACGCGCTTGCCCGGCTCCAGCTCGACCACGCGGTCGATCAACAGGAACGGATAGCGGTGCGGCAGCAACTCGCGGATGCCGGCGATGTCGATGGGCAAGGAAACCTGCGGACTCATGCTTCTCCCTTTGAAGGCGTTCCCACGCGCCTTGCCAGTGCGTCGAGCTGCTTGAAACGGACGGCGTTGCGGCGCCAGCTGCGGCTGTCCATCAACGGCGTTCCGGAAGAATACTCCCCCGGCTCGCGGATCGAATGGGTCACCAGGGTCATCGCGGTGACCACCACCCGGTCGCAGATGTCGAGGTGCCCGGCGATCCCCGCCGCGCCGCCGATCATGCAGTATCGCCCGATCGTGGTGCTGCCGGCCACGGCCACGCAGCCGGCCATGGCGGTATGCGCGCCGACGCGGACGTTGTGCGCGATCTGGATCTGGTTGTCGAGGCGCACGTCGTGCTCGAGCACGGTGTCTTCCAGCGCGCCGCGGTCGATGGTGGTGTTGGCGCCGATCTCGCAATCGTCGCCCACGCGCACGCCGCCCAGCTGCGGCACCTTGACCCAGTACGGTTCGATGCCCTGGCTGCGGTCCAGCGCGATGCCGAAGCCGTCGGCGCCAAGCACCGCGCCGGGATGGACCAGCACGCGTCGGCCGAGGCGCACGCGCCTGACCAGCGTCACCCGCGCCACCAGCACGCTGCCGGCCCCGACCTCGCAGTCCTCGCCGACCACGCAGCCCGGACCGAGGCGCGCGCCGGCGGCGACGCGGCTGCCGGCGCCTATGGCCACGAACGGACCGACCGCCGCGCCCGGATCCACCTCGGCCGTGGCATCGATGACCGCGCTCGGGTGGATGCCCGCGTCGGCGGCGGGTGCGCGGTCGAACAGTGCCGCGATGCGTGCGTAGGCGACATAGGGATCGGCCGCGACCAGCGCGGCGCCGGCATGGCCCTCGGCATCGGCGCCGCGCATCACCACCAGGCCGGCGGACGACTGCGCCAGTTGCGCGCGGTACTTCGGATTGGCCAGGAACGACAGCTGGGCCGGGCCTGCGCCGGACAGGGTGCCCACGCCCTCGATCGCGAGTGCCGGATCGCCGCCGCGCAGTTCCAGTCCGAACCGCCCGGCCAGTTCGCCGGCGGTGATCTGGAAGGGAACGCGCGGCATCGTCGCGGCGCGGCTAGAACGCGCCGCCGAAGGTGAACTGCAGGCGCTCGAGTTCGTCGCCTTCGCGGGTGACCACGCCGTTGGCGTCGCGCAACGTGTCCTGGCTGCGCAGCGGCATCGCGTAGCTGATCGAGATCGGGCCGACCGGCGCGCGCCACATCAGCGCGATGCCCGCCGAGGCGCGCAATTCGCTGGCCTCGAAGCCATCGAGGTTCTTGAACACGTTGCCCACGTCGACGAACGCCGACACGCGCGCCGCCGGCGACTTGATCAGCTGCGGGAAGAACATCTCCACCGAGCCGACCGTCTTCAGCGCGCCGCCGATCGGCTGCTGGTAGGTGCTGTTGAACGCGGTCTCGCGCGGGCCCAGCGTGTTGTCGCGGAAGCCGCGCACCGAGCGCGCGCCGCCGGCGTAGAAGTTCTCGAAGAACGGCAGGCCAGTGGCGACGAGGGTCCTCTCGTACACCGTGCCGTTGCGGCAGCCGTCGCTGCCGGCGGGATCGCCGCCCGGTGTCGTCGGATCGCCGTAGGGCGGCAGCGGCTGGCTGCCCTGCGAACGGCAGATGACGCGCGAGATGTCGTCGCCGTAGCTGTCGCCGTAGCCCAGCTCGAAGCGCGTGTTCAGCACCAGCGCGCGGCTGATCGGCCAGTACTTGGAGAACTCGTAGTTGAGCTTGTAGTACTCGACGGTGGAGCCGGGCAGAGTGGTCTCCAGCGACACGCGCTGCAGGGTGCCGCGCGTGGGCTGCAGGAAGTCGTTGCGCGAGTCGCGCGCCCACGCCAACTCGGTGCGCCAGGCGTGGAAGGTGCGCGAGCCGATGGCGTCGATGTAGTCGACGATCGACTCGGGTGACGAGCCGCGCCAGGCGAAGATCTGGTTGCGGTCGATGCCGGCCAGCAGCGAGATCGTGTCCGACTCGGTGATCGGCAGGCCGAGCACGGTCTGCATCGCGGCGTTGGTCGAGGAGTACTGCGCGGTGTTGAACTCGGAGTTGTCGAATTCGCGCCACCACAGGTTGTAGCCCAGGGACAGGCCTTCGTCGGTGAAGTACGGGTTCAGGAACGAGAACGCGTAGCGCTGCAGGTAGACGTTGCGCTGCGCCTCGATCGAGACGCGGTTGCCGCTGCCGAGGAAGTTGTTCTGGGACAGCTGGATCGAGGTGGTCAGGCCGCTCAGCTGCGAATAGCCCAGGCCGAACACGAAGCTGCCGGAGGTGGTTTCCTTGACGCTGAACACCACGTCGACCTCGTCGTTGCTGCCCGGCACGGGCCGGGTCTCGACGTTGACGCTGCCCGACTCGAAGTAGCCCAGGCGCTGCAGGCGCACCTTGGAGCGGTCGATCGCGGCCTGCGAGTACCACGCGCCCTCGAACTGGCGCATCTCGCGGCGGATCACCTCGTCGGAGGTGCGGGTGTTGCCGTTGATCACGATGCGGCGCACGTTCACGCGCGGGCCGGGCACCACCTGCAGCTTGATGGCCACGGTGCGGTCTTCGCGGTTCACGTCCGGCAGCGGATTGACCTGCGCGAACGCGTAGCCGATGTTGCCGAGCGTGGCGGTGATCGCGTCGGAGGTGAATTCCAGCAGCGCGCGCGAGAACACCTGGCCTTCCTTGACCAGCACCAACCGTTCGATGTCTTCCTTCGGCAGCACCGTGTCGCCGGTCAGTTCGACCGCGGACACCTTGTAGATCTCGCCTTCGGTCATGCCCGCGGACAGGAACATGTCGCGCTTGTCGGGGCTGATCGAGACCTGCGTGCTGTCGATGCTGAAGTCGATGTAGCCGCGGTCGAGGTAGAAGTTGTGCAGCTTCTCCAGGTCGCCGGACAGCTTTTCCTTGGAGTACTGGTCGTCGCGGCGGTACCAGCTGAGCCAGTTGCTCGGGCGCGACTCCCAGGAATCGGTGAGGTCGTCCTGCTCGAAGGTTTCGTTGCCGATCAGGTTGACGGCGCGGATCTTGGCCGCCTTGCCTTCCTTGACGTCGATGGTGACGTCGACGCGGTTGCGGTCCAGGCGCGACACCGTCGGCGTGATCACCACGTTGTACTTGCCGCGGTTGTTGTACTGGCGGGTGAGTTCCTGGGTGACGCGGTCCAGCGCGAGGCGGTCGAAGGTCTCGCCTTCGGTCAGGCCGATGTCGCGCAGGCCCTTCATCAGGTCCTCGGTCTTGATGTCCTTGTTGCCGGTCAGCGTCAGCTTGTTGATCGCCGGGCGCTCGGTGACCGTGACCACCAGGATGTTGCCCTGGCGGCCGACCTGCACATCCTCGAAGAAGCCGGTGCGATACAGCGCACGCACCGACTCGCCGATGCGGGTCTGGGTGACGGTGTCGCCGCGCTCGATCGGCAGGTAGGTGAACACGGTGCCGGCACCGATGCGCTGCAGGCCGTCGATGCGGATGTCGGCGACGGTGAAGCTGCTGGCGGCGGGCCCGGCCAGTTCGACCTGCGGATCGACCGCCTGCTGGGCCCATGCGGGAGCGACGATGGCGGTCGCGAGGGCGAGTGCAAGCAGGTGGCGGGCGGGGATACGCGTCATCAATCGGGTCCGGATTTGGGGGTTCGCCGCCGTGGGGCGCGCGGCGGAGGGGTCGTGGGCAGGCATCAGCGCACCAGTTGGATGATGTCGTTGTGGAACGCCAGGCCCATCAGGCAAGCCAGGAGTGCAAGGCCGACATATTGGCCGGCGACCATCGCACGCTCGCTTAACGGGCTGCCCTTGACCAACTCGATAAGGTAATACAACAGGTGACCCCCGTCCAAGAGCGGGATCGGCAGCAGGTTGAGGATGGCGAGGCTGAGCGACAGCAGGGCGAGGATGGTCAGGTACCAGGCCACGCCCTGGTTGGCGTAGGCATGGGTGGCGCGCGCGATGGTGAGCGGCCCGGCGACGGTGTTCTCGATGGCCAGGCGGCCGCTGAACGCACGCGCCAGCATGCCGAACAACTGGGCGGTCTGGTGCCCGACTTCCTTGAACGCGGCCGGCACGGCGTCGATCGGGCCGTAGCGCTGCAGGGCGTCCTTGGGCGGCAGGGTCGTGGCCTGCGGCGGTTCGATCCCCAGCACCCAGCGCCGGGTGCCGTCCTCGGCGGTGATCTCGCGGGGCGCCAGCAGGAAGCCGTGGCGAGCGCCGTCGCGGGTGACCTCGACCATGGCGTCGCCGCCGCGCTCGCCCAGCGCCTGCACCAGCGGCCCGATGTCCTGGAAGCGTTCGACCGGCCGGCCGTCGATGGCGGTCACCCGGTCGCCCTCGGCCAGCGTGCCCCAGGCGGCGCTGTCGGGCATCACCCGGCCGATGTCGGCGGGCAGGGTCAGGTGGCGCGGGACCAGGCCGATGGCCTGGATCGCCTGGCGCTGGTCGAAATCAGCCGGCAGCGCCGACAGGCGCAGCGCCAGCGTGCGCTCGGCGCCCTCGCGGTCGGCGACCCGCAGCGGCACGTCGGCGTGGTCCAGCGCCGGCGGCAGCAGCGCCATCTGCAGCTCCATCCAGGTTGGGGTCTCGCGGTCGCCGACGGCGAGGATGCGGTCGCCGGCGCGCAGGCCGGACTGGGCGGCGATGCCGCTGGTGCCGCCCAGGGCGGGGGCGTAGTCGGGACGGCCGACCACGAACATCGCCCACAGCAGCACGAAGCACAGCAGCAGGTTGGCTGCGGGGCCGGCGATGACGATGGCGATGCGCTTCCACACCGACTGGCGGTTGAACGCCCGCGGTGCCTCGGCCGGGGCCACGTCGGCCTCGCGCTCGTCCAGCATCTTCACGTAGCCGCCCAGCGGGATCGCGGCGATGCGGTACTCGGTGCCGTCGCGGGCCACGCGCTTCCACAGCGCGCTGCCGAAGCCGACCGAGAAGCGCAGCACCTTCACCCCGCAGCGGCGCGCCACCCAGTAGTGGCCGAACTCGTGGAAGGTGACCAGGATGCCGAGGCTGACGACGAGCCACCAGGCGGAGCCGAGGAACTCAAGCATGGGGGCGGCTCATCAAAAAGGGACCGGTGGCAATGGCTTGTTCGGCATGGCGTCGCGCGGCGGCGTCGGCTTCGCCGAGCACCGCCAGCGAGGTCGCCGGCCAGGACGCAATGGCCGCGAGGGTGTCGTCCACCAGCGCAGGGATGGACAGGAAACCGATCCGGCCCTGAAGAAAGGCTGAAACAGCCACTTCGTTGGCTGCGTTCAGCAGCGCGGGCGCGGTGCCGCCGGCGTCCAGCGCCTCGCGCGCCAGGCGCAGGCAGGGAAAGGTGTCGAGGTCGGGGGGTTCGAACTCCAGCCGGCCGTGGCGGGCGAGGTCGAGGGTGCCGACGCCGGAGTCGATCCGCCGCGGCCAGCCCAGGCCCACGGCCAGCGCCGTGCGCATGTCCGGCAGCCCGAGCTGGGCGAGGGTGGAACCGTCGACGAACTCGACCAGCGAGTGCACCAGGCTCTGCGGGTGCACCAGCACGTCGAGCCGGGCACCGGGCAGCCCGAACAGGTGGTGGGCCTCGATCAGCTCCAGCCCCTTGTTCATCAGCGTCGCCGAATCGACCGAGATCTTCGGCCCCATCGACCATTTCGGGTGGGCCACGGCCTGCGCCGGGGTCACCGCCGCGAGCTCGGCGCGACTGCGGCCGCGGAACGGGCCGCCGGAGGCGGTCAGGGTGATCCGGCGCACGTCGGCGCCGGCCTCGCGCCCGTGCAGGCACTGGAAGATCGCGTTGTGCTCGCTGTCGATCGGCACGATCGTCGCGCCGGCGGCGGCCGCGGCGCCGGTGAGCAGTTCGCCGGCCAGCACCAGCGATTCCTTGTTGGCCAGCAGCAGGCGCTTGCCGGCGCGGGCGGCGGCGAGGGTCGAATCGAGCCCGGCGGCACCGACGATGGCCGCGACCACCGTGTCGCAGGCGTCGCCGGACACCAGGTCCGCCAGCGCCTGCGGCCCCGCATGCGCCTGGGTGCCGGGGCTGGCCTCGCCCAGGCCGTCGCGCAGGCGCGCCAGGCCGGCCACATCGCCGATGACGGCATGGTCGGGGCGATGGTGCGCGCACAGGACCAGCAGCGCGTCGACGTTGCCGCCGGCGGCCAGCACGCTGGCGCGCATCGATCCGCCGTGGCGGGCGATGACGTCGAGCGCGGAGCCGCCGATCGAGCCGGTGGCGCCAAGGACGGCGACGCGCTGCATCAGGGCGTGTTCTCCTGTTCCGCGTGAGGCACGGTGCCGTCGTGTTCGTTCATGGCAAGGAAGAGCGAGGAAGCGTATGTCGATACGCGCCCGAGCGATGACGCCGCGATGGGCGGGCACGGCGGTGGCGCGCTTCTTGCGGAACGGGAAGGCACGCCCTAGAACCCCAGCCAGATCTTCGCGACCGCGAACGCGGGCAGCGCGGCCAGCACGCTGTCGAGGCGGTCGAGCACGCCGCCGTGGCCCGGGATCAGCGTGCCCGAATCCTTGACCCCGACGTGGCGCTTGAGCAGGCTCTCGAACAGGTCGCCGACCACCGAGAACAGCACCGTCACCGCGGCCGCGACCGCCACCAGCGGCAGCTGCGCCAGCCCGGCGCCGGCCAGCGGCGCCATCGCCAGCGCCACCAGCACGCCGGCCAGGACGCCACCGATCACGCCCTCGATGGTCTTGTTGGGGCTGATCCGCGGCGCCAGCCGGCGGCCCTTGAACAGCTTGCCGCCGAAGGCGCGGCCGGCGAAGTAGGCGCCAGTGTCGGTCGCCCAGACAATCATCAGTGCGGTCAGCAGCCAGACGTGGCCGTTCGATACCAGCGGCCATGCGGTGGGAGTCGGGTCGCTGGCATGGATCACCGCCAGCGCGCACCACGCCGGCACCACCGCCAGCGTGCCGGCGGCGAGCTTGAACACGCGGGCGTGGGTGTCGTGGTCGGACGCGAAGCCGATGTGGCGCAGCCACAGCATCGCCAGCAGCCACCAGACCACGCCGATCATGCTGGCCAGCTTGAACAGCACCAGCGAGCCGCCGTCGTCGGTCGGCGAGCCCCAGACCAGCGCCGCCATCAGCAGCAGATTGGCGAACAGCAGCACGGTGCACTGCAGCGGATCGTCGATCTCGGCGAGGCGGAACCATTCCCACAGCGCGCCGAGGAAGAGGATCGCCACCACCGCCACCAGCCAGGGCGTGGGCAGCAGCAGCACCGCGGCGATCGCCAGCGGTGCCATCAGCAGGGCGGCGAGCACCCGGGTCCTGGTCATGGCGTCGTCCCTCCCGGTGGGATCGAGGTGGCGGCCACCTGCTCGCCGGTCAGGCCGAAGCGGCGCTGGCGCGACGCATAGGCCGCGAAGGCCTCGCGCAGCGTCGCCGCATCCACTTCCGGCCACAGCGTTTCGGTGAACCACAGTTCGGTGTACGCCAGCTGCCACAGCAGGAAATTGCTGACGCGCGTGTCGCCGCCGGTGCGGATGAACAGGTCCGGCGCGGGCAGGTCGGCCAGCGCGACCTTCGACGCCACCGCGGCCTCGTCGATGTCCTGCGCGCGCAGGCGACCGGCGGCCACGTCCTCGGCCAGCGCGCGCGCGGCCTGCGCGATGTCCTGGCG
>JAIUOJ010000058.1 GCA_020161335.1 Pseudomonadota bacterium
CGTCGCGCAATGCGGTGCCGCGTTCGATGCCGCCCTCGACCTTGTCGAGCCCGGCGCCGATGGTGATCGCCGGCACCCCGGCGCGCGCGAACGGGAAATGGTCCGCGCGATAGAAGAAGCCCGCCTCGAGGTTCGGGTCCGGCGAGTAGCCGCGGCCACGCGCTTCCGCCACGCGGCGCAGGTCGCGTTCGAGCGACACGCGGCCGTTGCCCCAGGAAGCGATGTCGCGGTTGGCGCCGTCGGGACTGAGCATCTCCAGGTTGATCACCGCAGCGGTCTTCTCCAGCGCGACAGGCGGGTGCGCGACGAAGTAGGTCGAGCCCTGCAATCCCTTCTCCTCGGCGGTGAGCGCGACGAACAGCACGCTGCGCCGCGGCCGCGGACCGGCGGCGTACACGCGCGCCAGTTCGAGCACGGCGGCAACGCCGGTGGCATTGTCCACCGCGCCGCGGCGGATGCGGTCGCCGCCGGCGTCCGGCTCGCCGATGCCGAAGGCATCCCAGTGCGCCGAATACACCACGGTCTCGTCCGGACGCTCCGCGCCCGTGATGCGTGCCACCACGTTGCGCGTGACCACGGCCTCGCGCTGCACCGCGAACGACGCCGACAGCGTGGCATCGCCCAGCGCCACCGGGGTGAACGCGCGCGTCTGCGCACGCTTCTTTTCCGCTTCGAAGTCGAGCCCGGCGCGCGCGAACAGCGACACCGCCAGCTCGCGCTGCATCCAGCCGCGCAGCAGCGTGTGGTAGGTCGCGGCATCGGCGCGCGGGATGTCGAACACCGGCGACAGGCCGGAGGCGCGCACCGTCGCCCAGCCATAGGCCGCCGGCGTCGTCTCGTGCACGATCAGCACGCCGGTCGCGCCCTGCCGCGCCAGTTCCTCGTACTTGTAGGTCCAGCGGCCGTAGTAGGTCATGCCGCGCCCATCGAAATCGCCTGGCGCGTCCGCCTCGAAATCCGGATCGTTGACCAGGACCACCGCGACCTTGCCGGCAAGGTCGACGCCCTTGTAGTCGTCCCAGCCGCGTTCCGGCGCGGACACGCCATAGCCGACGAACACCAGCGGCGCATCGACCACGTCCACGCGCGCCACCGGGGCGAGGCTCTGCAGCACCACGTCGTCCCCGTTCGCCAGCGGCTGCGCTTCGCCGCCGACCTGAAGCGAAGCCGTCACCGGTCCGTCGACGCGGGTGCGTTCCAGCGGCACCGACTGGGTCCAGCCGCCGCCGTCGCCCGCCGGCTGCACGCCGGCCTTCTTGAACTCGGCCACGAGGTACTCGATCGTGCGGTCTTCGCCCGGCGTTGCCGGCGCGCGCCCTTCGTACGCGTCGGAAGCGAGCACGCGCACGTGCCGCGACAGGGCCTCGGCGCTGACGCCGCCGCCGGGCATGTCATCGGCACGGGCCGGCGCCACGACGATGATCGACAGGGCCACGCCCAGCAGGATCCTGCGCATGTAATGCACTCCGGGAAGGGACTGGGCCATCGAGTCTAAGCCACGACGCGTCATGCCGACCCCTTGCGCAGGCGCTCCAGCCACGCCTCCAGGCCCTGCGCATTGATCTCGATGTCGTTGCCGAGCACTTCTTCGACCACGCGTTCCGCATCGTCGATGCCATGCGCGCGGGCACGCCGGACGCACAGGCGCGTCAGCGCGTCGACGATGCGCACATGGCGATCCGGCCGGCCATCGGCTTCGCGCGCGATCCCCGCCATCACGTCGACCTGGGCCACGAGGTCTTCGCCGAGCCGCGCGCACTCGGTCACCCTGCCGTAGTGGGCGACATGGATCGCCGCGGGTTGCCGGGCCACCAGCCTGCGGATCGAGGCTTTCATCTGGTCCGGATCGAACTGCACGGGCGAGGTCGTCGGCACGCCGAACGCGCCCTTGCCGGTGTCCAGCTCGCGATACGAGAGGCCGAAGGCATCGCCGGCGAACCAGCTTCGCGTGCGCGCATCCCACACGCTGTAGTGGTGCAGCGCGTGGCCGGGCGTGTCGACGCAGGCCAGCGGCCGGCCGGCGAGTTCGATGACATGGCCATCGTCGGCAACGACCACCCGTGCGGCGTCCACCGGCAGCATGCCGGCATGGTCGCGCTCGAACATCGCGTCGCCATAGACCGCACGCGCCCCGGCGATCAGCCTGGTCGGATCGATCATGTGCTGCGCCCCGCGCGGATGCACCACCAGCCGTGCGTTCGGCAGCGCGCGCATCAGCGGGCCGGCACCACCGGCGTGGTCGAGGTGCACGTGGGTGACCAGCAGCCAGTCGAGCGCGTCGCGGGCAACGCCTGCGGCATCGATGGCGTCCAGCACGCGTTCGGCGCAGGTGGCGGTGCCGCAGTCGACCAGTGCCGCACGCCCGTCCTTCCCGTGCAGGAGGTAGGCCGCGCACAGGTTTGGCCGGAGGTAGCCCGTGTCGATGAGGGTGATGCCGTCGTCGCGCGTCATCGCGTCGCTCCCGCCTGCCTGCACATGGCGGGAGTGTCGCCGATGCGCCCGGCACGGTCGATGCGGCTTTGGTCGGTCCCGATCTCCGGATTCAAGGCCCGGCACAGTGCCACCTTTGGCTGTCATCCCGGACGCAGTGAGGGATCTCTCCTGGCCGCGACAACCAGTGTCGAGGCAGATCCCTCACGGCGTTCGGGATGACAGCGATGGAGACTGCAGGCGTTGGCGTTCAGGCCCGGCGCTTGAACAACAGGAAACGCAGCGCGAACGCGAGCCCCAATGCGCCGAGGAACACGCCGTACCCCAGCGCCGTGGCGAGGATCTGCGGCCACAGCCGGCCGTGCGCCGTGTCGGCATGGGCCATCGACCAGTGCACGCTCCACAGGAACACCGCCACCGACGCCACCAGGGCCACGATGTCGTAGAGCACGCGCGCCACATTGCGCGGCTTGCGCGGGAACAGCCAGTACAGCGTGCCGAGGATCGCGAACCACGGCAGGAACAGGATGAGGGTGAGGTTGAGTTCGACCAGCGGGTTCACGGCTGCGCCGCCTTCGCCGCGGCCTTCTCGGCATCGGCCGCGGCCAGCGCCTCGATCGCGGCGCGCACCTCGGCCTCGGCCACGCCTGCGCCCAGCGTCGCCGGCGCATCGGCCACCGCTAGTTCCCCGCGCTTCAGGGCGGCGATCGCCTGCCCTGCGTCACGCGGCGCATCGAAGGCGTGGCTCTGCAGCAGGACGCGCTCGCCTTCGACCAACTTGAAATGGAACTTGCCGTCGGCTTCGCGGTACTGCTTGAAGCTGGCCAGCGGCGGCCGGTCATCGGCCTCGTCAGCCTTCGTTTCGCCCAGCACCACGTTCGACAGGTCGCGCAGCCCCACCGCCTCGCGCAATTGCGCCAGTAGCGGGATCGCGTACTCCTCGCGCAACCGGCGCGCGCCGTCGCGCAAGGTGTCCTCGATGTCGCCGGGCCGCGACACCAGATCGAGGTAGCGCTCGCGCATCGGCGCGATCTCGCGATCGACCAGATCAAACAATTGCTGCTTGGCCTCGCCCCAGCCGATGCCGTCGGCATAGGCCCGCGCGAAGGCGGCGGTGTCGTCCTTCGAGGCGAAGGCCTGGTAGAGCTGGAACAACGCCGAACCTTCGACCGGCTTCGGCTCGCCGGGCGCGCGCGAGTCGGTGAGGATCGAGAACACCAGCTTCTTCAGTTCGGCCGGCGGCACGAACAGCGGGATGGTGTTGCCATAGCTCTTGCTCATCTTGCGGCCGTCGAGGCCGGGCAGCGTGGCCACGTTCTCGTCCACCACCGCCTCGGGAAGGGTGAAGTAGTCGCCATAGACATGGTTGAAGCGCTGGCCGAAATCGCGTGCCATCTCGATGTGCTGCACCTGGTCGCGGCCCACCGGCACCTTGTCGGCGTTGAAGATCAGGATGTCGGCGGCCATCAGCACCGGGTACATGAACAGGCCGGCGGTCACGCCGCTGTCGTCGTCCTCGCCGTCGGCGCGGTTCCTGTCCACCGCCGCCTTGTAGGCGTGCGCACGGTTGAGGATGCCCTTGCCGGCGACGCAGGTCAGCAACCACGTCAGCTCGGTGATTTCGGGCACGTCGCTCTGGCGGTAGAACCAGACCTTGCCCGGATCCAGCCCGGCGGCGAGCCAGGTGGCGGCGATCTCCAGCGTCGAGCGCTGCGTGCGCGCCGGGTCCTGGGCCTTGATCAGGCTGTGCAAGTCGGCGAGGAAGTAGAAGCTCTCGGTCGCCGGCGCGCGGCTGGCGGCGATCGCGGGACGGATCGCGCCCACGTAGTTGCCCAGGTGGGGCGTGCCGGAGGTGGTGATGCCGGTCAGGACACGGGTGGGGCGCTGGGACATCGGGACGGTCGGCCGGGGCGAAACGAAACGCCAGTTTAACCGTTGCCCCACCCGCGACGGCGGCAACCCCGCTCGCGTCGCCCGTGCGTTCAAACCCGCGAACCCACCCGGAGACACCGCCATGATCCGCACCCTGCTCGCCCCGCTGGTCGCCCTCGCTGCGTTGTGCGCGAGCGCCACGACCGCGGCCCAGCCGCTGGTCCGCCTTGACGTGGTCGACCGCGACAGCGGCCAGTGGCTGCCCGAATACCGCCATCGCCGCGACGACTGGATCGCCGGGGTCCCCGGCCATCGCTACGCGGTGCGCCTGACCAACACCACCGGCGAGCGCGTGCTGGTGGTGCTGTCGGTCGACGGCGTCAACGCCGTCACCGGCCAGACCGCGCACCCGTCGCAGACCGGCTACGTGCTGGCGCCCTACCAGAGCACCGAGATCGCCGGCTGGCGCAAGTCGTACGAGGACGTCGCGCAGTTCGTGTTCACCTCGCTCGGGGACAGCTATGCCGCGCGCACCGGGCGCCCCGACAACGTCGGCACCATCGGCGTCGCGGTGTTCCGCGAGCGTTTCGTCCCGCGGCCGTATCCGATGCCGGCGCCGCCGATCGCCCGCGATGAATCGCGCAACGACGGGCGCGGCCGCGACTACGAGAAGTCGCGCGGTGCGGCCCCGGCCGCGGAATCGGCACAGGCGGGCGATGCCTACCGCGGCGCGCCGGTGCAGCAGCAGCGCATCGGCACCGGACACGGCCAGCGCGAATGGTCGCCGGCGGGACAGGCCTCGTTCGTGCGCGCCAGCATCCAGCCCGCGCAGGTCACCCAGTTGCGCTACGACTCGCCGGACGCACTGGTGGCGATGGGCATCCTGCCGCGCCACGCGCCGTACTGGTCGCAGCGTCGCGAGCCGGAGGCCTTCCCCGGTGGCTTCGTCGCCGATCCCCCGCGCAGCTGGCGCTGAGGCAACAGCCTGCGCTGCGTCCGCACCTCCATATGCGCAACGGGCCGGCAGTGCCGGCCCGTTCGCTGACCGCATCGCGGCGGTCACACCCTGATGGTGCCATCCCGTCCGCGGGCGTGGCCCGCGCGGGTGTCGGCAGGTCAGTTCAGGGTCTTCTCGAAATCACGCACTTCCTGCTCGGCGCGTTCGCGCTCCCAGCCGTAGCGCTCCTGCAGCTTGCCGGCGAGGTACTTGCTGTCGCCGGCGGCGACGTCGAACACGTCGTCGGTGAGCTCGCCCCACTTGGCCTGGGCCTTGCCCTTGAGCTGGGTCCACTTGCCGGAAATGATGTCTTTGTTCATGCCTGCGTCCTCGGTTCGGGAGAGTAGATGCCGCGCGACCATGTGGTTCGCTTCGACCGGGCCATCGTGCCGCCCGCCAGCGAAACGCAGGATCAAGATTTCGTGGCACTCGCTTCACAAGCGTGACTGCACCTGAACATCGCGCATTCACCCGCGCGTCCTCGTACGCGCGGCCACCGCGTTCGCGCAAGAAAAAAGCCGGCATCGCCGGCTTTCTTCCCCACCATCGCGGCGACAGGCCGCGAGGCGACGCGCGCGTTACGGGTTGCTGGTGCCGCCCGTCTTGTCCGCGGCTTCCTCGACCTTCTCGCCGACCTTCTGCACATCCTTGCCCGCGCCCTTCATCGTGTTGCACGCGCTCAGCGTGCCCATCGAGAACAGGGCCAGCAAAACCAACGTGACCAAACGCTTCATCTGCATTCTCCTCGAAATGCGACCCCGGTCCTGCGGAATCGTCCCCGCTATCAGAACGCCATCGATGTGAAAACGGCATCGACATCGCCGTGAAACCGCGCCAGCGCAGGGATCACGCCCTGCCCGCCATTCAGTAATGTCGTCACCGCGTCAAGATCGCGGGCCGCGAGCGTCCCACAGGGTCGGCGCGTCGCAGCGCGGCGCGCGTCCTTGGGCGCTTCAATCCCGCATCAGGGTGGACTTGCCGAACAGGCTCTCCACCAGGTCCACCGCGAGCTCGGCGGTGATGTTCTTGTCGTCCAGCGCGGGGTTGACCTCGACCACGTCCAGGGACCCCAGGCGGCCGCTGTCGGCGATCATCTCCATCACCAGCTGCGCCTCGCGGTAGTCGATGCCGCCCGGGATCGGCGTGCCGGTACCCGGCGCGATCGAGGGATCGACCACGTCCACGTCGAAGCTCACGTGCAGGTGGGTGTTGTCGTCCATGCCGTGCAGCGCCTGTTCCATCGTGCGCTTCATGCCGGCCTCGTCGATGAAGCGCATGTCGTAGATGTCCAGCGCGTGTTCCTTGACCAGCCGCTTCTCGTCCTGGTCGACCGAGCGGATGCCCACCTGGCGGATCTGCGAGGGCAGCAGCGCCGGTACGTGGCCGCCGATGCGGGTCAGCGCTTCCGGGCCGATGCCGCACAGGCAGGCCACCGGCATGCCGTGCAGGTTGCCCGAGGGCGTGATGCGACTGGTGTTGAAGTCGGTGTGCGCATCCAGCCACAGCACGCGCAGCTTGCGCCCGGCCGCGCGGCAGTGCGCGGCCACGGCGGCGATCGAACCGACCGCGAGGCAGTGGTCGCCGCCGAGCATGATCGGCATGCGGCCCGCGCGCAGGATCGACGACGAGGCCTCGAACACCGCGTCGTTCCACGCGACCACCTGCGCGAGGTGGCGATAGCCGTCGACCGGGCCGAGCCACGGATTCTTCGGCCCCGACACGTCGCCGATGTCGACGACGTCGACGCCGCGCTGCGCCAGCGCCTCGCCGAAGTGCGCGACGCGCAAGGCCTCGGGCCCCATCGACGCGCCGCGGCGGCCGGCGCCGATGTCGGTGGGCACGCCGAAGATGGACACGGGGGGAAACGATCGGGACATGCGCGTGCCTGCGGGAAAAAACGGCGTGTGGGGTGCGCGATTCTAGCAACGCGCGCCGTTCGCCCCGGCGCGGCGGCACGCGCGACGCACGCGCTGCATCGCAGCATCGATCGCGCCGCGCAGGGCGGGACCGGGAGGCGTGGTGCCGCTTATCCGAATCGAACGGATGACCTACCGCTTACAAGTCGGCACGCGGATAGCTTGCCATGATTTGAAATCGGATGGCCTGGGGCCGCTTACACCGAGGAAAAACCGCGACTTAATGGCTTTCGAGGGAGCGCACGGCGCGACTGAACACGGCGCCTTGTGGTGCAAAAGCGTGTTCGCGCCGTGGCCCCGCCACCCACGGAGCCAGCATGAAGTCGAAGATCACCCAGTCCCTCGTCGAGAGGGCAACCCGGCCCGAGCCGGGCAAGTCGGTCCTGTACGCCGACACGGAGATGAGGGGGTTCTACCTCATCGTCACCCCCACCAAGCGCAGCTTCTACGTGCAGTCCCTCGTCAACGGCCGGCAGGTCAGGACGAAGCTGGGCGACCACCCGGCGATGGACGCCAAGCAGGCCCGCGACGTCGCGAGGCAGACGCTGGTCGGCATGCGCGGCGGCACCAACCCGAACGAGGAGCGCCGCAGGGCCAGGGCGCGCGGCATCACCCTGCGGGAGGGGCTGGACCTGCACCTGAACTCGCGGCGGCTGGCCGACAAGACCCGCAGCGGCTACGAGTACCACGTCACCTACTACCTCAAGGACTGGCTCGACAGGCCGCTGGCCGAGATCGGCGCGGACCGTCAGGGCGTGCGCGAGCGCCACCGCAGGATCACCGACAGGAGCGGTGCGACCTCGGGCGACAACGTCATGCGGGTGCTGCGCTCAGTCTACAACCGCGCCCTGCGCCAGTTCCCCGACCTACCGTCGAACCCGGTGGGCAACGTGGACATGAACGGCATGCGGCGGCGCGAGGTGGACGCCAGCCCCGAGAAGCTCAGGGCATGGGGCAAGGCGGTGCTGTCGCTGGGCAACCCGGTGCGCCGCGACCTCCAGCTGTTCATGCTGCTGTCGGGCATGCGCCGGACTGCGTCGTGCGAGGCGAGGCGCGCGGAGCTGGGCGACGGCCACCTGCACGTCCCGAACCCCAAGGGCGGCTCGGCCAAGAAGTTCGACCTACCCCTGTCGTCGGCGCTCACCGACCTGCTCACCCACCGCGAGGCGAACGCCGACGGGGTGAGGCGCATGACGCCCTACCTGTTCCCGGCCGATTCGGCGTCGGGCCGGGTGGCGGAGGTCCAGCAGCACGAGCTGGGCGACCTCACCGGCCACGCACTGCGGCACGCGTACGCATCCCTCGCCTTGCAGGCGGGCGTGCCGCTGCTGGAGTTGCGGTTCCTGCTGAACCACAGCGCGTCCAGCGGCGGCGTCACGATGGGCTACCTACATCCGTCGCTCGACCACCTGCGCGAGCACCAGGAGAAGGCGTCGCACTACATCCTCGACGCGCTGGGCCTCGTGCACGAGCCCGGGACGTGGCCGCCGAGGTTGGCCACCTGATCCGCAGTCGGCGCGCCAATGCGTACAAGGCGATGAAACGAAAGGGCCACCTCGACGGTGGCCCTTCTTCGCACACGGCGGGAGAACGCCGTCAGCCGTCAGATGGCACGGACGCGACCACCCGAACCGTGGACAGCGCCTCGGCCGACTGCTCCTCATCCATGTCGGCCGGGTGGTGCTTCTGACGCGGCGGCACCTCGGCGCCCTTCTTGCGCATGTCGTTGGCGTACCAACGAACGCTCTTTGCAGTCGCCGCCGCACCCTCGATCTGCACGTTGACCATGTTGGCCACCAGCGCGTGCGGGTAGCCCGCCGGGTCCATCAGGATCGCTCGTGCAAGCGCACCGACGCCGAGCCCGCGCGGCTTTTTCTCGTTCGCTTCGGGCGTCTCGACGAAGCCGGCCTTCGGCTCTGCGCGCTTCGCGGTCGCCTTGGGCTTCTTCGGCTGCCCGAGCGAGGCGAGGTCGATGTTTTTTTCGGCCGCGATCTGCTCGATCCGGGTTACGAGCTTGCCCCGGGTCGCGAAGGTCTTGGGGCCAGCGGGCTTGTCGGCGATCCGGTTGTGCAGGACCAGCAGTTCTTTGGTGGGCCTTTCTTCCAGCTTCATGGCGTTCTCCTGCGCGTTGGTGGGCACACAGGCATTAGGTCGCGGTTCCCTCGATCCGGGAGCCCCCCTTGACCATCACTGTGTACGTTGTACACTGAGACTGTGAATGATGTTCACAGGATATGGGCGTGACTGAACAGACCGATGAATTGGTGGGGATAGGGGAGATCGCGGAGATAGCCGGGGTGTCGCGTCAAGCAGTCGCCAATTGGCGGGTGCGGGCGGCCGACTTCCCTGCTCCGGTTACGGAGCTAGGTTCTGGGCCGATCTTCCGGCGATCGCAAATTCGAACTTGGCTAAGGCGAAACAAAAGGAATACTCCGATGGCGCATGTGATTTCTACGATCAACTTGAAAGGTGGTGTGGCGAAGACGACTACGTCCGTAGCCTTGGCAGAAGTCTTCTCAGCAGAGATGCGGAAGAAGGTATTGGTCATCGACCTCGACCCGCAAACCAATGCAACCATCATGTTGCTTGGGGAAGACAAGTGGCTTGAGCTGAACGACCGAGGGCACACGCTCGCCCAGTTGTTTAAGGACGCAATGAATCCTGATGTAAAGAAGTTCGACCTGGACGCCACGCTTCAAAAGCGGGTAGGCGATGTCCATGAGGCCAGGACCATCGACCTACTGCCGTCGAGCCTGGATTTGATCGATGTACAGGATCAACTCGCGTCCGCGCCATCAGGGAAGTTCTACGCCGTGAACCCTGTCGAACTTCTTTGGCGGGCAGTCAAATCAAGACTGGATGACTACGACATCGTCATTGTCGATTGCCCGCCGAATTTGGGCATCGTTACTCTGAATGGTCTACGCCTGTCGGACGCCTACATCATTCCGACTATTCCTGACCACCTCTCGACCTACGGTATCCCTCAGATCGTGACCCGCGTTGGTGAATTCGCACAGGCAATTGGTGAGGAGATTGACCCGTTGGGTATCGTCATCACCAAGTACCAAGCCAACTCGACGGTGCACAACACCGTACTGAGGCAACTCCAGACTGATGCAAACTTCCCTGATGTGTATGCGACGAAGATCAAGCAAACCAACACAGCGTCGGCGGCAGCGGAGTACACCGCGCATAAAAGAACGCTTAGGCAGAAGTATGGCTCCGATCCAAATGGCCTGACCTCGACCTTCATCGAGTTGGCTCAGGAGATTTGGAGCGACCTGGAGGGAGAGTCGTGAGTCTTAGAAACACACTCAATCGCTTGATCCGTGTGGTGATCGAGGAGGCGGAGCGCAACCCCGACTTCGAGGCTGCACTTACCGACGCCTTGGACTCGGCATCAAGTAGGCGCAAGTCAACAAGAGCGGAAAGCCCAAGACAAGTGGATGCGAACGAGGCAAAGCGCGGGAAGAATCGGCGCGCTCCTGCCGTGCTCGATCCTGTTCAGGTCGCACGCGACAGCGAATCGGGTCTACGTAGCGCACTCGAAAAGCTATCCCTGGATCAACTTCGAGACATCGTTGCCGAGTATGGAATGGATCCTGGTCGGCTTGTGATGAAATGGAACACGCCAGAGCGCGTAATCGAGAGGATCGTCGAGATGTCAGTCGCGAGAGCGCACAAGGGCAACGCCTTTCGTAAGTCCCCTGACGACCCCGCACCTCTGGCCACTGATGTAGATGAAACGCCACCCTCTGATGCCCAAGTAGTGAGCAATCCTCCAAAAGGATCATGAAAAAGAAGGGGATGCCGTGACGACATCCCCTCCGAAACACGGCCGGGTCACCCGTTGCCCTCTGCGCACCTAACCAACCCGGCCGGGTTTGCTCGGGTCAGGCCGGGAGGAAGGCCAGGTGCGCCATCCCCGACCCCAGGGCGTCCGCCCTGCGCTTGGTCTCACGGTCAACGTACAGGTCCAGCGCGCGGCAGTAGGGCTGTCCGGCCAACGCCGCGGCCTCGTCGAACTCCTCGGAGCCGACGACCACGCCATTGCGGGCCGCGGCGGCCTCAAGCTCGGGGAACGGGTCGCACCTGTGCTGGATCGCCGCGACCAGGGCCGCGAGGGCCAGCATCGCCGGGTGGCACGGTGGGTAGTGGGCGCGTCGGTCAGTCATTGCCGTCGCCCCCGATCAGGTCGTGGTCGATGTCGCGCTCGCGCATGGCGAGCTGCACCGAGCCGAGGGGGTTGCTCTTGCCGGCGTTCCAGGCGCGGATGGCGACCAGGATGCCCTGGAGGCGCGCGTCGCCCAGCTTGATGTACTCCTGCACCTTCAGGAAGTCGTCCTGCCTCATCGCCGTCGCCAGCTCCACCGGGCCGACCGGGCGGTCCTTGGTGGGCAGGCGGTCGATCAGGGACAGCACGGCCGAGGCCAGGGCGACGTTGCGCGTGCCGACGGCGACCTGGGCCATGTGGCCGAGCTCGGCGGGGCCGGCGTGCTGGAGCTGCTGGAGGTACTCGGTGCGCTTCGGGTCGCCCAGGGCCGCGCGGGCCAGGACCTTCGCCGGGGAGTCGTAGAACTGGCGCTGGCCGACCAGCTGCGCGTGCGGCGCGCCGGCCTCCTTCATGATCTTGTCCAGCTCGGCCTTGGAGTTGTCCTTGATCTCGCGGACGCTGGCGAGCGTCTCGTGCTCGGCGAAGCGCGCCACGTCGGCCATGCCGATGCCGGGGGCATTCTTCCAGCGCGCGGCGATCTGCTGCTTGCGGGCCGCGATGTCCTTGTTCAGCCGCTCGATCGCGGCGAGGGTGCGCTTGTGCAGCAGGTCGAGCTGCGAGGCGAGCTCGCCGATCTGCTGGGTGCTGAGGAGGGGGGTGTCGCTGAGGGTGATCTTCATTGCTCGTGTGCTCCGGTGGGTTGTGGTCCTCCGGTCGCCTGTCACGAGCGCATCCCCAGCCGTGGGGTGGTCTGCGCGCCAATGCGCTGACCGGATGCGTTCAATGTGTCGGGGCGCGCTGGCCGCGAACGCCATCGTTTCCCGGACGTGTTTCCCTCGGAGCTGCCGCCGTCACCGCGGCTTGCGGATCATGGGCTTGGCGTCGCACCACCCGCCGATGCGATGTCAGAGGGCTGAAGTCGTCGCAGGATTTGCGACGGTGGCGCGCTTCACTGCACCCGCAACATTCCGTTGCCGACCCTGCGCAGGACCCTGCAATGAGCACCACTCAAATCGGCGTCAAATGCTCTTGTGGAAGCGACAAGTTCGAGATGCCCAAGAACCCGAGGGCTTCGGACACGATCAAGTGCTCCAGGTGCGGAGCGAGCGGCACGTACGGCAACGTGATGCGGCAGGCGACCTCGCAGGCCAAGACCGCCGTCGAGAAGCATCTCAAGGACATGCTCCGCAAGGCTGGATTCAAGTAAGAGTGTCCCCGTCCGGGCGCACACCGACGGCCCAGCCGCCGGAGCCGCCGCACTCCACGCACATGCGGGCGCGTGCAACGTCCTCCGAGAAGTGGGGACGGCCGCAGCACACGCAGCGGAGCCAGCCGACCCGGCGCACAAGCCGCGGGGGATCGAAGTTCGTGTCCATCACGGGCATGCGTCGCGCGCCGCCGTCGTTCGGCCACCGTGCGGGTTCGATGAGCTCCCTGCCCATCCGCACCGTCACGGGATCATGCACTTGGCGCTTTGCGGGCGTGGCGCCGAGCCATCGGTAGTCCGGGAAGGCGGGGCTGTGGCAGCGGCTCGACACCCCGTTGGGGCTGAGACCGAGCGCCTGCGCCGCCTGCCTGGCGGAGGGGTATCGCACCCCGCCCACCTCGACGGCGACCGCGTGCCCGTTAGTGCCCGCGGTTGACGCTGCCATGCTCGCGCCGCGCCTCGTACTCCTGCGACATGCGCTCCCACTCGTCCGCGTCCAGGCGCGGCATCGGGCCGATGCAGGTCATCTCGCTGCGTCGGGCCAGGGCGTCGCGCCCCCCCATCGCCTGGACCGCGTCGGGCGCCGTGTCGTGGATTGCGTCCAGCATGCCGTCGATCTGGGCCGCGCGCTGCACCACCTCGGCCACCGTCAGCTTGTCACTCATCGTCCTGTTCCTCGTCGAGCGGCCGCGCCGCGTTGTACTTGGAGAGCAGCGCCACCAGCTGGGCGCGCTCGTCGGCGGGCATCGCCAGTAGTGCGTCGGCCGAGAGGCCCGTGTCCTCGACCCTGACGCGCAGCCTGTCCGCCATCTGCTCGCCGTAGCGGAACTTCAGGAGGACCTCCAGGAGCCTGTCGCTGTGCTTCCTGACGGTGAGCGGCCGCTCCTCCCCGGTCGTCGGGTCCGCGGTGGTGGCGAGGCGTCCCTGGTGGATGACCGGCTCGTCGTAGCCGATCGCGGCGCGCCTGTACGCTTCGTCCAGCAGCGCGTCGAGGGCGACCTCGATGGCCTTCTCCCACCGGGTGCGGAACTCGATGTCGTTGGCCTTGTGGTAGAAGGCCGTCTGCCTGCTGATGCCCGCCGCTGCCGCGGCCTGCTTGGGCGAGCACGTGTCCTCCAGGACCTGGAAGAACAGCTCGCGCCGCTCGGGCGTGAAGGTGTGCGGGATGGAAAGCACGGCTGCGGTCTCCGGGATGAAAAGTGGCTTACGTCGTGATGGTGTCGTGCTTACGCGCGCAGGCACGCCATCGTTCAAGCAGCCGGATCAACGGCTTGGATGGCGTCGGCCACCCGATGCTCGATTAGATGGCGCGCGTCGCCGGGGATCGCCTGGCCTGTTCGCCTTGCGCGCGAGGGACACGGCACGCAAGGTTGGACGCGTCCGTCCACGCGCTTTCGATGATGTGGAGGGGATCGCTTTTCGATTGTCGGTCTGATTGTCACGTTCGTCGTCTATAGACTGACGAACGCCGTGACAATCGAATCCGCCAGTGACTTTCGCTTTGACAATCGGGTGGCCGAAAGCGGCCTAAGTGCTTGCCGCGCTTAGATTGTCGCGCTGACAATCGAAACTGACTTTCGGCGACAATCTGATTGTCACTGGGCGCGACAATCGAGCTCCGAAAGTCGCGCCCCGTGACAATCGAAAACGCGCGTTCACCCCTCCGTCCTGACCAAGATTCCGAGCCTCGGGTTGCGCTCGTCCATCGGCTCCAGCCACACCGGGAACCCGTCGATCGACGCCCTGGCGTCGCTGCGTCCGTCGGGCACGGCCTGCTCGATCTTGCGCCTCGCCGTCTTGTCCGAGACGCCGTCCCGCTCGCAGATGATCGCGGCCAGCTCCTTCAGCGGGATGCTGCCGCCACGCTCGTTCGCCTCCTGGCGAGCCAGCTCCAGGATCGGGTCCATGCCCCCGGCGAACTCACCCTCCGGAACGTCCATCACGGTGGGGCGCAGCACCAGGGAGTCACCCACCTTCTCCAAGTTGAATCGCATCGGGGACTCGCGTTCCGCGTCCTTCTGCTTCTTCACCGCGACCTTGATCGATCGGCCGTCGCTGGCGCGCTCCACCTCGACCGTGGTGTCCATCGCGCCCAGCAGCGCCGAGCTGCCGCGCATGCCTTTTCCCAGGTCCTTGCCCGAGTGGTGCACCACGACCACCGCGGCGCCCGTAGCGTTGCGCAGGAGCTTCATGCTGGCGATGTAGCGGCCCATATCCTTTGCCGAGTTCTCGTCGGCGCCCGCGGCCGTCTGGTTGAGGGTGTCGATGACGACCAGGCGCAGCGGGCCGAGTTCGTCGGTCACGGCCTGGACGAACGCGCGCACGCCGCCGTCCTTCTCGGCCGCGAGGTTCAGGTCGTCGCGCATCAGGTGCAGGTCGAACCTGCGGCCCTGCGCGCACCTGTCCTCCTTCCATGCGCGGAAGCGCTTGCCCAGGCCGGGCGCGCCCTCCGCGGCGATGTACAGGACGCCGCCGCGCTCGACCTGCCGTCCGTGCCAGTCCACTCCGCCCGCGATCGCCATTGACATGTCCACGGCGAGGAACGACTTGCCCGACTCGGGCGCGCCGTAGATGGCGGCGAGGCTTCCCTCGGTCAGCACTCCAGGCACCAGCCACCTCGGCGGCGGCAGCGACTCCACTTCTTCCAGCGACAGGAAGTTCCAGCGGCTGCGTTCCTCGGCGGGTTCGATCTCGTCCCACACGTCGAAGTCGTCGGCCGCGTCGGGCGGCGCGATGTCGGACCCGGCCTCGTTGAGCCGCCTGCGCAGCGTGGCGATGGTCACCGCGTCGTCGCGGTCTGCGTGCAGCGAATCCCAGCGGCGCCCGACGATCCATTCGTGGTCCGCGAACTTCGGGTCGGACGTGCTCCAGTCGATGAACTCCTGCCTCCCCGCGCCGTCGGTGGCGTGGTGGCAGGCCATCATCAGCTCGCGCCACGCGTCGTGCTCGCGGAAGTCCGTCGGTTCCAGGTGTTCAAGCGATGCGGCCAGCTGCTCGGCGGTGATCTCGCCTGCGCCCGTGGCCCGCTTCCTCTCCGGCCTGCGCGCCGCCTCGACCAGCCGCGCGGGCAGGTCCGGCATGTCGGGCAGCGCGGGCGAGTCCGGCGCCCAGCGGTACAGGCCGCCGGTCGGATGCACAGAACCCGCCGCGACGATCTGGCGGCCGAGCGACTTCAGCTCCACGCCCTCGAAGCCGTCCACGCTCTCCAGCAGCACGGCGCCCGCGGGCTTGTGGAAGTAGAAGTGGTGGCCGGGGTGCTCCAGGTTGCCGGTGAGGACGTGCGGCGCAGACGTCAGGTCCAAGCCGAAGGCGGCGGCCATGTCGGCCAGGCTGTCGCGCCCAGCCGGGAAGTTGCGCGGGTCCACGTCCACGACGACCACGTCGGCGGGCAGGCGCACGCCCAGGTTCAGGCCGTCGCGCCTCGCGCGCTCCAGCACCTCACCCCGGTCGTAGCTGCGTTCCTGCCAGCGCTTGTCGGCGGGCACCTTGTCGCGGCGGCGCAGGGGGATCAAGTCGAGCCGGGCGCGGCGGTACTCGGACGCGGCCTCAAATGATGGCGTCGCGGCGACGTTCCCCGCGGCATCATTGATCCCGTGAGTCCTGGACAGCTCACTCTCCCGGTCGGTTGTACCCTTGCGCCCACGGTCTCGCACGCCGTGGGCGTTTTCATGTGTGGCCATCGGTCAGCCCTCCGCGTTGGCGGTGCGGGCGGCGAGCATCGCCGTCGCGGCGCGCCGGACGCCTTCGCCCATCGGCTGGCCCTTCGCGTAGTCGCGCAGGT
>JAIUOJ010000059.1 GCA_020161335.1 Pseudomonadota bacterium
GCGCGGAACAGGTCGCCGGTGTGCAGTACCTTTTCCCACTCGTAGCGGCCGGGGCGCAGCGTCTTCGCGGTGGCCTCCGGGTTGCGCCAGTAGCCCTGCATCACGTGCCCGCCGCGCACCACCAGTTCGCCGACGGTGTTCGGCGGCAGCGGCTTGCCATCGTCGTCGGCCACCCAGGCCTCGGTGAACGGGATCGCGATGCCGACGCTGTCCGGACGGATGTCCAGCTGTTCCGGCGGCAGCCAGGTGCAGCGCTTGGACTCGGTCATGCCGTACATCGAATACACGCGCGCGTTGGGGAACAATTCGCGCAGTTTCTGGATGTGCGCAGGCGGCAGCGCCGCGGCGGTGTTGGTCAGGAACTGCACCGACGCCGCCCATTCGGGCTTGAAGTTGCGCAGCTGCACGATCATGGCGGCCATCGTCGGCACCAGCGGGAAGCCGGTGATGCCCTCGCTGGACAGCAGCGGCAGGATCTTCTGCGGGAACGCAAACGACTTCTCCAGGACCAGCGTCGCGCCTTTCTTGACGCACATCAGCAGCTGGTACAGGCCGTAGTCGAACGCCAGCGGCAGAACGCTCAGCACCACGTCGTCCGGCGTCATGCGCAGGTAGGTGGTGATCGAGTTCGCCGCGTGCTCGATGTTCTTGTGCGTCATCATGACGCCCTTGGGCTGGCCGGTGCTGCCCGAGGTGTAGACCAGCATGGCCAGATCGATGTCGATGCCGACCGGTGTCGGCGCGAGCGTCGACGGCGGCGCGATGACGTCGTTCCAGCGTGCTTCGCCGTCTTCGAGCACGGCATCGTCCACGACGATGATGCGGCGCACGCTCGGCGCCTGCGCGGCCGCGGTGCGCGCCACCGCCAGCAGGCTGGCCTGGGTGACCAGCACGCCGGCCTCGCAGTTGTTGAGCACGTAGGCCAGCTTGTCGGCCTTCGTGGTCGGATTGATGATGCTGAAGATGCCGCCCGCGCGCAGCGTGCCGAACAGGCCGATCGCGGTTTCGGCGCGGTTCTCCAGGAACAGCACGCAGCGGTCGCCGTTGGCGAAGCCGCCGGCATGCAGCACGCTCGCGAAGCGTTCGGCGGCGTCGGCCAGTTCGGCGTAGCGGATGCGCTGGCCGCCGCAGACGAGGGCGACGTGGTCGGGGCGTGCCCTGCCTTGCGCGCGCAGGTGCTCCTCGTACCGCATCAAACGGCCAGTCCGCTCTCGTCCAGCTTGTGCGAGATGAAACGCACGAGGTTGGCCACGCTCTCGAGGTTGTCCGGCACCACCTCGTCGTCCTCGATCACGAAGCCGAACTCCTGCTCGAGCCAGGTGACCAGGGTGAGCACGCCGATGGAATCGATGATGCCGCCCTCGAGCAGGCTCTCGTCAGCTGACAGTTCCTCCGGAACGGGGAACTGTTCATGGATGAAATTGCGCACGCGCGCTTCGATCTCGCTACCGCTCATCTTTCACTGCCGACTCTTCAGGCGCCGCCGCATCCCCTTCGACGCCTGGCGCCGACCCATGCGACGGCCGCGATGGTCGCTCAGTGTGCCAGAAGCGAGGCCCCATGCACACGGTTGCGTGTGCAGAATCTGAGAACAGGCGCGCAATATCAAGCGCTTGCGTCTCGCATGGGCGCACGCGCGGGGGGCTTCTCGGCAGCCGGTGCGGCCGCGGTCCTGCGCACAGGGGGCGCCGGCGCGAGGTGTTCGCGTCCTTCCGGCGGGGTCAGCGTGCCGACGCGGCGCGCCGGGTTGCCGGCGACCACCGTGTACGGCGCCACGGTGCCGGAGACGACCGAGCGCGCGGCGACGATGCTGCCTTCGCCGATCTCGGTGCCGGGCAGCACCAGCACGCCCATGCCGATCCAGACGTTGTCGTGGACGACGATCGGCTTGACGTCGTCGTCGCTGGGCGGGGCGCCGGCCATGCGCTGCTCGGGGTCGGTGTGGTGGCCGGTCGCGTCGCGGAAGGACACGTTGCCGCCAACCTGCACGTGGGAGCCCAGGCGGATCTCGCGGCCGACGACGAAGCTGGTCTCGTGCGCCAGGTCGGTGTGGCTGCCGATCACGAGCCTGGGCCGTTCGACGTAGCGTGCCGCGAACAGGATGCTGAGCTTGCCGCTGACGTGCACGTAGTCGCCGAGCAGCAGTTCGCCACGGCCCTGGATCCAGGGGACGTAGATGCCGGTGGTCACGCCGCGCCCGAACCGCGCGCAGTAGGCCTTGAGCAGGGGTTCGGCGACGAGGGTCCGGCGCAGGAAGAAGAGCGTCCCGCGCAGCGCAAGGAAGATCCACAGGTAGGGGCGGACCAGGATGGCCGGCGCCGGCAGCGTGAAGTGGCGCATGCGCGCCCGTATGGCCCTCAGCAGCCCGGCCACGGGATGCGGCGAATGCACGGCCCAGTACCGCAGCGACGCAGACCACTTCATCGGCAGTTCCGTGCCCCTTGTTTGTGAAGCCCCCGTGAAGGCCAAGGATAGTACAGGTGGGCCGCCGGGCAAACCTTTCCGTGCCGGATCAGCGCACGCCGCGGCCGAAGACCACGACTTCGAAGGTCTGGATCAGGATCAGCAGGTCGAAGACCAGGTTGTGGTTCTTGACGTAGAACAGGTCGTACTTGAGCTTCTCCTCCGCGTCCTGCCGCGTCGCGCCGTAGGCGTAGCGCAGCTGGGCCCAGCCGGCCAGGCCGGGGCGCACGCAGTGGCGCAGCTGGTAGTAGCGCAGGTCGGCGTCGAGCGCGGCGACGAACTCCGGGCGCTCCGGACGCGGGCCGACGATGCTCATGTCGCCGCGCAGGATGTTCCACAGCTGCGGCAGCTCGTCCAGGCGGGTCCGGCGGATGAGCCGGCCGACGCGGGTGACGCGGTCGTCGTTCTTGCCGGCCCAGCGCGCAACGCCGTCCTTCTCCGCGTCGGTGCGCATGCTGCGGAACTTGATCAGCCGGAACGTGGCGCCCATCAGGCCGACCCGTTCCTGGCGATAGAGGATCGGCTGCCCGCGGCCGGATTCCAGCCGGATCGCGATCGCGACCAGCAGCAGCAGGGGCCAGGTCACCAGCAGCACCGCGAGGCTGGCGACCACGTCCATCGCGCGCTTGCTGACCTTGCGCCCGAGCGAACTGTCGAAGCCGCCGGAGAAGATCAGCCACGACGGGTCGGTGAGCCCGAGCTTGATCTTGCCGGCCTCGCGCTCGAAGAACGACACCAGGTCGGTCACCTCGATGCCCAACTGCTTGCATTGCAGCAGGTCGTGCATCGGCAGGCCGCCGCGGCGGTCGTCGGGGCCGAACACGATCTCGTCGATCCGGTGCAGCAGCGCCCATTCGGCCAGCGGCGAATCCGGCACCAGCAGCTTGTCGGCGGCGACGGCGGGTGTTTCGTTGCCGAACGGCACGTAGCCCACCAGCCGGAAGTTGCGGCGGTCCGACTGGCGGCGCAGGCGGTGTTCGATCAGCGCGGCGCGTTCGCCCGAGCCCAGCACCAGGACACGCTGCTTGAGCGCCTCCACGTCGACCATGCGCACCGAGACCAGGCGCAGCAGGGCGACGAAGACGAAGCCGAACAGCAGGGCCAGCGCGAGCACGCCGCGTCCGATCTCGAGCGGCGGCAGGAGGTAGAACACGACCAGCAGGCCCAGGGTGCCGATCAGGAAGCCGATCGCCTGGCGGGCCAGGGTGCCGAACAGCGACTCGCGCAGGTGGTTCTGGTACAGGCCCATCGCGGTCATGCCCAGGATCAGCATCACCGCGAACAGGCCCGCGCGCACGCCCTGCAGCCACATCCCGCTGTAGGCGTACAGCGGGGCTTCGCTCTGGAAGAAGCGCAGGTACACGGCCAGGAACATGGCCGCGACCAGCAGCAGTGCTTCGGCGACCACCATGAGGGCGCGCCAGCGCGACGCGGTGCGCCGCATGAAGCGTGGCATCAGGCCTCCCAGCCGTCCCGTCGCCGCGTCCGACCGCGACGATGCTGTCTCGATGTCTGCTCGATTCATGCGCCTGGCCCCCTGGCAGCGCGTCCCGGCAGGTTTGCCGGGTTTGCAAAAAATCCTCGCCTGTGACGGCAGGTAGGTTCGGTCGTCCCTGGCATCCGCTTGGCTCCGACGTCCGCTGCACCCCGCGCACGCCAGTGCGTCGCGGGAGTCTACAGGGAGTACGCGCTCAAGGCCGCAAATGGGACACGGATCACCTTTCCGCCGAGACGCGTTCAGCTGCGGGACGCATTGCACCGTGCGACCGGCGCGTGCGCCCGTGCGGGGGCGAAGGCATGTGCATCGGGCGACCATCGGCCGCCCGCGCGCCCGGGACGGTCAGCTGCCGCCCGGGGTCAACGGCGTCGAGCCGTTGCGACGGCGGGTAGCGCCAACGTTGTTGGCCTGCTTCCAGTGCTGGATCAGCGCGCGCAGTGCCTGCGGCTGGTTGGTCGGGCTGGGCTGGCCGGCCTGGTTCACCGAGTTCTCGCCGTGGCAGCCGGCGCAGGTGCGGATCTCACCCGGCTGCAGGGTGACCCACACGCGTTCGCGCACGATCGGGGTGCCGCTGGCGTCGGTGGTCTGCCAGCTCAACGCGCGGTTGGCGGGCACGAACGCGGCGGTGGACCCGTCGGCGGCGATCTTCACGCTGCCCGCCGGGCCGCTGGCATTGGGGACGTTGGCGTTGGCCGGCACGGTCATCGGCTGGGCCACGATGCGGCGCCCGCCGCGGAAGTTCTGGTAGGCGCGCAGCAGGTTGCCCTGCACGATCTGGTAGTGGGCGATGTCGTAGACGCGGCCGCCGTCGCCGGTCTTGCTGACGCCACCGGGCACGCGCAGGTTGAACGGCTGCTGCTTGTCGCCACGGTCACGACTGGTCTGGTTGCGGGTGACCACGAGGGCGAGGTCGTTGCTGCGCAGCCAATCGCGCAGCACGCTGGCGCTGACGCCCTCGGAATCGAGGATCGCCTGTTCCGGCGCCTCGACCGCCGGCGCGCCGGTCACCGGCGGGCGGTTGCGGGCCACGACTTCGACCGGCTCCAGTTCCCACAGCAAGCCGCTGTAGTCGACGCGGCCGGTCGCGCCCCACCACCAGACGGTCTTGCTGATGCCGCTGGTCAAGGGCGTCCCGGCGGTGAACAGGCCGTTGCTGGTGCCGAGCTGCTGCAGGCGCAGGGTGGAACCGTTGCCGAAGTTGGGGTCCACGTTCGGGCTGTAGCTGGCCACCATGTCGCCCGACGTCAGCGGCAGCGGGTTGCGGAAGCGGCCCCCGGACAGGCGGTTCTGGGCGTCGGGTGCCGGCGAGGCGTCGGTGAACGCCATCTGCTCGGCGTTGAGGTTCGGCGCGCCGTTGAAACGCACGATCTGGTTGGCAGTGCCCTCCGCGAACTCGCGCGCATAGATGCCGATGTAGGTGCCCGGCTGCGTGGGAATCTCGCGGATATGGAAGATGCCGGCATCCATGCGGATGTACTTGCGGTTGGCGAACAGCGCCTGGTTGCCTGTGTCGCGCAACGAGGCGTCGGACACGAAGGTCCGCGGCAGATAGTCGAACGCCATCTCCTGCCGGCCGATGTGGTTGAGGGTCAGCTCGGCGGTGCCGTCCTGGTTCATTTCCCACGGCGTGAACAGGTTGGAGGTGTAGCCGGTCACCTGGCCGTACGGGCTGTTGCTGTTGGGCGTGTTGAGCAACGGGCGCTGTTCGGGGAAGGTGTCGGCCACCAGACCCACGCTGGTGGCGTTGGCGGCTTCGCTGGCGTAGTTGAAGGGGTTGTAGTTGTAGCCCAGCGTGAGCGCGCCGTCCTGCTGCTGGTCACGCTGCAGATGGTCCCAGCGGGTGAAGATCACGCGCCCGTAGCTGTCGATGGTCGGCGAATAGGCGCCGCTGGGCGTGTGGTTGAGGATGGTCACGCTGCCGGTGGCCGGGTCGAGGCGGAAGATGCCGGTGATGGTCGCCGTGCTCTCGTACTCGTCCAGGTTCGGGTACAGGTGCGCCTCGCCGCGGCGCGGCATGTCCGAAGTGAACAGGATGCGGTCGTCGCTGGTGTACAGCGGCGAGACGTTGTTGTAGTTGGCCGGCTGGTTGGCGACGCGGGTGATGGTGGCGGTCTGGCCGCGGGCGAGTCCCGTCACTTCGAACAGCTGCCACTTGGCGGTGACCGCATCGTACTGCCCGACCGGCGAGCCGACCATCATGCTGAAGATCGCCTTGGTGCCGCTCCAGTGCACGGTGGGTTCGCGCACGGCGATCGAGTTGGCGCCCTGGAAGCCGCTGTTGCCGAAGCCCGCTTCCTGCGTGAGGTTGCGCAGGACGCCATCGGGGTAGCGGATCATCAGGTCGCCGCCGCGCGGCGTGCCGCCGGGGGCATTGGTGTGGTTGGCGAACGTCGACAGGCGGCTGCCGAACAGGTCGCCGCCCGGGGTGGGCACCTGGGTGACGAACAGGATCGGGTTGGTAATCGCCTTCTCGGCGGCCTTGGCCTCGACCGGGGCCGCGGCGGCGGTGGCGCGAAGGATTGCGGTGTCCGACCCGGCTTCCAGCGATTTGGCGCTGGCGCCGGAGACGGCAAGGGAAGCGGCTTCACCGCTGCAGCCGGCGAGGGCGAGGGTGGCGGCAAGGCACGCGAACACGACGCCGGCGCGGTGGCCGCGGCGGAAAGGCTGGCAAGGGGTCTTCATGGGGAATGCGGCGATCCGGTCTTGTTGTTGTTGTACGGACGGACAGGCGCTGTGGACGCTTCCATTGCAGTCCTGTCGCGCAGCCATGCAGCCATGGCCACCCCGACCCGCGTCCGTGACGCGATCCAGTCCCCGCCAACCGCCTAGGTGTCTTCCCCTGCAAGACGCGCCGGATGATAGACGCCTGAATGCGCGCAACGCGAAATGCACGCTGAACGTGCGCTGGCTGTCAAGCGTCGCTCACGCGCGAAATGTGACCCAGTGCAGGTTGTCTGCACGGCATGCGCGGGGGTTGCGCCATTGCGGCGCCGGCGGAGCGCTACCGGTTGCGGTAGACGACGGTGAGGTACCAGATGTTCTGGCGGCTGTCGCCGATCAGGCCATCGCCCTCGCGCTGGTAGCGCGAGTACTGCAGCGAGCTGCTCCAGTGCCGCGCCCAGGCCTTGTCCAGGGCGAGGCCGGCGCGCGTGTCCCGGGTGCTGCGGCCCAGGTCCGGGAAGCGCGAACGCGAGACGTCGACGAAGCCACGCAGGTCCCAGGTCGGCGCCAACCGGTAAGCGGCCTCGAACAGCGCGCCGCGGCGGGTTTCGTCGAACGCCAGCGAATCGAGGTACTCGATGCGTTCGTAGTAGGGGCCGAGCGAGAAGCTCAGGCGCTCGCCATCGAAGGAGTAGGACAGGTCGGCGCGGTTGTCCTCGTAGATCGAGGCGTTGATCGTGGACGAGCCGCCGACCAGGTTCTGCGGGACCTCGGCCGCGACGCCGATCCCCTCGAGCGCGGCAGTGGCCGAATCCGACAGCTGGTGCGCCAGCAGCAGGCTCAGCGCATGGCGGTCCGCCGCGCGCCAGTGGATGTCGCCGCGGACCAGCGGATAGGTCGACGAGCGGCCGTCCTTGAAGTCGACCCAGGAATGGCCCAGGTCGACGCCGAAGCTGAGGCGCGACAGCGTCTTCTGGTAGCGCGCGTAGGCGTCGTAGCGGCGGTAGTCGTGGACCACGACGTCGTTGGCGAAATCGACGTCCTGTCCGCGCAGGCTGAAGGTCAGGCTGCTGGTCGAGTCGAGTTCGCGGACCGCGTGCAGGGCGGCGCTGAGGCGCTCGGACTGCAGTTCGTCGGTGATCTCGGCGTTGCTGTCGATCCAGCGCAGCTCGAAGCGGCCGCGGAAGGACTCGCTGAAGTTGAAGTGCAGGTTCGGCCCGAGCGACAGCACGTTCACCCGCTGCCGGTTTTCCGCGGTGTCGGGGACGAAGCGGTCGATCGGGCGCATCTCCAGGCTGTCCTCGATCGTGAAGCTCAGCGTCTCCGGCACGATGAACCAGTTCAGCCGCCCGGCGAGGCTGGTCTCGAAGGCGTTGGTCTGCGGGCCGTCGACGTAGTTCCAGTACTCGAAGCGGCCGCCGACGTGGGCCTGCACGGTGGAGGTGTCCTCGGCGACCACGAAACCGAAGCCGGCGCGGACCGCGGACGAGGACTGGGCGTCGTCCGCCGACATGAGCACGTTGTCGTTGCGCTCGAGGCCGGCGTCGACTGCGTAGTCGATGCGCACTGCCTGCGCCTGCAGGGGCACGATGCCCAATATCGCCAGCTGGATCGCGACCAGGCCCTTCCTGCTGCGCATCATGGTGCCGCCTCCTTCCGTGCGCCGGCGCATCGCCGGCGGCTCAGTACAGGTTGTTGAACACGACGCCGGCCACCTTCTCCGGGTCGAACGCCGACGCAGCCTTCTCGATCGCGTCGGGCGTGACCTGGCCGTAGCCGGCCACGACCACGATCAGGTCGGCCAGCTCGGACAGGATCCGCGCGTCCGGCGAATTCAGCACCGGCGGGCTGTCGAGGATCAGGTAGCGGTTGGGATGCGTGCCGCGCAGCGAGTCGATCATCACCCGCATGCGCGTCGAGCTGAAATGCTCGCCCGTGGTCTCGCGCGAGCGCCCGCTCGGGATCAGCCGCAGCCGCGGCAGGCCGGTCTCGTACTGGATGTCGCCGAGTTCGGCGACGGTGCCTTCGAGGTAGTCCATCACGCCACGATCGGCGTCGACGCCAAGCGCCGACTGCTGCGCCGGGTGCAGCGCGTCGCAGTCGACCAGCAGCGCGGTCTTGGTCTCGTCGAACGCGAACGCCGCGGCGAGGTTGCGGGCGACGAAGCTGCCACCGCAGCCGCGCTGCACCGGCGCGACCAGGGTGATGAAGTTGCGCTCCTGGCCCATCGACAGCAGCTTGGTGCGCAGTTCGCGGAAGGCGTCGGCCTGCACGCGCACGGAATCGTTGCGGTGGATGAGCTTGCGCTCCTCGAGCGCACGCGGGCTGAGCGGTGCCAGGCCGCCATCGGCGCGCGTGATCGAGCGCGAGCCCGCCCCGCCCGTGGACGGCTTGTCCTGCGCCTCTCGGTTTGCGTTCAAGGTGTGCTCCCGGTGGGTCGTGTTGGGCCTGCGGCCGGATCAGCCCAGGCTCGACTTGTAGACATAGGTGGCGCCGTACAGGAGCACCACGGCCAGCACCATCGACGCGGCGACCGCCATGCGCATGAGCTGGCGCCGGCGCTCGCGCGGCGAGGGATAGGCGGGGATCGACGCCAGCAGCGGATAGCGGCTGCGCGTCTCCACCAGCTGCGGGCTGCGGATGCGCGGATCGAAGCGGACCAGCAGCCAGAGCAGGCCCAGCGGGATGGCGATGCCCGCCAGCAGCCCCGCCAGCGCGATGTGCATCAGGCGCAGGCCGGTGGGGCGCAGCGGCATGATCGCCGGATCCTGCACGCGCAGGGTCAGTCCGCGGTTCTCCTGGTCCAGGCCCATCGACACGCGCGCGTTCTCGCGCCGGCGCAGCAGGTCCTGGTAGATCTCGCGGTTGACCTCGTAGTCGCGGGTCAGTTCGGCCAGCACGCTTTCCGAGGCGGCGATGCGGCGGCTGCGGTCGAGTTCGGTGTTGAGCAGGCTCTCGGCCACGCCCATGCGCGAACGCGTGGCCGCCACCTCGCGCCGCGACTGCGACAGCTGGCTGCGCAGTTCCTGGTACAGCGGGTTGAGCTGCGAGTCCTCGGAGCCGGTGCCGGAACGCGCCGTCGCCGGGCGGTTGCGCTCCTGCTCGATGAGGCGCTGGATGTCCTCCATCTGGTGGCGCACGCGCATCACGTCCGGGTGGCGCTCGGTGTAGGTCAGCATCAGCCGGTCGAGTTCGGCCTGCAGCTCGATCAGCTGGGTGCGGTACAGCGTCTCGCGCGTCTGCACCGAGGTGACCGCCGACTCGCCCGAAAGCTGCGAAGCGATCGAGTTCTCGCGCGACTCCTGCTCCAGCAGCGACATGCGGGTCTGCTCGACCTGGGTACGCAGCGCGGCGATGCGGCTGCTGACGTCGGTGGCGCTGCCGGGCTGGGCGTCGGCGTTGCGCGAGCGGTATTCCTGCAGGTTGTTCTCGGCGTCGGTGAGCTTGCGGTGGTAGGCCTGCACCTGCTTGTCGATGAACTCGTAGGCCTCGCGGCTTTCGCGTTCCTTGGCGGCCAGCGCTTCGCTGATGAACTGCGCGCCGAAGGCATCGGTGACGCGGTAGGTGCGCTCCGGGTCGGTGTCGCGGTAGGTGATCGTGACCAGGTCCGGCCGCGGGCTGGTGACCACCGCGCGGTAGCGGATGTCCTCCATCAGCCGGTCCTTGGCGACCGGGCTCATGCTGCCGTCGCGGTCCCAGCCGCCGACGCCGACGATCTCCGACAGCACCTTGCGGCCGTAGATGATCTGGCGCGCCATGCCGGCGCGGTCGGCGACGCCGGTGGACACGGCGCGGCCTTCCAGCAGCGGCTGGATGATGTCGCTGTCCTGGGCGAGGATCGTCACCGACGCGGTGTAGTTGCGCGCAAGCACGAACAGCCCCACGAGCAGGGCCAGGATCGAGATCGCGGCGAAGATCGCCGCCAGCGTGACGATGCGCCGCCGCCCCTCCTTGATGAGGAGCTTGGCGTAGTCGATCGGGGAGATATCCGGTTTCGCGGACCCCGAGGAGGCGCGTTGCGGGACCGGCAAGGCGTTGGATGACATCAGAACGCGCGCTCCGGCACGGTGATCACGTCGCCCGGCGCCACGGTGAAGTTCGTGGACAGGTCGCCGCGGTTGATGATCTTGTCCAGGCGCACCGCGTAGCTGGTGGTCTGGCCTTCGCTCTTGCGGTAGAGGCTGGAACGGTCGGGCGCGGCGAACTCGTTGACGCCGCCCGCGGCCAGCACCGCGTCAAGCACGGTCATGCCCTGGCGGTACGGGATCGAGATCGGCTGGCGCACGGCGCCGGTCACGCGCACGCGCGAGAGGTATTCGTGGCTGCGCAGGTCGGTCAGGATCACCGCCACCTGCGGGTCGCGCACGTAGGCGGCCAGCTTTTCCTGGATGTCGGCCGATACCTGGGCCGGCGTGCGGCCACCGGCCATCACGTCGCCGATCAGCGGCACCGAGATGCGGCCGTCCGGGCGCACGGGCACGGTGATGCCCAGTTCCGGGTTGCGCCACACCGACACCTGGACCACGTCGTCGACGCCGATGGCGTAGTCGTCGACGGCGGCCTGGGCCGGGGCCGGCGGCGTGGTGGAGCCACCGCCGCCGGTGGCGCAGGCGGCGAGGAAGGCAACGGCGAGCGCCGCCAGCAGCAGTCTGAACTTGTTCATGCAGGATCCCCCATTGCGTCCAATGCCCCAGAGTAACGTCTAAACGCCGTGACGCAGGTCAAATTTTGACGAGTCCGCCCCGATCCGGTCAAACGCCGTAGTAGTCGCGGTACCAGTCCACGAAGCGGCCCACGCCGGTTTCGATGGGGGTGGCGGGCGTGTAGCCGGTGTCACGCGCCAGCGCGGACACGTCGGCGCAGGTGTCCGGCACGTCGCCGGGCTGCATCGGCAGCAGGTTGCGCTCGGCCTTGCGCCCGAGGCGGTCTTCCAGCACTTCGATGTAGCGCAGCAGCTCCACCGGCTGGTGGTTGCCGATGTTGTAGACCCTGAACGGCGCGCTCGAAGACCCCGGGTTCGGCAGCAGCGGGTCGTAGGCCGGGTCCGGCCCGGGCACGCGGTCGAGCGTGCGCACCACGCCCTCCACGATGTCGTCGACGTAGGTGAAGTCGCGGCTGTGGCGGCCGTGGTTGAACACGTCGATGGGCTTGCCTTCGAGGATGTTCTTCGTGAACAGGAACAGCGCCATGTCCGGCCGGCCCCAGGGGCCGTACACGGTGAAGAAGCGCAGGCCGGTGGTGGGCAGGCCGAACAGGTGGCTGTAGGTGTGCGCCATCAACTCGTTGGCCTTCTTGGTCGCCGCGTACAGGCTGACCGGATGGTCGACGCTGTCCTCGACCGCGAACGGCAGCTTGCGGTTGGCGCCGTAGACCGAGCTGGACGAGGCGTACACCAGGTGTTCGACGCCGCCGTGGCGGCAGGCCTCGAGGATGTTGATGAACCCGGTGATGTTGCTGTCGATGTAGGCGTGCGGGTTCTCCAGCGAGTAGCGCACGCCGGCCTGCGCGGCCAGGTTCACCACGCGCTGCGGCCTGAAGTCCGCGAACGCGCGCTCGACCGCGGCGCGGTCCTCCAGCGAGGCGCGCGTGAACGAGAAGCCCGGCAGTGGCAGCAGCCGGTCCAGCCGGGCCTGCTTCAGCGTCGGGTCGTAGTAGTGGTTGAGGTTGTCGAAGCCCAGCACCTCGTCGCCGCGCGCGAGCAGGCGCTGGCTGAGGTGCGAGCCGATGAAGCCGGCGGCGCCGGTGACGAGGACGCGCATCCTGCGGCTCCCGTCCGGCTCAGAGGCAGCCGTCGACGCGGTCGCGCGGCAAGGCGCGCTTCACGTCGAACAGCACCGCGCCGGGCTTGCCCAGCGCGCGCACGCCATCGGCGCCCAGCGCGATGAACTCGCGGTGGGCGACGGCCAGCACGATCGCGTCGTAGGCGGCGTCCGCGGGCGCGGCCACCGGCGAGATGCCGTACTCGTGGCTGGCCTGCGACGGCGACACCCACGGGTCGTGCACGTCGACGCCGACGTTGTAGGTGCGCAGCTCGTCGATGATGTCGGTGACGCGGGTGTTGCGCAGGTCCGGGCAGTTCTCCTTGAACGCCAGGCCCAGGATCAGCACCTTCGCGCCCGAGGTCTGGATGCCGCGCTGCTGCATCAGCTTGACCACGCGCTGGGCGACGTGGCTGCCCATGCTGTCGTTGATGCGGCGGCCGGCGAGGATCACCTCGGGGTGGTAACCGATCTGCTGCGCCTTGTGGGTGAGGTAGTACGGGTCCACGCCGATGCAGTGGCCGCCGACCAGGCCGGGCCGGAACGGCAGGAAGTTCCACTTGGTGCCGGCGGCCTCGAGCACTTCGTGGGTGTCGATGCCCATGCGCCCGAAGATCAGCGCCAGTTCGTTGATCAGCGCGATGTTGACGTCGCGCTGGGTGTTCTCGATGACCTTCGCGGCCTCGGCCACGCGGATGCTCGACGCCTTGTGCGTGCCGGCGTGGATGATGCTGGCGTACAGCGCGTCGACGAAATCGGCCGCCTCCGGGGAGGAGCCGGAGGTCACCTTGAGGATGGTTTCCAGCCGGTGTTCCTTGTCGCCGGGGTTGATGCGCTCGGGGCTGTAGCCGGCGCTGAAGTCCACGTTGAACGCCAGGCCCGACTCGCGCTCGATGATCGGCACGCAGGCCTCTTCGGTGGCGCCGGGGTACACGGTGGACTCGAAGATCGCCACGCCGCCGCGCGAGATCGCCTTGCCGACGGTGCGGCTGGCCGATTCCAGCGGGCGCAGGTCGGGGCGCTTGTAGTCGTCGATCGGCGTCGGCACGGTCACGATGAAGACGTTGCAGGCCTTCAGGTCGGCCGGGTCGGACGAGCACGACAGCTGCGTCGCCGCCTTCAGCTCGTCTTCCGACATCTCCAGCGTGTGGTCGTGGAAGCGGCGCAGTTCGTCGATGCGCGCGGCGTCGATGTCGAAGCCGACGGTGGGGTAGCGGCGACCGAAGGCCACGGCCAGCGGCAGGCCGACGTAGCCCAGGCCGATGACGGCGATGCGGATGTCGTGGGGGTCAGGCAGGGGAGCGCTCATCCGGTCCGTGTCGGTTGGGTCACAAGTGCGGGATTCTATCGGAGATCGCCACCTCGACCATCCACGGGCAGCGGTGGCGGCGTGGCGGGCGCGACCAGACAGAACGCGATGCGGGCCCGGCGCAGGCCACGCCCCCGCGCCGGGTGGCTGGTGGATAATCGTCGGCCTTCGACCTCGGAACCGGCCTTCCCATGCGCATCCTGGTCTGCGGCGGCAGCGGCTACATCGGCAGCCACACCTGCGTGGTGCTGGCCGAACGCGGCCACGACCTGGTCCTGGCCGACAACTTCTCCAACAGCTCGCCCGTGGTGCTGGAGCGGCTGCAGGCGATCACCGGTGCGCCGGTCGCGTTCCGCCAGGTGGACCTGCGCGACCGCGCCGCCACGTTCGACCTGCTGGCCGGCGGCGGCTTCGACGCGGTGCTGCACTTCGCCGCGCTCAAGGCGGTGGGCGAGTCCTGCGAACGCCCGCTCGACTACTTCGAGAACAACATCGGCGGCACCCTGCACCTGCTGCAGGCGATGCAGGCGGCCGGGGTGAAGCGGCTGGTGTTCAGTTCGTCGGCCACGGTCTACGGCGATCCGGACCGGGTGCCGGTGCGCGAGGACGCACCGCTGCGCGTCACCAATCCCTACGGACGCACCAAGCTGGTGATGGAGCAGCTGATCGGGGACCTGGTCGCGACCGATCCCGGCTTCCAGGCCGGCGTGCTGCGTTACTTCAACCCGGTGGGCGCGCATTCGTCGGGCCTGATCGGCGAGGATCCGTCGGGCCCGCCGAACAACCTCATGCCCTACATCTGCCAGGTGGCGGTCGGCCGGCGCCCGCGGCTGAACGTGTTCGGCGGCGACTGGCCAACGGTCGACGGCACCGGCGTGCGCGACTACATCCACGTGGTCGACCTGGCGCGCGCGCATGCCGATGCGCTCGACGCGCTGGTCCGTGATGGACGCGGCTTCACCGTCAACCTCGGCACCGGGCAGGGCGTGAGCGTGCTGCAGCTGGTGCAGGCCTTCGAGCGTGCGTCCGGACGGCCCGTGCCCTACGACCTGGTGCCGCGGCGCGCCGGCGACGTCGCCGAGGTGTATGCCGATCCGGCGCTGGCGCAGCAGCTGCTGGGCTGGCGCGCGCAACTCGACGTGGACGCCATGTGCCGCGACGCGTGGCGCTGGCAGTCGATGAATCCCGAAGGCTACGGCGCGGGCTGAGACGTGGCCGCCGGGCCCGACGCGAGCCAGTCCGCGATCGCCGCGGGTTGTTTCATCCAGGCGTAGTGGTCGGGCGCGGTGCCGGCGCGGGCGCGATCGAACCGCGCGATGTCGGCCGGTGCGTGGGGCAGCTTCGACAGCAGGAAGCGGGTGGACGATGCTGGCGCCAGCCAGTCGTCGACCAGCACCGCGGCGTGCACCGGCAGGGCCAGGCGCGCCATGCCCGCCTCGAGGTCGGTGTCGAGCCCGGCAGCGGCGTAATGGCCGCTGATCGCGCTGCGCGCCCAGTCCGCGATCAGGCTGCGGGCCTCGTTGCCGCCGAAGCCGATGCGCCGGCCCGGCAGATACCCGCGGCGTTGCGCCAGCCAGGGGATGAAGCGGTAGGCGAAGGGCAGCCACAGGCGATGCGGCCTCGGGAACGCGCGCCAGTACGGGGCACCGCTGGCCACCAGCCACAGTCCGTCGGCGGTGCCGGGCGCCAGCGCCAGCCGGCAGCACGCGAGCTGTCCGCCGAGGCTGTGGCCGCCGATCAGGCGCGGCACGTCGGCGGGCAGTTCGCGGTCGATGACCGCGCTGCCGGCGGGGATGTCGCGCGTGAGCAGTTCACGATAGCCCCAGTCGTGGCCGCGGTCTGCGCGCAGGTTGCTGCTGCCGTTGCCGCGCAGCTCGTGGACGAACGTGGCGATGCCGCGCGCCGCCAGCGCCTCGGCAAACGGCAGGTAGTGGCGCGCGGCCACGCCCAGCGCGGGCAGCCAGAGCAGCGCGCGGCGCGGCGCGGCCGGGAGCCGGGCCAGCAGGCGGAACACGTGCCCGTCGCGGGCGTCGACCTCGTACTCGTGCGCCGCGAAGGCGCCGTCGGCGCTGTCCTCCGCCGGGTCCGTCATCGTGGGCCGCCCGCGCGCAGGTGGCCGAGCACGGTGACCTCGCCGCGCCCGGGCCGGATGCCTTCGCGCAGCGCGCGGCCGACGTAGTCGGTGGCGGCGGCGACCGCGTCCGCCATCGGCAGGCCGAGCGCGAGGTTGGCGGCGATCGCAGACGCGAGGGTGCAGCCGGTGCCGTGGCCGTCGATGGCCAGCCGCGGGTGCACCAGTCGCGCGCTGCCGTCGGGCCCGCGGTAGCGGTCGACCACCTCGCCGCCTTCATCCAGGTGCCCGCCCTTGAGCAGCACCGCTTCGACGCCGGACGCCAGCAGCGCCTCCAGCGCGCGTTCCGCCGCCGCGCCATCGCCGATGTGCTGGCCGGTCAGCAGTTCGGCCTCGGGGATGTTGGGGGTGACGATGCCCGCCAGCGGCAGCAGCCGCGTGCGCAGCGCCTCCAGCGCCGCGTCCTCCAGCAGCTTCGCGCCGGAGGTCGCCACCATCACCGGGTCGAGCACCACGACGCGCGGCCGGTGTGCGTCCAGTGCATCGGCGACGGCATGGATCACGTCGGCGTTGGCGAGCATGCCCAGCTTGACCGCGGCGATGTCGAAA
>JAIUOJ010000060.1 GCA_020161335.1 Pseudomonadota bacterium
CGCTGCTGTAGCTGTCGCGCACGTAGGTGAACAGCGCGTAGTCGGCGCCGGTGGCGTCGCGCAGCGCGGCCACGCCCGGGCCGAGCGTCCAGTCCATGTGCGCGCGGCCGCTCGCATCCTTCTTGGTCGCCAACGCGCTGCCGGCCTGCGAGTACTGGGTGATGCTGAGCGCCACCGCCTGGTGCAGGCGCAGGATCTGGCCGAGCTGGCCTGCGGGGTCGAGGTCGTCGGGGATGTCGTAGTCGGGCAGCAGCTCGACCTGGCGCGCCGCCAGTTGCGAGCGGACCTCGGCCGGATACAGCCGGCGCGCGGCATCGGACCATTCCTGGCGCGGCTCCTGCATGCCACCGGCGGTGAGCAGCGACAGCTCGATGTCCGGTTCGACCAGCACGATGGCGCCATCGACCTTGCCCAGCGAATGCGCCAGGCCGGGCGCCACCTGCGCGCGGTTGGCGGCGAAGGCCGAGGAGGAAAGGGCGCACGCGCACAGCCACCACGCCCAGGCCGTTGCACGACGACGCAAAGCCAGACCCGCCATGTTGTCCCCCTGTTGCCCCGCGCTGCGGCGGGCGCTGCCATCCCTGTCCATCGCGCGCGGCTGTCGCGGCGACCTGCGAGGCACCGGCCCTGCCTGGGCCGGGCCGCGTCCCGCCAAGACGATAGCGCGTCGCGCGTGGCCGTCAATCGTCACCCGGACCGGGGCCGCGGCGACGCGTGCGGCGCGCCTGCGCGACCGGTGATGGCGGGTGGTCGCGCCCGTCCGGCGGGCCGACGGCGGCACTGCCCAGGCGGGGGACGCATGCTAGAATTGCGCGCTGCAACATGCGGATCCGCAGGCCGGCTCCGCGCCTCCACTCCCGATCCGTCCCGACATCCCCGAGGTGCCCGCGATGCCGCAACTCGCCCGCCGCATGGGCCGCGCTAAGCCCAGCGCGATCATGGTCGTCGCCGAGAAGGCGAAGAAGCTGAAGGCCGAGGGCCGCGACATCATCAGCTTCTCGATCGGCGTGCCGAACTTCCTGCCGGGCGAACACGTCTACGCCGCCGCACGCGCGGCGCTGGACAAGGATTCCGGCCAGTACGGCAGCAACCGCGGCGCCGATGCGCTGCTCGATGCCTTCCTGGGCCACATGCGGGCGATCGGCCTCGACGGCTTCACCCGCGCCAACTGCGCCACTGGCGTGGGCGCCAAGCACATCATCTACAACCTGTGCGAGGCGCTGCTCGACGAAGGCGACGGCTTCGCGTTCCCGACGCCGTACTGGACCAGCTACATCGACATCGGCGAGATCCTCAATGCCGACGTCCAGCTGCTGCCGTGCCCGCCGGAGCAGGACTACAAGCTCACCCCCGCGCAGCTCGACGCCGCGCTGGCGAAGAAGCCCAAGGTGTTCCTGTTCAACAACCCGTCGAACCCGACGGGCATGGTGTACGGCAAGGACGAGATCTCGGCCCTGGCCGACGTCATCGCGCGCTACCCGGACACCTGGATCATCACCGACGACATCTACAACCGCATGGTGTTCGACGGCGTGGGGTACCACAATTTCCTGCATGCCCGCCCGGAGCTGCGCGACCGCGTGATCTTCATCGATTCGCTGTCCAAGACCTACGGCATGCCCGGCTGGCGCGTCGGCTTCATGGCCGGTCCCGAGGAAGTGGCCAAGGCCGTGACCACGCTCAATTCGAACCACATCACCAACATCCCCGAAGTGACCACGGCCGCGGCCGTGGCCGCGCTGTCCGGCCCGGAGGACGTGCCGACGCAGAAGTGCGCGGAATTCCAGGCCAAGCGCGACCAGGTGATGGCGGTGCTCGCGCAGATCCCGGGCGTGGTCTGCCCGAAGCCGCAGGGCGCCTTCTACGTGTTCCCCGACGTCAGCGTGGCCTTCGGCAAGACCCACGTCCCGACCGGCCAGAAGATCGCCAACGACGTCGACCTGTGCAACGCGCTGCTCGAGGCGAAGGGCGTGGCCTGCGTGCCCGGCTCGGCGTTCGGCGAACCGCGCGCGCTGCGGATCAGCTACACCTGCCCGACGCCGCAGCTGGCGCCGGGCATGGAACGCATCCGCGAGTTCTTCGCCGAACTGGCGTGACCCGGGCCAGGTGATGCGGACGTTCGGCGTGTTGCTCGTGGTTGCGATCGCGGCGGCGTTCGTGCGCCTGCTCGAGGCCGCGCCTGGCGGGCTGCATCCCGACGATCCGCGCAACACCACCGGCGACGACCAGGTGGTGATGGTGATGGCGCAGTGGTGCGGCTACTGCCGCAAGCTGCGCCAGGATTTCGACGCCGCGCAGGTCGCCTATCGCATGCTCGACATCGACACGCCCGAGGGCGAACGCGCGATGCGCGCGCTTGGCGCGCGCGGCGTGCCGGTGACGGTGGTCGGCCAGCACGTGGTGCGCGGCTACGACACCAGGGCATTGAACGAAAGGCTGATACCGCTGGGCTACAGCGTCTATAAGCTTCCGACCCACGCTCCATGAGGACAGATCGATGAAAGCTCCCGTTCGTGTCGCCGTGACCGGTGCCGCTGGCCAGATCGGCTATGCCCTGCTGTTCCGCATCGCCTCGGGCGAGATGCTGGGCAAGGACCAGCCGGTGATCCTGCAGCTGCTCGAGCTGCCGATCGACAAGGCCCAGGCCGCGCTCAAGGGCGTGATCATGGAGCTGGAGGACTGCGCGTTCCCGCTGCTGGCCGGCGTGGTGGGCACCGACGATCCGGAAGTGGCGTTCAAGGACGCCGACGTGGCCCTGCTGGTCGGCGCGCGTCCCCGCGGCCCCGGCATGGAGCGCAAGGACCTGCTGCTGGAGAACGCCAAGATCTTCACCGCGCAGGGCGCGGCGCTGAACAAGGTGGCCTCGCGCAACGTGAAGGTGCTGGTGGTCGGCAACCCGGCCAACACCAACGCCTACATCGCGATGAAGTCGGCGCCCGACCTCGACCCCAGGAACTTCACCGCGATGCTGCGCCTCGACCACAACCGCGCGCTGAGCCAGCTGTCGAACAAGGCCGGCGTGCCCGTGGGCGAGATCGAGAAGCTGGTCGTGTGGGGCAACCACAGCCCCACCATGTACCCGGACTACCGCTTCGCCACCGTCGGCGGCAAGTCGCTGAAGGACACCATCGGCGACGACGCCTGGAACGCCGACACCTTCATCCCGCAGGTCGGCAAGCGCGGCGCGGCGATCATCGAGGCGCGCGGCCTGTCGTCGGCGGCCTCGGCGGCGAACGCGGCGATCGACCACGTGCATGACTGGGTGCTCGGCAGCCAGGGCAAGTGGGTGACGATGGGCATCCCCTCCGACGGCAGCTACGGCATCCCGGAGGGCGTGATCTTCGGCTTCCCGGTGACCACCGAGGGCGGCCGCTACACCCTGGTCAAGGACCTGCCGATCGACGATTTCAGCCAGAAGGCCATCGACAAGACCCTGGCCGAACTGGAGGAAGAACGCGCGGGCGTGGCGCACCTGCTGGGTTGATCGGCGCGATCAATGCGGTTGATCGGATCGATCAACACATCACGAAAAGGCCGGGTTTTCCCGGCCTTTTTGCCTGAAGCGGCGGTCATACGACCAACGTCGTAGCGCGCCCGCCGGGGCGGCGGGTCTAGCCTCTGCCGAACCTACCGGGAGGGCAGGCGACCATGCGCTACGAAGACTTCCACCGACAGTCGATCGAGGACCCGGAGGGGTTCTGGGCCGAGCAGGCGAAGGCGATCCACTGGCACAAGGCGCCCGAGCGCATCCTCGACTACTCGCGGCCGCCGTTCCGCAAGTGGTTCGTCGGCGGCGAGACCAACCTGTGCTTCAACGCGGTCGATCGCCACCTCGACGAACGCGGCGACCAGCTGGCCCTGGTGGGCTATTCGACCGAAACCAACAGCGTCCGCGAGCTGACCTACCGCGAGCTGCATCGCGAGGTGAACGCGTTCGCCGCGGTGCTGCAATCGCTCGGCGTCGGCAAGGGCGACCGCGTGGTGATCTACATGCCGCACACGGTGGACGCGGTGTTCGCGATGCTGGCCTGCGCGCGCATCGGCGCGATCCACTCCGTCGTGTTCGGCGGCTTCGCCTCGCTCAACCTCGCGCTGCGCATCGACGACGCCCGGCCGACGCTGCTGGTCTGCGCCGACGCCGGCATCCGTGGCGGCAAGGTGCTCCCGTTCAAGCCGCTGGTGGACGAGGCGCTGGCGCGCGCGCAGTTCCCGCCGCGTCACGTGCTGGTGGTCAACCGCGGCCTGGCGCCGTCGCTGGACCTGGTCCCCGGGCGCGACCTCGAATACGGGCCGCTGCGCGAGCAGCACCTCGACGCGGACGTGCCGGTCACGTGGCTGGAGTCGAACGAACCCAGCTACATCCTCTACACCTCCGGCACCACCGGCAAGCCGAAGGGCGTGCAGCGCGACGTCGGCGGCTACGCGGTGGCGCTGGCGCTGTCGATGTGGTCGATCTACGACGTGCGCGCCGGCCAGGTGATGTTCTCCACGTCCGACATCGGCTGGGTGGTGGGGCATTCCTACAACGTCTACGGGCCGCTGATCGCGGGCGCCACCTCGATCCTCTACGAAGGCCTGCCGACCACGCCCGACGCCGGCATCTGGTGGAAGATCTGCGAACGCTACGGCGTGCGCACGATGTTCTCCTCGCCAACCGCGGTGCGCGTGCTGAAGAAGCAGGACGCGGCCTACCTCACGCGCTACGACCTGTCGAAGCTGCAGTACCTGTTCCTGGCTGGCGAACCGCTCGACGAGCCGACGGTGGAATGGATCACGCAGGGGCTGGGCAAGACCGTGATCGACAACTACTGGCAGACCGAGACCGGCTGGCCGGTGGTGTCGCTGATGCCGGGCCTGGACATGAAGCCGGTGAAGTTCGGCTCGCCCGGGTTGCCCGTGCCGGGTTACGACCTGCGCCTGATCAACGAGGCCACCGGCGAGGACGTCGGCGTCGACGAGAAGGGCGTGCTGGTGATCCGCCCGCCGCTGCCGCCGGGATGCCTGAGCACGGTCTGGAACAACGACGAGCGCTTCCTCGCCGGCTACTTCGGCCACTTCAGGGAACAGCTGTACAGCTCGCTCGACTGGGCCACGCGCGACGCCGAGGGCTACACCTTCATCCTCGGCCGCACCGACGACGTGATCAACGTCGCCGGGCATCGCCTGGGCACGCGCGAAATCGAGGAATCGGTGTCCAGCCACCCCGGCGTCGCCGAGGCCGCGGTGATTGGCGTGCACGACGCGGTGAAGGGCCAGGTACCGGTGGTGTTCGCCACGCTCAAGCGCCTGCCCGGCGCGGACGAGGACGAGCACGAGACGGCGCGCGAGATGCTGCAGACCGTGGCCGACCAGCTCGGCGCGGTGGCGCGGCCCTCGCGCGTGTACGTGGTCAACGCGCTGCCGAAGACGCGGTCGGGCAAGCTGCTGCGGCGCTCGCTGCAGGCCCTGGCCGAACAGCGTGACCCGGGCGACCTGTCCACGCTCGACGACCCTTCCGCGCTGGAGGAAGTCCGGCGCGCGCTGGAGCGCGGTCCCGAGGCGGGAAGCTGACGACGCGGCCCGTCGCCGCGCAATGACGGCGTGGCCTGCGTCGACGCCTGCCGTCGTGGGTCCGCCGCGCCGACGCAACTGACGCAGCGGGTCAGGCGCTCGCCGGCGGCCAGCGCGCATCTCGTGCCACGGCCTGCGCCACGACCGTGCGCGGGCACCGCAGGCGCGCGTGCGACGGCGGCGGGTCCGTGACCGCCCGCCCACTTCGCGACATCGCCGGCCGCGCGCCCGGGAAAACGGACGGATCTGGTACGAAACCTGCGTGCATGCAGGGCTGGACCGAGCCTGGAGGGAGGGCGACGTGCACCAACAAGCCATGCCGGCGAAGACCGAACAGGGGCGTGCCGAAATCGACAGCCGCGAACGCCGCCTGCAGGCGGGCCTGCGGTCGGTGCTGCTGCTGGTGGACGGCCGCAGGACGGTGGCCGAGCTGCAGGAACTGGGCAAGCGCCTCAATGCGCCGCCCGACGCCCTGCAGCAACTGCTGTCGCTGGAGCTGATCTCGGGCGAACGGGCGGTGGCCGCGGCGAACGAACCGCTGGCGGCGGAGCGGGCCAGCCGCCATGGCGTGCTGTATGCGCTGATGACCGACGCGGTGCGCGAGCGGCTGGGCGTGCTCGGCTACCTGTTCCAGCTCAAGCTGGAGCGTGCCGACAACGAGGGCGAACTCGAAGCGCTGCTGCCCGAACTGCAGGCGGCACTGGCCAAGCGCACCAGCCCGCAGGGCGCGGCCTCCACCATCCAGCGCATCCGCACCGCCGCCGACGCCGCCGGCGCGGCCTGAGTCCCGCCGCGACCCGCGGTCGCGGATCGCGTGCGGGCAGGCACGGGCCTACTCCAGCCCTTCGGCTTCGAGCGCCGCGCGCACGCCGGCGTCTTCGGCCATGCGCCGGCCGAAGGCCTCCAGGTGCTCCAGGCCCGCCAGGTCGACGCCGACCGCCCTTGCCCAGCGCAGCACGACGAACAGGTACGGATCGGCGATCGAGCGCTGCCCGGTCAGCCAGTCCTTGCCGGCAAGCTGCGCGTCGAGGCGTTCGAAGTAGGTGCGCAGCTTCTTCGCGGCGGCGTCCTTGGTCTGCGCCGCGGCCGCTTCGCCGAGGTAGGCGGTGCTGCCGAAGAAGGGATGGAAGGTCGGGTGGACGTCGGCGTTGAGCATCGACAGCCAGCGGTTCACCTCGGCGCGCGAACGCGGCGTGCCGTCGCCGCCGAGCTTCGCCTGCGGGAAAACGTCGGCCAGGTAGTTGAGGATCGCGGCGTTCTGGGTCAGCACCCAGCCGCCATCGTCCAGCACCGGCACGGCCCCGGCGGGGTTGAGGGCGAGGAACGCGGGCGTCTTGCGCTGTTCGCGACTGACGATCTCGAGATCGAACGGCTGGCCGATCCAGCGCAGCGCGATGTGGTCGGCCAGCGAGCAGGCGCCGGGGGAGGAATAGAGCTTCATGCGGGGACTCTCCGTCGGGGAAACGGCCGCCATGATGCGCCCACGGGCGTCGCGCCGCGACGGCGGCGGCGGAACGGGCCGTGCCAGCGCTGTCGGGGTTGCGTCCGGGCCCGGCCCGCGGTTCAGCCCTTGGGCTTGAGCCTTTGCACCTTGAGGAAGGTGTGGTCGCCGATCGTGGCCACCTGGTAGGCGTTGCGCCAGCTGGGGGCGGCGATGTCGTGCGCCATGAAGTGGCTGGCGCCGGGCACGATTTCCTTGCGTTCGCCGGCCGGCAGGGCCCAGTTGTGCTGGGACTCGATGGCGATGCTGACCGAGCGCGCCCACGCCTCGGCGTTGTCCATGCGCGTGCGCGGCGGCAGGATCGTCGGCGCGAACTGCTTGCGCGCGGTCACCACCTCGCACATCGAATCGCCCCACAGCCCGCTTTCCTCGCGGCGCAGCGCCACTTCGGCCACGGCCTGCTGGCCGCGGACCGACTGGTTGCGGGCCTCGAGGTACACGGTGGTGCTCAGGCACAGCGAATCGGCGGCTTGCGGGGACATCAGCGAGGCCAACCACAGGATCCAGGCCAACTTCATCGGGGAAACTCCTTGCTGCGTTGCGTCCGGCCGCGGCCGTGGTTGCTTCCCCTGCGGGAAACAACGCCTCCGGTGGCGGTGGTCGGACATGGCGTATTGGGGAGGGCAGCGACTCTATGGCGCTTTTGCCCGGGCGCCGAAGTCCGCGGATGCGCGGCTCGGGCCGGATCCCGCCAATCGAGTGGGCGGGAAAAGTGGGCGCACGGTACGCGGCGCAAGCCCAATCCCTCCTGAACGCAGGTCGGGAAGTCGATGATTCAATTGGAGTTTTTACTCGTGTTTGCGCCGCCATCCCCATCGGATCAAGGCGTTAGCGGGCACTCCTGTTGCGACCGTGAGCACGCTCCGGGCCCGGTCGAGGCACGGAGACGGGCCCGGATACCCGGTGTCCGTGGCGTGGCAGGGCCCCGGAGGCGCTGCCGGCGGGCGATCCGGCCTGGCCCGGGCGTGGCGCACGGACGAAGCTGGCGCCCGTGTCGACAGGCCCTAGAGCCGGGCCGCCAGCCGGCTGGCCTGCGCGATCGCGCGCTTGGCGTCGAGTTCGGCGGCCACGTCGGCACCACCGACGAGGTGCACGCTGCGATCCGCGGCCTGCAGCGCCGGCAGCAGGCCGCGATCCGGTTCCTGCCCGGCGCAGACAACCACGTGGTCCACCGGCAGCAACTGCGGCTGTCCTTCGATGCGCAGGTGGAAGCCTTCGTCGTCGACGCCGACGTACTCGACCCCGCCGATCATGCGCACGCCCTTGTGCTTGAGCGTGCTGCGATGGATCCAGCCGGTGGTCTTGCCCAGCTTCGCGCCGGGCTTGCCGGGGCTGCGCTGCAGCAGCCACACCTGCCGCGGCGACGCGGTGGCGTGCGGCGGGCGCAGGCCGCCGGCGCTTTCGAAGCGCGGATCGACGCCCCATTCGCGCATCCAGGCCTCGACGTCCAGCGAAGGCGAGGGCGCGTCCTGCACCAGGAACTCGCCGACGTCGAAGCCGATGCCGCCGGCGCCGACGATGGCCACGCGCCGCCCGGGCACCACCCGGCGACGCAGCACGTCGACATAGCCGACCACCTTGGGATGGTCGTGGCCGGGGAAGTCCACCGCACGCGGCGTGACCCCGCTCGCCAGCACCACCTCGTCGAAGCCCGACAGGGCGTCCACGTCGGCGGCGGTCGACAGCCGCAGGTCGACGCCGGTTTCGGCGATGCGGTGCGCGAACCAGCGCAGCGTCTCGTTGAACTCCTCCTTGCCGGGCACCTGCCTGGCGAGGTTGAACTGCCCGCCGATCTCCGCCGCGCGATCGAACAGCACCACGCGGTGCCCGCGCTGGGCGGCGATCGTGGCGCAGGCGAGCCCGGCCGGACCGGCACCGACCACGGCGATGCGCCTGGGCGACGTGGTCGGCAGGTAGTTGAGTTCGGTTTCGGCGCACGCGCGCGGGTTCACCAGGCAGCTCGCGGTCTTCTTCCGGAACACGTGGTCGAGGCAGGCCTGGTTGCAGGCGATGCATGTGTTGATCGCCTGCGGCGTGCCGGCGCGCGCCTTCCCGACCCACTGCGGATCGGCCAGCAGCGGACGCGCCATCGACACCATGTCGGCGCCGCCGGCGGCGAGGATGCGCTCGGCGACGTCGGGCATGTTGATGCGGTTGGTCGCCACCAGCGGCAGCGACACGTGCGGCTTGAGCTTGGCGGTGACGCCCGCGAACGCGGCGCGCGGCACCGAGGTGGCGATGGTGGGCACGCGCGCCTCGTGCCAGCCGATGCCGGTGTTGAGGATCGTCGCACCCGCGGCTTCGATCGCCTGCGCCTGCTGCACGATGTCGCGCCAGTCCGAGCCGTCGGGCACCAGCTCCAGCATCGACAGCCGGTAGACGATGATGAAATCGTGGCCGCAGGCCTCGCGCACGCGACGCACGATCTCGGTGGCGAAGCGCATGCGCTGGCGCGTGTCGCCGCCCCAGGCGTCGTTGCGCCGGTTGGTGCGGGCGCTCAGGAACTGGTTGATCAGGTAGCCTTCCGAACCCATGATCTCGACACCGTCGTAGCCGCCTTCGCGGGCGAGCTTCGCGGCCGTGGCGAAGGCGTCGATGGTGCGTTCCACGCCACGTGCCGACAGCGCCCGCGGCGTGAACGGATTGATCGGCGCCTTGAGCTTCGACGGCGCCACCGACAGCGGGTGGTAGGCGTAGCGCCCCGCGTGCAGCAGCTGCAGGCAGATCTTCGCGTCGTGCGCGTGCACGGCGTCGGTCACCTGGCGATGCTTGCGCGTTTCCCACGGCCAGCCGAGGCGGCTGCCGAACGGCGCCAGCCAGCCCTCGAGGTTGGGCGAGAAGCCTCCGGTGACGATCAACGCGACGCCACCGGCCGCGCGTTCGGCGAAATACGCGGCGAGCTTCGGGAAGTCGCGGCGCCGGTCTTCGAGCCCGGTGTGCATCGAGCCCATCAGCACCCGGTTGCGCAGCGTGGTGAAGCCCAGGTCGAGCGGCGCGAACAGGTGCGGATAGGGCGCGTGGGCGTCGGGGCTGGCGGCCGTCATCGGTCGGATACGCTGGCGTACGGAGCGCGCACGATGCCGCGAAAACGCCGGCGCGGCAAGGGCGGGCAAGGGCGCCACGCCAGCGCGAAGGCCGACCGCGCGCCGGGTGTCGCGTGGGGCTACCAGCCGGCGAGCGACAGCTTGCCGATCGTGCGCCCCGATTCGAGCCGGCGATGGGCTTCGCGCAGTTGCGCCGCGTTGATCGGCGAGAGCGTGTTGTGCAGCGTGCCGCGCAGCGTGCCGGCGTCGACCAGCGCCGCGACCCGCGCCAGGATGCGCCCCTGTTCGCCCATGTCCGCGGTGCGGAAGCGCGGGCGCGCGAACATCATTTCCCAGTGGATGCCGATGCACTTGGCCTTGTAGGGGTCACCAATCTTCAGCGCGCCCGACGGCTCGACGATCAGACCCACGTGGCCCTGCGGCGCCAGCAGTTCGCCCAGCGCATCCCAGTAGCGATCGGTATCGGCCAGGTTGAGCGCGGCGTCGACGTGCCCGAAGCCCAGCGCCTGCAGCTGCGGCGCCAGCGGCTGGCGATGGTCGACCACGTGGTCGGCGCCCATCTGCCGGCACCACGCCACCGTTTCCGCACGCGAGGCGGTGGCGATCACGGTGAACCCGGCGAGCTTCGCCAACTGGATCGCGATCGAGCCGACGCCGCCGGCGCCCGCGATTACCAGCAGCGACTTGCCGTTGCCGCCGCCGTCGATCGCATAGGGCATGCGCTCGAACAGCAGCTCCCATGCGGTGATCGCGGTCAGCGGCAGGGCGGCAGCCTCGGCGAAATCGAGCGTCGCCGGCTTGCGCGCGGCAAGCCGCGCGTCGACCAACTGGAACTGGGCGTTGCTGCCCGGGCGGGTGACGTCGCCGGCGTAGTACACCGCGTCGCCGGGGTTGAAGCCGGTGACTGCGTCGCCAACGGCCTCGACCACGCCCGCGGCGTCGTAGCCCAGCACCTTCGGTTGCGCTTCGATCTGCGGCTTGGGTGCGCGCACCTTGGCATCGACCGGGTTCACCGACACCGCTTCCACCCGCACCAGCAGGTCGTGCGCGTCGGGGGAGGGTGTTTCCAGTTCGACATCCACCAGCGAGGCGGGATCGTCGATCGGCAGGTAGCGGGTGAGGGCGACGGCTTTCATGGCGTATTCCAGACGTGGGTGTGATCAGGGTAGGCGATGCGCAGGTCAGGCAGCGTCGGCGCATCCAGGCAGCGCATCGCGCATGCGTTCGCCGCGGATCGCGATCCACGCCACGACCGCTGCCGACAGCGGCACCAGTGCGCCGACCCACGGCAGCGCTTCGAGGCCCAGCCCGCGCGCGATCACCGCGCCGCCCAGCCAGGCACCGAAGGCGTTGCCGAGATTGAAGGCGCCGATGTTGAGGCTCGACGCGAGGCTCTGTGCGCCGCCTGCGCGCTGCAGCACCCACAGTTGCAGCGGCGAGACGGTGGCGAACGCGGCCGCGCCGAGTAGTCCGGCGAACAGCACCATCGCAACGCGGCTGTGCAGCGCGAACGTCATCAACCCCATCGCCAGCGTCAGCGCGAGCAAGGTGATGATCAACGCGCGCGGCACGCCGCGGTCGGCGAGACGGCCACCAAGCAGGTTGCCGATGATCATGCCGACGCCGAATACCAGCAGGATCGGTGAGACCGCGACATCGGCGAAGCCGGTCACCTGCGTGAGCAGCGGCTGGATGTAGGTATAGACCGCGAACATGCCGCCGAAGCCGAGCACGGTCATCAGCAGCCCCAGCAGCACCGGCATGCGCGAGACGACCTCCAGTTCCGCGCGCACGTTCGACGCCTGCGGCGCGTCGCGGTCGGCGGGCACCAGCATGGCGATCACCAGGGTCGCGACCACGCCGATCGCGGCCACCGCCCAGAACGCGGAACGCCAGCCATGCTGCAGGCCGAGCCAAGCGCCCGCGGGCACGCCGAGCAGGGTGGCGACGGTGAGGCCGGTGAACATCACCGAGATCGCCGAGGCCTTGCGGTCTTCGCTGACCAGGTGGGTGGCGACCACCGCGCCGACGCCGAAGAACGTGCCGTGCGCCAGGGAGGTGACCACGCGCGCGGCCATCAGCAGCTCGTAGCTCGGTGCCAGCGCGCAGGCGAGGTTGCCCAGCGTGAACACCACCATCAGCGCGACCAGCACGGTCTTGCGCGGCAGGCGCCGGGTGGCGAGCGTCAGCAGCGGCGCGCCGGCGAACACGCCCAGCGCATAGCCGGAGATCAGCAGGCCGGCCATCGGCAGGCTCACCTGCAGGTCGGCGGCGACCTGCATCAGCAGGCCCATGATCACGAACTCGGTGGTGCCGATGCCGAAGGCGCCGGCGGTGAGGGCATAGACCGCGAGCGGCATGCGTGGCGGGGAAGGGGAGGACATGGCGTGGGGTCTGGTCAGGTCGGGAAGGGCGGGCGCCGTCATGTCGTCATGCCCGTGCAGGCGGGAATCCAGCGTGTTCGGCGATCCGGGACGCTCGAGAAGCGGGTTTGTGCGCCTGCGCTGGAGCGGTGGCGGGGCGCGGTGTGGGGAGGCGTCACTCTCGGCCGCTCGCTTGTTCGGAAAAACAGGCAGAATCACTAATTAATTTCAACAAAATATTGATAATCATGGATCGCGTCGGCGACATCGCCCTGTTCCTGCAGGTGCTCGACCAGGGCTCGATCAGCGCGGCCGCGCGCCAGCTGGACCTGTCGGTGGCCGTGGCCAGCCAGCGCCTGCAGCGGCTGGAGCGCGACCTTGGCGTGCGCCTGCTGCACCGGACCACGCGGCGCCTGCATCCCACCCCGGAGGGGCTGGCGCTGGCGCAGGACGGGCGCGCGCTGGTCGAGGAGCTGGCGCAGCTGGGTGCGCGGCTGAAGCAGCGCGGCGGCGAAGTGGCCGGCACCCTGCGCGTCACCGCCTCGGCCTCGTTCGGCCGGCAGTACATCTCGCCGCTGCTGCCGCGGTTCCTGGCGGCACATCCGCAGCTGCGGGTCAGCCTTGACCTCGACGACCGCATGGTGGATCTCGTCGGTGCCGGCTACGACCTCGCCATCCGCATCGGCCAGCTCGACGATTCCTCGCTGGTGTCGCGCCGGCTCGCGGTGAACCACCGCGTGCTGTGCGCCTCGCCGGACTACCTGGCGCGGCGCGGCGAGCCGCGCACCCCGGCCGACCTGGCCGACCACGACTGCGTGCTGCTGACCGGCCGGGACGGCCGCCAGGACCTGTGGCGGCTCACCGCGCCCGACGGCTCACCGGTGGATGTCCGGGTGCGCGGGCGGTTCGAGAGCAACTACGGCGAAGCGCTGCGCGATGCGGTCCTCGCCGGGATGGGCATCGCCATCCATTCCACCTGGCATGTCCATCGCGACCTGCAGGCCGGGCGCCTGCGGGCGCTGCTGCCGGACTGGCCGGTGCCGGCGAGCGGCATCCACGCGGTCATGCCCGGCCGGACCCTGGTCCCCCTGCGGGTGCGGGCCTTTGTCGACTTCCTGGCGGAACGCTTCGCCGCCCCGCCCTGGGCCGGGACCTGAACGACGGCCCGGCACCCGTCGTCCGGTGCCGCCCCGAGTTGCGTCCAAGTTGCTGAATCGGCTAAGATTCCGCTTCTGTCCGCCCTCGATGGCGGGCAGGGCCAAAGAATAACTACAGAACCAACATCGATAGAGAGGCTCCACATGTACGCAGTACTGGTCACCGGCGGTAAGCAATACCGCGTGGCGCAGGGCGAAACGCTCCGCGTCGAGAAGCTCGAGGCCGAAGCCGGCAACGAGATCACGTTCGACAACATCCTGATGCTCGGCGACAGCGACGGCATCAAGCTCGGCGATGCGCTCAAGGGCGCCAGCGTCACCGCGAAGGTCGTGGCCCACGGCCGCGCCGACAAGGTGCGCATCATCAAGTTCCGCCGCCGCAAGCACCACATGAAGCAGCAGGGACATCGCCAGCACTACACCGAAATCGAGATCACCGGCATTGCCGGTGGCGACAAGAAGTAAGGAGAAGCAGTCATGGCACACAAGAAGGGCGTAGGTTCCTCGCGCAACGGCCGCGACTCCAACCCGAAGTACCTCGGCGTCAAGATCTTCGGCGGCCAGGCCATCGAAGCGGGCAACATCATCGTGCGCCAGCGCGGCACCCAGTTCCATCCGGGTCCGGGCGTCGGCCTCGGCCGTGACCACACCCTGTTCGCGCTGGTCGACGGCCACGTCGAATTCGCGACCAAGGGTCCGAAGAAGCGCCGCACCGTCAGCGTGGTGGCACAGGCGTAAGCTTCCGGCGACGCCGAACGAAGACCCCGCTTCGGCGGGGTTTTTCGTTTGCGGAAAAGGCCGCGTCGCGTGATCCCCTCGCTTGCCATCCCGACCCCGGACCTGATCCGGGGGAGGGATATGCTTTCGGTCCTGGCGTTTCGCGTGCCGGGTGAAGCAGATCCCTCGCTGCGCTCGGGATGACAAAGCGCTAGGCTTTTCCCGATTCCCGATTCCCGATTCCCGATTCCCGATTCCCGATTCCCGATTCCCGATTCCCGATTCCCGATTCCCGATTCCCGATTCCCGATTCCCAATTCCCGATTCCCGATTCCCGATTCCCAATTCCCATGAAACTTGTCGACGAAGCTGAGATCGAAGTCACTGCCGGCAACGGCGGCAACGGGTGCGTGGGTTTCCGGCGCGAGAAGTTCATCCCGATGGGCGGGCCCGACGGCGGCGACGGCGGCGACGGCGGTAGCGTGTACCTGGTCGCCGACGAGAACCTGAACACCCTGGTCGACTTCCGCCACCAGAAGGCGTTTCGCGCGCAGCGTGGCGAAAACGGCATGGGCCGGCAGATGTACGGCAAGGCCGGCGAGGACGTGGTGATCGCGGTGCCGGTGGGCACCGTGGTGCACAACGTCGATACCGACGAGGTCATCGGCGACATGACCGTGCACGGGGAGCGCATGCTGGTCGCGCGCGGCGGCAAGGGCGGCCTGGGCAACATGCATTTCAAGAGTTCGACCAACCGCTCACCGCGGCAGTCCACCAACGGCACCCCGGGTGAACAGCGCACGCTGCGGCTGGAACTGAAGCTGCTGGCCGACGTGGGCCTGCTCGGCTTCCCCAATGCCGGCAAGAGCACGCTGATCCGCGCCGTCTCGGCGGCGACGCCGAAGGTGGCCGACTACCCGTTCACCACGCTGTACCCGAACCTCGGCGTGGTCAGCGTGGAGCCGGCGCGCAGCTTCGTGATCGCCGACATCCCGGGCCTGATCGAGGGCGCGGCGGACGGCGCCGGCCTTGGCGCGCTGTTCCTGCGCCACATCCAGCGCACGCGGCTGCTGCTGCACCTGGTCGAGATCGAGCCGCTGGACGGTGGCGATGCGGTCGAGCAGGTGCGCGCGATCGAGCACGAGCTGCGCAAGTTCGATCCGGCGCTGCTCGACAAGCCGCGCTGGCTGCTGCTCAACAAGGCCGACCTGATCCCGGCCGAGGACGCGCGCGTGCTGGGCGACCGCATCGTGTCCGAACTCGGCTGGACCGCCCCGTGGTTCATCATCTCCGGCCTTGCCCACGAGGGCACGCGCGAGGTGATGCTCAAGGTGCAGGGATACCTGGACGAACAGGCGCGCGAAGCGCACGAAGCCGCAGGAGAGGGCGAAGCGGACGTGCCGAATGCCGGGTGAGGCGATCGTCCCGGGAGGCCGCCTTCCCCCGGCGGGCTTCCATCGCGCGGGAGACTCTCGTTGTCCGGAAGGCTTCGATCGCCCGGGTGATTCCCTTCCCCCGCTCGCGGGGGAAGGTGGCGCGCAGCGCCGGATGGGGGCTGTCGCAAGCGCATCCGGCGCGCGCCCATCCGCCTTGGACACCTTTCCCCGCAAGCGCGGGGAGGGAAACATGCGGACAACAAAAAACCCGGCTTTCGCCGGGTTCTTCGATGCCGCGCAGGCTGCCCGGCGATCAGGCGGCCTTGAGCGCCTTGATGCGGGCGGTCAGGCGGCTCTTGTGGCGGGCGGCCTTGTTCTTGTGGATCAGGCCACGCGAGCTGAAACGGTCGAGCAGCGGCTGGGCGACGGCAAAAGCGGCTTCGGCGCTGGCGGCATCGTTGGCGTCGAGGGCCTTGATGACCTTCTTGACGGCGGTGCGCAGCTGCGAACGCTGGGCCGTGTTGCGCGCATTGCGCACGACGGTCTGCTTGGCGCGCTTCTTGGCGGACTTGATGTTGGCCACGATGGAATCCTGGAAACTGGTTCGGTTCGGAATGAAAACCGCCGGCGGATGCC
>JAIUOJ010000061.1 GCA_020161335.1 Pseudomonadota bacterium
TTGCGGCTGTTGCGTTCAAAGGCGGCATCGAAATTCTGCAAAGCGTTCGGGAAGACAAACGTTCCGATAGCAATGACCCCGTCGCATGAGCTTGCTGGTCGGCAGATCCAGCAGGCACATCAACGGACAAGCACACCCGTAGCCCTTAATACCTAGGGAAAACGACAATGACCGAGAAGCTGCGCATCGACCTTCAAATCCTCCTGCCCCACGTGCCTGACGAGGCCGATGCCTGTGTCAGGCGGCTGATCGACGATCTGGAAGGACGCAATGGCATTGAGCAGGTGCACCTGCGTCCGGGCTCTGACGGTGCGCCGGCACAGATGTGCGTGCACTACAACCCGGATGTCGTTCCGCTCGCCCGCATTCGTGAGGTGGTTGAAGGCGCAGGTGCGGCGATCAGCGAACGCTACGGTCATGCCCTCTGGGAGGTGAAAGGAATCGGCCACCAGCGCCGTGCGCGCACCGTTGGCGAGCAACTCAAGTCACTCTGGGGCGTGCTGGAAGCTGAAGCCAGCGCAGCCGGCTTCGTCCATGTCGAGTACGACCGCCAAGAGGTCTCGGAGGAGCGGATCTTGAAGGTCCTGGCGGAGATGCAGGTCATTCCGGTCAAGGCCATGGACAATGATCAACACGCGCATGGCGATGATGATTCGCGTCACGAGCACCGCGAGGGCGATGGCCATACGCATGGCAAGGAAGGCGAGACGCATGCGCATGCACATGGAGGTCTGCTGGGGCCGAATACCGAACTGATCTTTTCGCTGGTCTGCGGCGCGTTGCTCCTCGCCGGTTTTCTGGTGGAAAAGTTCTTCACAGGTGCGCCGGGATGGCTGCCGCTGGCCTGCTACGTCGGTGCGTATTTCTTCGGTGGCGTCTACACGCTGCGCGAGGCATTCGACAACTTGAAGCTGAAGCGCTTCGAGATCGATACCCTGATGCTGGTCGCGGCCGCCGGTGCCGCGGCGCTCGGTTCCTGGGCCGAAGGCGCGCTGCTGCTGTTCCTGTTCAGCCTCGGGCATGCGCTCGAGCACTACGCGATGGGCCGCGCCAAGCGCGCCATCGAGGCCTTGGCCGAGTTGGCGCCCGACACCGCCGTGGTACGCCGCGACGGACAGGTACAGGAGATCGCAGTCGAGGATCTTGTCGTCGGCGACGTGGTGCTCGTGAAGCCCAATGAGCGCATGCCGGCCGATGGCTTCCTCGTGCTCGGCACCTCCAGCGTGAACCAGGCCCCGGTGACCGGCGAGAGCATCCCGGTCGACAAGCGCCCGGTGGACGATCCCGCGACGGCGCGTGCCCGGCCCGATGGTGTCGATGCCGCCTCGCGCGTGTTCGCCGGCACCATCAACGGCAGTGGCGCGATCGAGATCGAGGTCACCCGCAAGTCCAGCGACTCGGCGCTGGCGCGCGTGGTAAAGATGGTCAGCGAGGCAGAGACGCGTAAGTCACCGACACAGCGCTTCACCGATCGGTTCGAGCGCATATTCGTACCCGCTGTGCTGGTGTTGGCTTTCCTTCTGCTGTTCGCCTGGGTGGTCATCGACGAACCCTTCCGCGACAGCTTCTACCGCGCGATGGCAGTGCTGGTGGCGGCCAGTCCCTGCGCGCTGGCGATCGCCACGCCCAGCGCGGTGCTGTCGGGCATCGCCCGCGCGGCGCGCGGCGGCGTGCTGATCAAGGGCGGCGCGCCGCTGGAAGAACTCGGCTCGCTCAACGCCATGGCTTTCGACAAGACCGGCACCCTGACCGAAGGCCATCCGCGCATCACCGACATCGTCACCGTCGATGGGGTGACGGAGGAGGAACTGCTCACCGTTGCGGTCGCGGTCGAGTCGCTCAGCGACCATCCGCTGGCTGCCGCTATCGCCCGGGATGGCCGGGAGCGGCTGGGCGGGCGCGAGATCCCGTCCGCCAAAGGTCTCGAAAACCTCATCGGCCGCGGCGTCACCGCCACGCTTGGGAACGAGACGGTCTGGATCGGCAAGGCCGAGATGTTCGGCACCGACGGCGTTGCGCCGTTGGGGGAATCGGCCGCAGCCGCCATCGCGCAGCTGCGTGAGGCCGGGCGCACCTCGATGGTCGTCAGGCAGGGAGAACGTGATCTGGGCGCCATCGGCCTGCTCGATACGGCGCGCGAAGGCGCGTCCGAGGCGCTGCAGGAACTGCGCGCACTCGGCATCACGCGAATGATCATGATCTCTGGCGACCACCAGCGGGTCGCCGAGGCGATCGCCTCTGAGGTTGGCCTAGACGAGGCATGGGGCGACCTGATGCCAGAGGACAAGGTCGAAGCCATCCGAAAGCTGCGTGAGCAGGACAAGGTGGCCATGGTCGGTGACGGCGTCAACGATGCGCCGGCCATGGCCAATGCCACGGTTGGCGTCGCTATGGGCGCTGCCAGTTCAGACGTCGCACTTGAAACAGCGGATGTCGCACTGATGGCCGATGACCTGCGTCACCTGCCGTTCGCGGTCGGGCTGAGCCGTCATACACGCGGCGTAATCCGGCAGAACGTGTTCGTCAGCCTCGGCATCGTCGCCTTCCTCGTTCCGGCGACGATCTTCGGGCTGGGTATCGGGCCGGCAGTGGCCATCCACGAGGGATCAACGCTTCTGGTTGTATTCAATGCCCTCCGATTGCTTGCATACAAGCAGCGTCGTTAGTTCGTGCCAAAAAACATTACGAAGTAAAGAAAAAACGATGGCCAAGATCGCAGTTGTTGGTATTGGGTACGTTGGAATGGCTAACGCCGTCATGCTCTCACGGCAGCATGAAGTGGTGGCATTCGATATCGATGCCCAGCGGGTAAAAAGCGTCAACCAACGGAAGGCCCCTGTGCAGGAATCAGCTGTCGACAATGCCCTGAGAGCTGAGAACCTCAATCTTCGAGCTACGACAGATGCGTCGGAAGCATATGAAGGCGCAGAGTATGTCTTCATTGCAACACCGACGAACTACGACAGTGCGGCCAACAGATTCGATACAGATTCTGTAGACGCCACAATTCGCAGCGCACTCTCATTCAGTCCTCAATCAACCATAGTGATCCGATCCACCATACCGGTGGGCTACACCGATGGCGCGCGGCGCAAGTACGGCTCAGAGCGAATTGTTTTTTGCCCTGAATTCCTCAGAGAAGGATTTGCTCTGAATGACAATCTTCATCCATCTAGGATTGTCGTTGGGGATATGACTGAAATAGGAGATCGCATCGCCAAAATCCTATTGGACTGTTCCAATGAGGATCGAGTTGAAGTTGTTCTGACAGGAAGTTCGGAAGCAGAATCGATAAAACTTTTCTCAAACACATACCTCGCCATGCGCGTCGCGTTTTTCAATGAAGTCGATACTTATTCAGCCATCCAAGGCATGGATGCCAAATCAATCATTCGCGGCATCTGCCTGGATCCTAGAATTGGCCAGCATTACAACAACCCGTCCTTCGGCTATGGAGGATATTGTCTACCTAAAGATACGCGCCAGTTGTTGACGAACTACTATCGGGTCCCGCAGAACCTGATTAGGGCGATCGTGGATGCAAATGAAACAAGAAAAGATTTCATTGCGAATGACATCCTCAACAGGGAGCTGAAGACGATAGGGATCTATCGACTGACGATGAAATCAGGAAGCGACAATTTTCGTGAGAGCAGCATCTTGGGTGTCATCAATAGACTGAAATCCAGTGGCGCACAAATCATCATCTATGAGCCGATTATTACGGAGCCCGACATGGCGGGATTGAAGCTCATAAATGACTTAGATGACTTCATAAACCAATCTGACGTCATAGTAGCCAACCGAACCTCTCCAGAAATCGAGTGTGTTTCTCACAAAATTTACACCAGAGACATTTACGGGTCTGACCTGTAGCGTGGGATAATATGAGTCGATGCTTTCGTCCAAGAAAGCGCCATAGGCTTCCTGCATCTTCTTGAGTTGGCGTTCGTACTGCTAGCGCACATCCTCCAGCTTGACCCGCAGCGCGTTCTCCATGCCGGCCTTGCCCTGATTGACCCAGTCTTCCACCTCCGCCGGTGTCAGATCGAACTGCCTGGTGGCCTCGGCCACGGTCGTTCGCCCGTGGATGATCTCCAGCACCAGCGCCGACTTACGGCGCTCCGTCCAACGCTTGATCTCTTCCTCCATCACTTGGCTCATCGGTGTCTCCTTCGGAAAGTAACACCTGACCAGGAAACCAGTGGGTCATTGCAGCTGACCGCAGACCTCAATGTGCTGCTGGCTGCGGCGCTAGTACACGACTAGCGGGAAGGCCGCGTCATCTGCGTGCGCGCCAACTACCTCCAGATAACGGCTCGATCGCGTATCTCATCGAGAGCTGCTGTGGCGGTGTGATATGGCATGGTTGGCATGCTCCATTGGGGCATTCAAAGGCTCAATCACTGAGGGCCTTGCAGGGCGTCCGATAGGCGCTGGCTGAGAACCTGACTCAGCTTGTTCTCGCTTTGGCCCGCGTTGTGACGAATGCGCCGAATCTCGATTTTGCTGTCGCCCCGAATGACGGTGTCCTTGGGAAGCTTTTGATGTGAATCGATCACCTGAAAAATCTTCTCCAAGAACTCGCTATCGATCTCTGAACAGTCGGGTTGCGAAACCATCAGCGTTGAAAATGAATCGTCTCCGCGGCGGAGAATCTCAACGACATATGCGTATGCATGGGACTTGGAAACCTGTGCAATCAGGATTCCACGCGGCGTGCCTCCTTCCAGCATTCTCCATGAAGGCCGTCGTCCAGTTCCTTCTTGTCTGACAACATTGAAAAGCCAGTGTCTTTGCTGAAGTTTCATGTCGGTGAAGATGCGAGAAACAACCTGAGCCTCATGGGTGATCGACATGCTGTCAAGTTCGTCTAGCGTGCGCTTGAGTGCTTCTTTTGAAGTTAACGAACGATTCTCAGGTGGCAGATGGTCTTCGCCGGAGTCATTCGTATTCCTGGTCGAGGAATGTGTTTGCCTGGCGCTCGCATCTCCGTCGGAAGTTCTCCGTTGCGTGGAGTTGCGGAGATCTTCGTTGATTGGAACAAGGCGAGCCCCTTTTCGGGCGCGTGAGCATTCGCGACGTTCAATAGATAAATTGGAGCGGTTGAGTCCCTTGAATGTCGTCCCTGGGCGACCTAGCGCCGTTACGGGAGGATGCAGATTGCTCGGATTGTTTCCCGTGGCATCTAGGACTTCCAGTTCGATGCCAGCATCGTCGGCAGTTCTCCGAATTGTGCCTCCGCCGGCAGATGCTTGGTCGTTGCTGGCCCCTGCTTGGTCAAGCTCGACTTCCAAACGCGAGACAGGGAACGGATGATCGCATTCTAGAATCTGGGTGATGACCAATGTCCGTATTGGTCCATGTTGCAACACGTACCCATACACGGACATGTTGGTCTCCCCATTGAATGGGGGTACGGCGCGGATGCATCGTGGGGCGTTGTTCCGAGAGCACAAGGCCAATGATGCGCCTACATCGAGAGTGCGCTGGTGTGCCACCCCGCTTTCGTCGAACAGTGCCCGCGCGATCATGGGGACATCGACCACATGATGCTGGCGATCGAGCTTAAGATGCGAGACTCCGGTGGCAGGATTTGTGTAGGCGCTGCTGCGTCGAAGACCTCTTGCAAGTGACTCGAAGTCGTTTGAGAGGACAGTCGTGCCCATCTGAGACGATGGCGAGAAGTACGCAGTGAAAATGACTGAGCAGGGGGCAAAGACACGCTGAAAGCGTGGGTCGCGACTTCTGTACTGGTAGTACAAAGCCTTGTCTACTCGCGCCTCTCGGTCTTCCTGAGAATAGGCACCGCCAGCGCGTCGCAGAAGCCCCTCCGCCTCGAGTTGGTCTCGGGCTTTGACGTTCTGGATCTCAGCGCATACCGAGACGGACACGCGTTTGTAGAGCTCTACCGAGCCCACATGGCAGGTGACGCCATCGACGAGTCCAGCGGCTAATGGCAATTGGATCGTATGGGCCAGTGGGAGGCAAACAAGGTGCCTTGTTGAACCATCGAGCCGAAAGCGCGATCCGTCCCACCGAATTCGCCGGAAAATTGCGGCGGCTTGGTAAGGGTCAGAGTCGACCCACTTAAGCTCGCCGGTCCGTACCAGCAGGTGGGGGCCCTGTAAGCCAAGGACATGGCTGAGAGACACGTGATGACTTCCTGATTGTCACCATAGGCGTCCTCCATGACAGTGACTGGCCGACACGACCGTCATCCTAAGGTTGGCATCCGCCGCCGTTTAACCCAATTAACGTCGAAGTTGGCAGCGTTATTGCCGACATTGCCACAAAAGCGGAAAAAAGGGCAGCCCTTGGGCAGGTCGGCGGGGGCGAGGTTGACGGTGATCCGGCGCGCCGGGAATTCGAACTGGGCGCACTGGATCGCGGCGCGCACGCGGTCCTTGGCTTCGCGCACCGCGGCCTCCGGCAGGCCGACGATCGACATCGAGGGCAATCCGCCGGCGAGGTGCACTTCCACCTTCACGGCGGGGGCGCGCACCCCCGCGCGCGCGCGTCCATGCACGAGCGCGAGACCCATGGCGGCAGGCTCAGCCGTCGGTCCGGGACGATCCGTCGCCGGTGGCGAGGCGGGTTTCCAGGTCGAGCACCCGGCCCTGCAGCTGTTCGAGCTTCTCGCGGGTGCGCAGCAGCACCGCGCGCTGCACGTCGAACTCCTCGCGGGTCACCAGGTCGAGCTTGGCCAGCCCCGACTGCAGCACCGCCTTGAAGTTCTCCTGCAGCTCCTCGCGGCTCTCGCGCAGGCCCGGCGGCACCAGGCCGCTGAGGCGGCGGGCGAGGTCGTCGATGTGGTTCAGGTCGATCACGGGTTCCGCTCCATCCGGGGAGGCGGCCAGCATCGCGCGCGGCGCGTGAGGGCGCAGTCGGAGGCAGGCGCGGCCGGCTGTAGGAAAAACCCGACCCCGGCGGAAGGTATGCTAGCGCGGTCCCGGGGTGAGGACGTCGAATGGCCGCGCCGGGCCGCAAAGCACTGGGAGACCCGCGATGAAGATGGTGGTGGCGATCGTCAAGCCGTTCAAACTCGACGACGTGCGCGAAGCGCTCGCCGAGGCCGGCGTCGCCGGCATCACCGTCACCGAGGTCAAGGGCTTCGGTCGCCAGAAGGGCCACACCGAGCTGTACCGTGGCGCCGAGTACGTGGTCGACTTCCTGCCCAAGATCAAGCTGGAGATCGCGGTCGCCGACGACCAGGCCGACCTGGTCACCGAGGCGATCGTGAAGGCCGCCGGCACCGGCAAGATCGGCGACGGCAAGGTCTTCGTCTACGACCTTGACCGCGTGGTGCGGATTCGGACGGGTGAATTGGACGGCGACGCCTTGTAGTGGCTTCAGGCCAGCAATTGATGGCGGCTAGGCTCTTGTCCGAGCGCTTCTGGTCAGAGTGGCTGACCGACGAAGATCCTATCCTGTACCACTACACAGATGCCGTTGGGCTATGCGGAATTGTTGAGTCGACACAGCTGTGGTTGACGAGCAGTGCCTACCTCAATGATGCAACTGAGAACCAGCACGCGGGTGTTCTGCTCAGGCGTGCGTTGCATAAGATTCGGGCGCGCGACTCTGGTGAGCGGGAGGCCGCCTTCTATGATTACCTAGACGTCGTTTTCCATAATGCCCAGTCGTCTCCTCGGCTTGATATCGACAAACAAACATTTGTCTGCTGCTTTTCGACGAGAAAGGACAGCCTCTCCCAGTGGCGCGGTTATGGAGGGGGAGAGGGTGGGTTCTCTATCGGCTTTAAGGCATCTGCGCTGTGGGACTTGAAACATTCTCCTGCATTGGAGCCGGGTTTCTGGCTCCTGCCTTGCGACTATGACGAGGATCGATTGACTCAGTTGAATCAATCTTTCATCGAAGAAGCCTTGCGCGAGTGTTTGGACGACAATCCGAACGCGTCTGACGCAGATATAGCTGCGATGATGGCGATCGGGGCGCAATGGATTGGCGCTGCCATCAAGCATCCGGCTTTCTCTGACGAGAAAGAATGGCGCTTGATTTACTATGGATTCGGTTCTCGAAAACCAAAAATCTCGTATCGAGGAAACAGTACGATCACACCGTACACAAAGTTTGAGTTTGGATCGGCGGAGAACCTGCGGAAAGCTATCGCGGAAGTGTGGGTGGGCCCGCAGAGGCATCCCGAGTTGGCGGCATCGGCACTCAAAGATTTTTTGTCATCGAAACTTGATGGTGATGTGCTGGTCAAGGTGAGCGACACACCATATCGTAGGCTCTAGTTGATCAGCCCAGCGCCTCGGCCACGAACGGCGGCAGCACCTGTGCGCCCTTGTGCAGGTCGGCGCTGTAGTACTTCGTCCTGAACGACTTCGCGCGGGCATCGGCCTCCCGGAACTCGAAGCCCTGGCCCTTGCGCGCCAGGGTGCAGCTCCACCAGCCGGTGGGATAGCACGGCTGCGGGAACGGCAGGGTCTGGAAGGTGGTGAAGCCGGCCTTGCCCATCTCCGCGCGCATTTCCTTGATGAGATCCAGCAGCACCAGCGGTGATTCGGATTGCTGCACGAGGATGCCGTCGTCCTTCAGCGCGCGGAAGCAGCTTTCGAAGAAGGCCTTGTTGAACAGGCCCTCGGCCGGGCCGACCGGGTCGGTGGAATCCACGATCACCACGTCGAGGCTGCCCGGCGCGGCATTCTTCATGTAGGCGATGCCGTCGTCGAACAGCACCTCGGCGCGCGGATCGTCGTTGGACTCGCACAGCTCGGGGAAATACTTCTCGGCCATGCGCGTGACCTGCTCGTCGATGTCGCACTGCACCGCCTTCTCGACGCCCGGATGGCGCAGCACTTCGCGCAGGGTGCCGCAGTCGCCGCCGCCGATGATCACCACGCGCTTCGGGTCCGGATGCGTGAACAGCGCCGGGTGCGACATCATCTCGTGGTAGAGGAAGTTGTCGCGCGTGGTCACCATCATCGCGCCGTCGATCAGCATCACGTTGCCCCAGTCGGTCGATGCGTAGATCTCGATCTTCTGGAACGGCGACTGCACCTCGTCGAGCTTGCGCGTGATGCGGAAGCCGATCGACGAGCCGGCGGGTTCGAAGTTCTCGTACAGCCAGTCGCTGGCGGTCATGGTGCGTTCCTGTGGGCGTGATGCGGAGGCAGGCGGCCGGGTCGGTCCTGCGGTGCGGCGCGCATTGTAGCGGACCACCTGCGACGGCCCCGCGACCAATCCATTACGATGCCCGCGCCACGGAGCGGAGGCCGGATGACCCAGCGACACGCAGGCGGACAGCGCGCGGACGAGCAGCGCGCGCGCGACGAGGTGCGGCGGCTGGAGGTGGAGGCACGCGACGCGCCCGGCCGCTATCGCCTGCGCCTGCTGGCGCTGGCGCTGCTCGGTTACGGCGTGGTGCTGGGCCTGCTGCTGCTGGCGCTGGCGCCATTCGTGCTGGTGGCCGTGCACCTGTTCGTCAACGGCGCCTCGCTGGCGCCGCAGCACGTGTTCGTGCTGGTGCTGCCGGCCGCGGTCGCGGCGGTGATCCTGCGCACGCTGTGGGTGCGCTTCGAACCGCCCGCGGGGCATCGGCTCGCCCCCGGCGAAGCGCCGCGGCTGCAGGCGGCGGTCGAGCGCCTGCGCCGGGAGATGGGCGCGCCGGCGCTGGACGGCATCCTCATCGACGAGGATTTCAACGCCAAGGCGGCCAGCGTGCCGGTCGCGCTCGGCCTGCTCGGCCACCGCCACTACCTCGTGCTGGGCTGGCCGCTGATGCAGGTGCTGGACGAAGATGCGTTCGCGTCGGTGATCGCGCACGAGTTCGGGCACTTCGGCGCGCACGATGGGCGCTTCGCGGCCTGGATCTACCTCGCGCGCGGCACCTGGTACCGGCTGCGCGACGGCATGGCCGCGCACGATTTTTCCTTCGCCTGGCTGCTGGCGCGGTTCTATGCCTGGTTCGCGCCGCGCTTCGACCTCGCCAGCCGCGCGCTGACCCGGCGCCACGAGTACGCCGCCGATGCCGCGGCGGCGCGCGCGGTGGGCGTGGATGCGACTGCGGATGCGTTGCTGCGCATCGAGATCGCCTCGCGCCGCCTGCACGCACGTTTCTGGCCGCGGTTCTGGGCGCGCGCACGCAGCCAGCGCCATCCGCCGGTGCAGGTGCTGTCGGCGCTGGCGCAGGCCGCGCAGGGCCGCGAGGTCGATCTCGACCGCCTGCTCGGGCTGGCCGCGCGCGCGCACGATCCACGCGATACCCATCCCACCCTGCCGCAACGGCTGGAGGCGCTGGGCGCGAGTGCTCGCCCGCACGGCGCCCGCGGCCATGCGGCCCTGGACCTGCTGGGCCCGCTGCGCGACACGCTGGAGCGTCGCCTCGACGACGCCTGGCGCGAGGCGATCCGCGGCCACTGGGAGGCCACGTACGAAGCCGCGGCCGGCGATCGCGCGCGGCTGGCGGTGCTGGAAGGCATCGGCCAGCCGACGCCGGAAGAACTGGCCGAACACGCGCTGCTGGTGGAGCAGGTGCGCATCGACGTCGATCCGCTGCCGTTCTACGCGCGCGCGCTCGCCGCCGATCCGGACCGGGTGATGCCGCTGTTCCGCGCCGGGCTGTGGCAGTTGCGCCACGGCGACCTGGCCGGTGGCGAGCGCCTGCGGCGCGCGGTGGCGCTGGATCCCGGCGCCGCGGGGCCGGCGATCGAGGACCTGCGCGCACTGGCGGCCGATCCCGATCTCGATGCGGCCACCTTCGCCGTGATCGAACAGGTGTGCGACGGGTTCAGGCCACTCGCCGACGCGCAGCGCGACGACGACGATGCGACCGGAGAAGGTGTGCTGCTCCCGCACGACCTCGATGCCGACGCCTTGCAGCGCCTCGCGCGCAAGCTGGCGTTCGACGATCGCGTCGCCCGTGCCTGGGTCGCGCGTCGCCGTACCGCGCTGCGCGAGGCGCCGCCGCAGTATCTGGTCCTGCTGGACTGGCGCGGCTCGGTCGCCGGCGAAGCCGCGGGCCTGAGGTCGCTCGCCGAGGCGCTGGGCAGCGGCCATGCCCTGTTCACCGGCACCGACCAGAAGGCGCTGGCGCGGCAGGTGCGCGCCGTCTGCGCCGAGCCGGTCTACCGCAAGGGCGCGCACTGACGCCGGCGAGTCGTCCCGGCGGCCGCTGGCGGCCTTGGGCCTGCGCCGGACCGGGCAGGCCCTAGAATGGCCGGCCCGCCATCGCCACCGGACGCCTGCCGATGACTGCCTGGTCGACCGACCACGCCCGCAAGACCTATTCGATCCCGCACTGGTCGGAGGGGTACTACGACGTCGACGACGCCGGGCGCGTGGTCGTGCGCCCGCTCGGCGCCGACGGGCTGGCGATCCCGCTGCCGGAGGTGGTGGACACCGCCATGGCGCGCGGCGCCAACCTGCCGCTGCTGGTGCGCTTCCCCGACATCCTCGGCGACCGCCTGCGCCGGCTGCAGGCCGCGTTCGCGCAGGCGCAGGCCGACTGGGACTACACCGGCGGCTATACCGCGGTCTATCCGATCAAGGTCAACCAGCACGCGGGCGTCGCCGGCACGCTGGCCTCGCACCACGGCGAGGGTTTCGGCCTCGAGGCCGGCAGCAAGCCCGAGCTGATGGCGGTGCTGGCGCTGTCGCGCCCGGGCGGCCTGATCGTCTGCAACGGCTACAAGGACCGCGAATACATCCGCCTGGCCCTGATCGGGCGCAAGCTCGGCCTCGACACCTACATCGTGGTCGAGAAGCCGTCCGAACTGCCGCTGATCCTCGAGGAGGCCAAGGCGCTCGACGTCGTGCCCGGCATCGGCGTGCGCATGCGGCTGGCGTCGCTGGGCGCCGGCAAGTGGCAGAACAGCGGCGGCGACAAGGCCAAGTTCGGCCTCTCCCCGCGCCAGGTGCTGGACCTGTGGAAGACCCTGCGCGACGCCGGCATGGGCGACTGCCTGGGCCTGCTGCATTTCCACATGGGCTCGCAGATTTCCAACGTGCGCGACATCGCCAACGGCATGCGCGAGGCTACGCGCTACTTCGTCGAACTGTCGAAGCTCGGCGCGAAGGTGACGCACGTCGACGTCGGCGGCGGACTGGGCATCGACTACGAGGGCACGCGCTCGCGCAGCTACTGTTCGATCAACTACGGCGTGCAGCACTACGCCTCGACGATTGTCCAGCCGCTGGCCGACGCCTGCGCCGAGCACGGCCTGCCGCCGCCACGCATCGTCACCGAGTGCGGCCGCGCGATGACCGCGCACCATGCGCTGCTGGTGGCCAACGTGGTGGAGGTTGAGCAGGCGCCGGAGGGCCGCGTGCCCGACGCGCACGACGACGAGCCGCATGCGATCGCCTACCTGCGCGAGATCCAGGGTGATCTCGACCGGCGCCCGCCGGTGGAGCTGTTCCAGGAAGCGCAGCACTTCCACGCCGAGGGCCTGGCCGCCTACGCGCTGGGCCAGATCGACCTGGTCGCGCGCGCGCGCATAGACGACCTGTTCTACGCCATCGCCCACGGCGTGCGCGCGCGCCTGAGCTACGACGAGAAGAACCATCGCCCGCTGCTCGACGAGCTGGCCGAGCGCCTGGTCGACAAGTACTTCGTGAACTTCAGCGTGTTCGAATCGATGCCCGACGTGTGGGCGATCGACCAGGTGTTCCCGATCGTGCCGATCGAGCGCCTGGACGAGGTGCCGGAGCGGCGTGGCGTGATCGCCGACATGACCTGCGATTCCGACGGCAAGATCGACACCTACGTGGAGAACGAGGGCCTCGACAGCTCGCTGCCGCTGCACCCGCTGCGTCCCGGCGAGCGCTACCGGCTCGGCTTCTTCCTGGTCGGCGCCTACCAGGAGATCCTCGGCGACATCCACAACCTGTTCGGCGACACCGACGCGATCGAAGTGCGGCTCGCCGGCGACGGCTACGCCATCAGCCAGCAGCGCAAGGGCGACACCACCGACGTGATGCTCGACTACGTGGGCTACAAGCTCGACGACCTGCGCCGCATCTACAAGGCGCGCGTCGGCGCGGTCGACCTGGGCAAGGCCGAGGCCGCGCGCCTCAACGAAGCGCTGGAAGCCGGCCTGACCGGCTACACCTACCTCGACGACGCGCCGCCGGGCTGACCCGGCGCCGCGGGGCTACAGCGCGGTGGTGGGGTCGATGACCGCCCGGACTTCGCTGACCCGGCTGATCGGGAAGCCGCCTTCCCGCGAGTGCTCGTACACCAGCGCCTCGGACTCCGCGCTGTAGACGCAATACACGCAATCGTCGGTGACCAGGCTCTGGTGCCAGCGGATCCGCGGGCCGAGCCGGTCGAGGATGGCGCAGGCCTTCCGCGAAATCAGGCGCAGTTCGTCCGGCGACAGGGCGCCGGCGCCCGGGATATGGCGTTCGATGACGTACTGGGGCATGGCGGGATCCTCCCAAGTGGATCGCCGGGACCCGGAATTCGGGTGACCCGCCCGTTACAACGCGGACCGGCGCCGACGCCGGCCAGCCGCGGACGACCGTTCGTCAGGGGCCCGTGCGCTGCACCTGGAAGCCGGCGACCGACTGCGTCACCGGCATGATCTCCAGCCGGTTGATGTTGAGGTGCGGCGGCAGCGTGGCCACGTAGTGGATGACGCCGGCGATGTCGTCGGCGGTCATCGGGTTCGCGCCGGCGTACAGGGTGTCGGAGGCGGCCTGGTTGCCGCGGGTGCGGACCAGGGTGAATTCGGTCTGCGCCATGCCCGGCTCGATCGCGGTCACGCGCACGCCGGTGCCGTGCAGGTCGCTGCGCAGGCCGAGCGAGAACTGGCTGACGAAGGCCTTGGTGCCGCCGTAGACGTTGCCGCCGGGATAGGGATACACGCCGGCCACCGAACTGATGTTGATGATCGCGCCCTTGCGCGCGATCAGCGCCGGCAGCAGCTTGAAGGTGAGCGTGGCCAGCGCGGTGACATTGGTGTCGATCATCTGCCGCCACTGGTCGAGGTCGGCCTGCTGCGCCAGTGCGGTGCCCAGCGCGAGGCCGGCGTTGTTGACCAGCACGTCGACGCCGCGGAACGGTTCGGGGATCGCATCGAGCGCGGCCTGCATCGCATCGCCGTCGCGGATGTCGAAGGCGGCCACGTGCAGGCGCTCGCCGCCGTGCCGGTCGAGAAGCGCCTGCAGGCGTTCGCCGCGGCGGCCGGTGGCGATGACGCGCCAGCCGTCGGCGAGGAAGCGCTCGACCGTGGCGGCGCCGAAGCCGGAGGTGGCGCCGGTGACGAGGAGGGTCTTGTCGATGCCGTGGTCCATGGGCGGATTCTAGGCCGTCCGCTGCACCGCGAGGGCGTCCTTCCCCGTGGTCATTCCGGGCGGAGGTCATTCCGAACGAAGGCATGGACCGCGTGCCGCGGCCGCGGCGAACCGCAGCGCCCCCGCGTCGTTCGGCAGGAGAGGCGCTGGAGGCGGACGCGTCGTCGGCGCGTGCTACCAGACGAAGGGCAGCAGCCGCCAGGTGTCGCGCGCATAGGCCGGATAGGCCTGCGGGAAGGCCTCGGACAGCACCCGCTCCTCGATCCGGATGCGATGCAGGAACGCCAGCGTCACCGGCAGCATCACCACCAGCAGCGACGCCCACGTGCCCAGCGCCAGCGCGAAGCCGAGGAAGGTCGCGAGCGCGCCGGTGTAGGAGGGGTGGCGCAGCAGGCGGTAGGGGCCGCGACGCACCAGCTCGTGGTCCGGGCGCACCGACACGTCGACGGTGAACTGCTGCGCCAGCACCCGGATCGACCACGCGCGGAACGCGAGCCCGGCGGCCATGAGCGCCAGCCCGGCCCACGGCAGCCACGGCAGCAGCGTGGGTGGAAAACGCCAGGCGCCGCGCATCGACAGCCACACGCCCGCCGCCACGCTGAGCGCGATGGTGGCGTGCAGCAGGCGCAGCGTGCCGGCGTCGCGCCGGCTTGCGCCGTCGACCGAGCGGCGGCGGTCGATCAGCAGTTCGCTGGCGAACCACAGCGCGCACACGGCGAGGAAGAGCGGGTGATGCAGCATGACGGGCTCGACGCGGACACAGGGCCGGCAGCTTGGCAGGCCGGGCGTGGGGAAGATGTCGGGATCAGGGCTTCGAGGGCTTGCCGGCGGCGTCCTTCGCCGGCTTGCGCGTCTTCGGCGGGTCCGGTCGGGCCGGCTTGTCGGGTTTCGCCGGCTTGTCCGGCCGAGTCGCGTCGACCGCTGCGCGCTTGCGCCCGGTCGACGACTTGCCGCGCGTCTTGGCTTTGGTGGCGCGATGCTTCTCCAGCATGTCCTCGGCCAGCACGACGTCCTCGGACAGGATGCCGGCGGCCTTGGCGATCGCGATCCGCGCCTGCGCCTTGTTCTCGTCGGGATTGGCCTGCAGCAGTTCGCGGATCGCCTCGCGCAGCGCCTTCTCGGCGGTGCGCTTGAGCTTGAGGTCGTTGCTTTCGCGGAACAGCGCCAGCAGCGCATCGACCACGGGTTTGATCAGGGCGGCTTCGATGGCCATGGCGGTGCTCCGTTCAGGTCCGCCAGTCTGCCCCAGGCCCTTCGCGCAGGCTGCGACGGGCCCGTGACGGCGGGCTCGGTGGGCAGGCTCAATTGGCCTTGATCGCCAGCGCCGGCAGGCCGCCGTTGCCGAGCTTCTGCTTGGCTTCGGCCAGCTCGGTGGCGGTGGCGTAGGGCCCCATTCGCACGCGGTAGACGGTCTTGCCGTTGGCGTCGCCGGATTCGACCCGCGCCGACAGGCCGAGCAGGGCGATGCGCGCCTTGAGCGCCTCGGCATCGCCCGAGGCGCTGAACGAGCCGGCCTGCAGCAGGTAGCGGGCGGAGGCGTCGGCGCCGGCAGGCGCGGCCGGCGTGGCCGAGGCGACGCTCGGCGCCGGGGTGGCGCGCGCCGGCGCGCTGGCGGGCGTGGCCGCATCGACAGGCGTCGGCGCGGGTGCGGCCGGCTGCGCGGCATCGGCCTCGCGTTGCCGCTGCGCGGCGAGCGTGCGCCGCTGGCGCTCGGCCTCTTCGCGCGCGCTGGCCGCGAGCTCGGCGTCGGTCATCGCCACTTCCTGCTCGGGCAGCACGGTGTA